>JBFFTH010000100.1:0-7477 GCA_041571855.1 Porticoccaceae bacterium
ATCGACAATCAGGTAATCCAGTTCACCCCAGAGGGTCTGAGTCAACATCTGCACCAGCGCGCTGCCGGCCATGGGGCCGCGCCAGACCAGGGGTGTCTGCTCGGTGGCCAGGTATCCCATCGACATGGACTTGAGGCCCATCGTCTCCACGGGCAGGAAAAACCTGTCCCCTTGCACCCGCGGGCGGGTGCCGGAGGGAATGCCCAGTATCACCGGCAGACTGGGGCCGTAGATATCGGCATCCAGAATTCCCACCCTGGCGCCACCACTGGCCAGCGCCAGCGCCAGATTAACCGCTGTAGTGGACTTGCCGACCCCGCCCTTGCCGGAGGCAACGGCAACGATATGTTTCACCTGATCAAGACACTGTTCCATGGCGTTGTCCGACATAAGATTTCTCTCTTTTTTAAAAAAACGAATGACCGCTTTGACGATCCACCAGCTTTCATCTGCAACAGTTTTCGGCCTCTCAGGGCAGTGTTAGCCGGGAACTTGTGGAAACCGAAACCGGCCATTTCAGGCTGCAGCGGCTGGCGGGTGCCGTTAAAAAACAGCCGCTTAAAAGCTCTCCGAGCGCGCATTTAATCAAACTTCCACTAATGAAAAAACAGGGGAAAACCGTTATAGTTCCGCCCTTTTGCCGGAAGGCAGTTTACCCTGCCAGCAACCAACACAACATTCGACCCGAAAACCATGACTGACCAACGCGAGATTCTTGTTACCAGCGCCCTGCCCTACGCCAACGGGTCGATTCACCTGGGGCATTTGGTGGAATACATCCAAACCGATATCTGGGCGCGTTTCCAAAAATTGCGCGGGCACGAATGTTACTACGTCTGCGCGGATGATGCTCACGGAACTGCCATTATGCTGAAGGCAGAGCAGCTGAAGATCACACCGGAGCAGCTGATTGCCGATGTAAAAGCCGAACATGAGCGGGATTTCCACGATTTTCACATCCGCTTTGACAACTACCACTCCACCCACTCGGAGGAAAACCGAGTCCTTTCGGAACTGATTTACCAGCGCCTGGACGCCAACGGACATATTGCCCACCGCGAGATCACCCAGGCCTATGACCCGGAAAAGGAAATGTTTCTGGCTGACCGCTACATCAAGGGCACCTGCCCCAGGTGTAAAGCCGAGGATCAGTACGGCGATAACTGCGAAGCCTGTGGTGCTACCTATTCGGCCACCGACCTGATCAACCCGGTGTCCTCTATCTCCGGCGCCACGCCAGTTGAAAAGGACTCCATGCATCATTTTTTCAGGCTGCCGGAATTCGCTGATTTCCTGAAATCCTGGACCCGGGATGGCCATGTCTCCACCGAGATAGCCAACAAGCTCAGCGAGTGGCTGGATGCCGGCCTGCAGGAGTGGGATATCAGCCGCGATGCGCCCTACTTTGGTTTTGAGATTCCCGGCGCACCGGGCCATTATTTTTACGTCTGGCTGGATGCACCGATCGGCTATATGGCCAGCTTCAAAAACCTGTGCGAACGGGAGGGTATCGACTTTGAGCGCTTCTGGAACAAGGATTCCAGCGCTGAACTCTATCACTTTATCGGCAAGGATATTGTCAACTTTCACGCGCTTTTCTGGCCAGCCATGCTGCACAGTACAAACTTTCGCACCCCGACAAAAGTCTGCGTCCACGGCTTCCTGACCGTGAATGGCAAGAAGATGTCGAAATCCCGCGGCACCTTTGTCAAGGCGCGCAGCTACCTGGATCATCTCGACCCGGAATACCTGCGCTATTACTTTGCCGCCAAGCTGTCAGCCAGCGTCGAGGACCTGGATCTCAATCTCGAAGATTTCACCCAGCGTGTGAACAGCGACCTGGTCGGCAAGGTGGTGAATATTGCCAGCCGCTGCGCCAGATTTATCAGCAAGGGTAATGACGGGGTGCTGGCTAAAAGCATCGCCGATGAGGCTCTCTGGCAGCAGGCCGTCACTGCCGGAGAAACCATTGCCGATCACTACGAGCAACGTGAATTCGGCAAGGCAATGCGGGAAATTATGGCTCTGGCCGATGCCGCCAATGAATATATCGCCGCCAGGGAACCCTGGAAGCTGGCAAAAGACCCTGCAAATGCGCAACAGGTACAGGAGATCTGCACCCAGGGTATCAACCTGTTCCGGGTCCTGATGATTTACCTGAAACCGGTGCTGCCTGCCATGGCGGAACAGGCGGAGCTGTTCCTCAATGACAAACTCAGCTGGCAGGGCAAAATCTCGCCTCTGCTCGATCACCGGATCAACGCCTTTAAACCATTGATGCAGCGGGTCGATCCGGAAAAAGTGAACGCCATGATTGAAGATACCAGGGCAGAGGCTGCTGCCGTAATTGCCAAGCCCGTCACCGGCCCGCTGGCCGAGGAACCTATCGCTGCGGAAATCAGTTTTGACGATTTCATCAAAGTGGATTTGCGGGTTGCCAGAATCATCGCAGCAAATCATGTCAAGGGAGCCGACAAACTGTTGCAACTGACGCTGGATATCGGTGGCGAGACCCGCAATGTATTTTCCGGCATTAAATCCAGCTACCAGCCGGAAGAACTGGTCGGCCGCCTCACCGTCCTGGTCGCCAATCTGGCACCGAGAAAAATGCGCTTTGGCATTTCGGAAGGCATGGTGTTGGCGGCGGGTGACAAAGATGGCATTTATCTGCTCGCGCCGGACAACGGCGCAGAGCCCGGGCAAAGAATCACCTGATCAATTGGCCATGCAAGGGCCGGCCACAGGTGCCGGACCACGGCAACTGAAGGGCGAACACCAACCGGGTCGGCCACTACTGATATAGCCCTGACAAAGGTTTATATAGCTAATAAGATTAGCCCTCAACCGGCATTATGCCGATAATAGCGGGCTAGCTTTCGGGAAACGAAAAGTCGATGCAGGAATTTTTTATTATTCTGATTAGCACTATTCTCGTGAACAACTTTGTGTTGGTTCAGTTTCTCGGCCTGTGCCCGTTTATGGGGGTCTCCAATAAACTCGAAGGCGCCATAGGCATGAGCGGAGCCACTACCTTCGTCCTGACCCTGGCGGCCATGTCAAGCTATATGGTCAACCAATGGATTTTAATTCCACTTGACCTCGAGTACCTGAAAACCATTGCCTTTATCCTGGTGATTGCCTTTGTCGTGCAATTCACCAAAATGTTTATCGAGAAAACCAGCCCCCTGCTGTACAAGGTCCTGGGGGTATTCCTGCCGCTGATTACCACCAACTGCGCGGTTCTCGGCCTGGCCCTGTTAAACACCACGCGGGATCATAACCTGTTTCAGTCGACGATTTACGGCGCCGGAGCCGGGCTTGGATTTTCTCTGGTACTGGTCCTGTTTGCCGCCATGCGCGAGCGCCTTGCAGTTGCGGATGTGCCAAATCCATTTAGGGGTGCAGCGATCGCCATGATTACGGCGGGCCTGATTTCACTTTCCTTTATGGGATTCAGCGGATTGGTGTAAGACAAACCCTATGTACGAATCCCTGCTCCAGCATCCATTTCTTGCCGCCTTTATCGCCATGGTGGGGCTGGCGATCATCTTTGGTGCGGTACTGGGTTTTGCCTCGGTCAAACTGAAAGTCGAGGGTGACCCGATTGTTGACCAGATTGACGCCCTTCTGCCCCAGACCCAATGCGGTCAATGCGGCAACCCCGGCTGCCGCCCCTACGCTGAAGAAATTGCCGCTGGCGGCCCCATCAACAAGTGTCCCCCCGGCGGCCAGGCAACCATCAACGCCATCGCCGACTTGCTCGGAGTAGACGCTCCCGCCCTCGATGAAGAGCACGGTGAAGAAACCGATGTGGCCACTGTCGCTTTTATTCGTGAAGCAGAGTGCATCGGCTGCACGAAATGCATCCAGGCATGCCCGGTCGACGCTATTCTCGGCGCTGCCAAGATGATGCATACGGTTATCACCTCCGAGTGCACCGGCTGCGACCTGTGTGTGGAACCATGCCCGGTTGATTGTATCGACATGGTGCCTGTTGCAACGAATTTTGCTGACTGGAAATGGTCGCTGCCGCCGTCAAGCGCCGAACAAGCCAAGGGCAACCTGATCGCCACCGATCGCACCCATTCCCCATCGGGTGGGAGTAAGGCCGCATGAGGAAAGTTTACCCACTGACCGGCGGCATCCACCCGGCTGAAAACAAAACCCAGTCACTGGAGTCGGGTATCGGAGAGCTGCCCCTGCCCGACAGACTTGTGGTGCCGCTTCAGCAGAGCATTGGGGCAGCGACAAAACCCGTCGTTGCCGTTGGCGACCGGGTACTGAAAGGGCAGATGATTGCCAGTCCCGGCGGCATCGTCAGCACCGCCGCCCATGCGCCCACATCCGGAACAGTAGCTGCTATCGGCGAGCACCCTGTACCGCACCCCTCCGGCATGCCTCAAATGTGCATCACCATCGAGAGCGATGGTCGCGACGAATGGATTGAACACGCTGGGGTGATGGATTACCTCGATGCCGAGCCCGCTGTAATTCTGGAGCGCATCCGTGATGCTGGCATTGCCGGCATGGGTGGAGCCGGTTTTCCTGCTGCAGTAAAACTGAGCCCTCGCAAACCCATACACACACTGATTCTCAACGGCACCGAGTGCGAACCCTACATCACGGCCGATGACATCCTGATGCAGGAAGCGGCAACAGAGATTGTCGAGGGGATTAAGATCCTGGCCCACCTGCTGGGCAATCCGGAAACAATCCTGATCGGTATTGAGGACAACAAGCCAAAAGCGTACGAGGCACTGCAGCCGCTGCTGAAAGATACTGCCATCGAACTGGTTGAATTCCCGACCAAGTACCCCTCAGGCGGTGAAAAGCAACTGATCCAGATCCTGACCGGCAGGGAAGTGCCCAGCGGTGGCCTGCCGAGCGATATCGGTATTGTCTGCCAGAATGTGGGTACCTGCCATGCCGTCTACAGGGCAATAGCTCGGGGCGAACCCCTGATTTCCCGAATCACCACGGTCACCGGTGATGCTTTTGCGACCAGGCGGAATTATCGTGTATTGATAGGTACGCCTATCGATCATCTCCTCACTCATAGTGGCTTTGACCCATCGCGGTGTTCACGATTGATTATGGGTGGCCCGATGATGGGCTTTGCCATTACCGATACCGCAGCACCGATTGTCAAGACTACCAACTGCCTGCTGGCGCCCACCGAGGAGGAATTGCCAACCCCGCCCCCGGCCCAGGCTTGTATCCGCTGTGGCAACTGTGCTGAAGCCTGCCCCGCCAGCCTGCTGCCGCAACAGCTTTTCTGGCACGCACGGGCACAAAACTATGACAAGCTCCTGGCTCACAGCCTGTTTGATTGCATTGAATGCGGCGCCTGCTCCTACGTCTGCCCCAGCAACATCCCGCTGGTGCAGTACTACCGCGCCAGCAAAGGCGAGATTCTGAAGCAGCGCAAGGAAAAAGCGAAGGCTGATCACGCCCGTGAGCGCTTTGAATTTCGCAAGCAGCGCGAGGAACGAATAGAGGCTGAAAAAGCCGCCAAGAAGGAAGCGCGCCGACTTGCTGCGCTGGAGGCGAAGAAACAAACCAAGACAGCCGAAAAACCTGATTCGGCTGACGATATTATCCAGGCAGCCATTGCCCGTGCCGCCGCGAAACGCGCCAGCGAGACCCCGGCGGACATTCAGGCCAAGCTGGAGAGGGCCATCAACGGTGTTCAAAACCGACTTCAGGTCGCAGAAAACAAATACCAGCAAATGCTCAGTGAGGGTTCCCAGGAGCAACAGGAGCAGGCGCTGGCCAAGGTCGAAAACATCAAGCTGAAGCTGAAAGATTCGCAGCAAAAGCTGGCTCAGCATATTGCCGAGCACGGCAGCCCGACCACCTCCGAGGAGAGCTAGAAAGTGGCACTGGTTAACATCACCTCTCCCCACGCCCACGGCGACAAATCCACGGCCCACGTCATGCAACTGGTGATTGTCGCCACCCTGCCGGGACTTGTCTGCCTGAGCTGGTTTTTCGGCTGGGGATCCCTGATCAATATTTTCATTGCCGCTGTGACCGCAATTGCCTGTGAAGCTGCTGTTGTGTATCTGCGTCATCGCCCGGTAATGTTCTACCTGCGAGATTACAGTGCGCTGGTGACAGCGGTTTTGCTGGGATTGGCACTGCCCCCACTGGCGCCGTGGTGGCTGGTGGTGGTCGGTACCGCCTTTTCCATCCTGATAGCCAAACACCTTTACGGGGGTCTCGGTTTCAACCCCTTCAACCCGGCGATGGTAGGCTACGTGGTGGTGCTGATTTCATTTCCGGTACAGATGACCAGTTGGCCCGCCCCCTATCCGTTGCTCCCGGAAGGCGTCAACGCCCCCGGGCTCGCCGAATCGCTGCAGATTGTGTTTCGCTCTTTCACTGCTGAAACGGTTGATGCAGTCACTGCAGCGACACCGCTGGATACACTGAAGCACAGCACTGGTCTGCTGATTGACCAGGTCTACCAGACCGAGCCGACTTTTATTCACGGCGAATGGGCTGGCGCTGGCTGGGAGTGGGTCAACCTTGGTTTTCTGGTCGGCGGTCTCTTTCTGCTCTATCACCGGGTTTTCAGTTGGCATGCGCCCTTGTCCATGCTGGCCGGCCTGGCACTCATGTCTGCACTGTTCTACGATGGCGGCAGCTCTTCAAGCCACGGCTCACCACAGCTCCATCTGCTGAGTGGTGCAACAATGCTGGGAGCATTTTTTATTTTGACCGACCCGGTCAGCTCAGCGACATCGAAACTGGGCCGCATAATTTATGGCGCCCTGGTGGGCATTCTGGTATTTATCATCAGGGCCTGGGGAAGTTATCCCGACGCCGTCGCATTTGCCGTGCTGCTGATGAACTTCGCGGCACCACTGATCGATAACTACACCCTCCCCCGCACTTATGGACAGGCCAAACGCCGTCGCGCAACGGAGAAGCCAGATGCTGATTAACTCGATTCGCAACAACAGTATTATTCTGGGCATCTGCGCGACCATTACCGCGCTGCTGCTGGCGGGCACCTATCTTGGTACCAGGGATCGCATTGTCGCCGCTGAGCGGGAGGCGGCGCAAAAAGCCCTGCTGGAAATAATACCCGCCGAGCGCCATAGCAACGATATGCTGGTAGACACCCTCTCTATACCCGGCCACCTGTGGTCGACGCTCGGCCTGGAAGCGAGGGATGAACCCCTGGCCCATGTTGCGATGGATGGACAAAGGCCTGTAGCTGTTATCATCTCTGCCATTGCACCCGATGGCTATAACGGCGATATCAAGATGCTGATCGGAATAAATCTGGACGGCACCATTGCCGGTGTGAGGGTGGTAAAGCATCAGGAGACACCCGGCCTGGGCGACAAGATAGACATCAACAAGAGCAACTGGGTACTTGATTTTAACGGCAGGTCACTCCGCAACCCCGATATCAGTGGATGGAAAGTGCGCAAGGAAGGTGGCGAGTTTGACCAGTTAACCGGTG
>JBFFTH010000101.1:0-7448 GCA_041571855.1 Porticoccaceae bacterium
AATACATCTTGAAAATTAAAGGAGGAATACTGATGAAAATTTTTGAAGAAATCGAATCCGAAGTGCAGAGCTACGCTCGCTCATTCCCACGGGTTTTTAACAAGGCGCAGGGCTCCTTCCTCCACGATGAAGAAGGTAATCGCTACCTCGACTTCCTGGCGGGCGCAGGCACCCTGAACTATGGCCACAACAACCCGGTGCTGAAGCAGGCGTTGCTGCAATATATCAATGACGATGGCATCACCCATGGCCTTGATTTGCACACCAGGGCCAAGGGCGAATTCCTCGAGGCCTTCAGCGAAAAAATTCTCAAACCCCGGGGCATGGACTACGTGGTGCAATTTACCGGTCCCACCGGCACCAACGCCGTTGAGGCCGCGATGAAAATTGCCCGCAACGTCAGCGGCCAGCAGAACATTGTCACCTTTACCAACGGCTTCCACGGCGTGAGCCTCGGGTCACTGGCGGCTACCGGCAACTCCCATCATCGCAATGCCGCCGGTGTCAGCCTGAGCGGCATCCATCGCCTGCCCTTCGATGGCTACCTGGGGGAAGACATGGATACTACCGCCTATCTGGACAAGGTCCTGTCCGACTCAAGCAGCGGTATTAACTCCCCCGCCGCCGTTATTGTCGAAACCGTTCAGGGCGAAGGCGGCATTAACGCCGCGAGCATCGAATGGCTGCAAAATTTGCAGGCCGTTTGCAGAAAGCACGATATGTTGCTGATTGTCGATGACATCCAGGCAGGCTGTGGTCGCACCGGCGATTTTTTCAGCTTTGAGGAGGCGGGCATCGAGCCGGACATCATTACCCTGTCTAAATCACTGGCCGGCTACGGCCTGCCATTCGCCGTGGTACTGATGAAGCCGGAACTGGATCAGTGGAAGCCCGGCGAGCACAACGGTACTTTCCGAGGCAACAATCTTGCCTTTGTCACCGCAAAGGCGGCCATTGATCACTACTGGTCGGACGATAGTTTCTCGAAAGAGGTCAAGCGCAAGGGCCGGTATGTATCTGAGCGCCTCAATGCCATAGTCGAGCAGTATGGCGAGGGCAAATTTACCACCCGTGGCCGCGGCATGTTCCAGGGTATCAATTGCATCAACGGCGAGCTGGCCGGAGCAATCACCCACAAGGCGTTCCAAAAGGGATTGATTATCGAAACCAGCGGTGCGGACGACCAGGTGGTGAAGATTCTTTGTCCCCTGGTGATCGGCGATGAAGACCTGAAGGCGGGAATCGACATCGTCGAGCAGGCGATTAAGGAAGTGTGTGCCGGTGAAGAGTCTATCCCCGAGGAAGTTGACTATTTCGACGACCAGGACGACAAAATCCGGGTAGCCAGCATCTAACCGGCGCACCCGGTCAACCGACACTCTGAGCTGGCCTGGCGAAAGGCAATGATTCACACCGCCTTGCCGCATTCATCGGTTGATGACCAGCGAGAGTGGCTCGTAAATAAACGATTGAACTTGAATTGAGGACACAAAAGGATCGTATCAAATGATAGTTAGAAATTTGAAGGAAGCCGAAAAATCCGCTCGCCGTATTGTCTCTCCGGATGGCAACTGGGAGAGCACGCGCCTGTTGCTGAAAGATGACGGCATGGGCTTCTCTTTTCACATTACCACCATCTTCCAGGGCGCTGACTTCCAGATGCATTACCAGAACCACCTGGAGTCCGTCTACTGCATCTCCGGCGAAGGCGAGGTGGAAACCCATGAGGATGGTAGAAAATACCCCATTACTCCCGGCACCCTCTACAACCTCAACCAGCATGACAAGCACACATTGCGCGCTTTTAAAGAAATGAAGCTGGCCTGCGTTTTCAATCCGCCCCTGAACGGCAAGGAAGTTCACAACAAGGAAGGCGCCTATGAACTGGAAGCGGAAGCCATAGCCCGGTGACCACGGCCAGCGAGGGAACACCATCATGTACTTCACCAAAGGCAAAAGACGCGAGGTGACGGCCTGAGAGACAACATGGGTCGTCTCGGCACCCCTGCGAAGCGGAGCTAAAACGATTGGCAATGCGGAATCCCTCCGCCCGCACGCTTTCGCTTCCGGCCACCCGTCTTTTGTCAGATGTGCACAATGAACAAAGGTTAACAATGAGTTTGGATATGAAAAAACTTCACAGTGTGGAAAAAATTGGCGGCACGTCCATGAGCGATTATCGGGCAGTGCGCGACAACATTATCTTAAAGCCCTCCGGTGACAGCCTCTACCAGCGAATATTTGTTGTCTCTGCCTACGGCGGCGTCACCAATGAACTGCTGGAACATAAAAAATCGGGGAAGCCGGGGATCTACAGTCTTTTTGCCAGCAGCGAAAAGGACGAAGCGTGGCTAGAGGCCCTGGGTGCGCTCAGAAATAAACTGCACGACATCAACCGGGAGCTTTTTACCGACCAGCAGGCGCTGGCGCGCGCTAACCGCTTTATCGACCGGCGACTCGATGCGGCCTCGGAATGTCTTTCCGATTTACAGCGCTTGTGCCGCCATGGCCACTTTTCGCTGGCTGAGCACCTGAATACGGTCAGGGAAATGCTGGCCAGCATCGGCGAAGTACACAGCGCGTGGAATACTGCCGAGTTGCTGCAACGAGACGGGGTCAATGCCTGTTTTGTCGACCTTAGCGGCTGGCAAACGGCCAACCACATGCCTCTTGATGACCGCATCCGCAATGCATTTGAGTCAATTGACCTGGCAACCCAGCTGCCGATCGTGACCGGCTATGCCCATAGCGACAGTGGTCTGATGGCAAACTTTAACAGGGGTTACAGTGAAATGACCTTCAGTCGCATTGCCGTTTTAACCAATGCGGCGGAAGCCATTATTCATAAGGAGTTTCACCTCAGCAGCGCCGACCCCCGATTGGTTGGAGAGGAAAACGCAGTACCCATTGGTCGCACCAATTACGACGTTGCGGACCAGCTGGCCAACCTGGGCATGGAAGCCATCCACCCCAAGGCGGCAAAGGGCCTGCGCCAGAATAATATTCCCCTGCGAATAAAGAACACCTTCGAACCTGAGCACTGCGGCACCCTGATCACCTCGGACTATGTCAGCGATGAACCCTGTGTGGAAATCATAGCCGGCTGCAAGGGGGTCTACGCACTGGAACTGTTCGATCAGGACATGGTGGGGCAGATCGATTTATATGACCGTGAAATCCTGGCCGTTTTGCGGCGCTTCAAAGTGCCAATTGTGGCCAAGGATATCAACGCCAACACGATCACTCACTACCTGGCCACCAACCTGAAAACCGTAAAACGCCTGCGCACGGTGCTGGAAGACGTCTACCCGGACGCCGAATTCGACCAACGCAAGTGCTCTATCGTCTCCGCTGTCGGCAGCGACATGCAGGTTACCGGCATTCTTGCCCGGGCCGTTTCGGCACTCGCGGAGCAAAATATCAATGTGCAGGCCATGCACCAGTCGATGCGTCAAGTCGATATGCAGTTTGTCGTTGATGAGCGGGATTACGAACCGGCAGTCAGGGGCCTGCACCGCTGCCTGGTCGAGGTACACGAACACGGTCATGCGATATGCGCAGCGTAATCACTTTCCTCGTAACATTTTTGCTGATACTCGGCGGCGTCAGCTACGCCAGTGAGCCGGCTGATGAACAAAAACCGGCTTTTGGCGAGCGGATCGCCAACTCGCCTTTTGTCGAGCTGTATGTCCTGGAAGAGCTCAAACAGCTGCGTGCCGATATGGCCGCACAGAAAAACGAGCTCATTCAGCAAGTGGTCGACCGTGAGCTCAATTCCATTGACCGGGGAGTACAGTATGCAACAGACACTATCACCTACTTCTTTTACATGATCGCGGCCGCCAGCTCGGTGATGGTAATCGCAGGCTGGCATTCCATTCGCGACCTGAAGGTACGCGTGCATTCGATGGCAGACCAGGAAATTGCCCAGCTGGTTGAAACCTATGAAAAACGGCTGCACGGCATAGAAAAGCAGCTCAAGCAAAAAACCGCGCTGATCGAAGAAAACCGCGAAGAGATAGCGCTCACACAGGACGTCCATTCCCTCTGGCTCCGGGCAGGGCAGGAAGCGAGCCCGAAAAATAAAATTAAAATCTATGACCAAATATTGAAGTTGCTGCCGGAAAACACCGAGGCACTGACGTATAAAGCCGATGCCGCACTGGAACTGCAGGAGCCGTTATGGGCGATTAACCTGTGCAACCAGGCCCTGGTTATCGATCCGGACAATGCCCACGCCTTCTACCAGTTGGGTTGCGCCTATGCAGCAATGGCTCAATTTGAAGAGGCAGTAAACTTCCTTTCAGAAGCACTGAAGCGTTCAGAGTTTTACCGCAATGAGCTGGCCACTGATCCGGCACTGGAACCTTTAAAGGATTACGCCCCTTTCACCCAGCTTCTGGAAAAACCGGTTTAATGCCTGAGGCTGCAGGCAGCGACACCAGTGGCAGCTCGACCTGGGCCTGCTGCCGCACAGGAGGCCATCACTGGTGCACTGCCGGCAGGGATTTCAAAGACCCCCGGTGAAGCTATAGGGGTACAACCGAGGCAAGTTGACCTCTGAACATCAAAATATGCTGATTTCACTTGACCATCAACCGTACAAAACAGAAAACAACAGCTAGAGGGTTCCCTCATGCAAACCAACCGTTGGGCAGTTATTGTTGGGGACAGCGACCAGGACAACAATAACGACCTGAAATCGATCGCAGCTGAGCTGGGCGTTAGGCTGATCGAGTGCACCACTCGCGCAGAGATTGACAGCGCCCTGGCTTCAGAACCCCATATCCTGTTCGCTTTTCTCTCCCCGCAGTTGCTGACCGAGGACAACATTTCGCTGCTTTCGGATATAAACCTGCGGCAAGCCGACGTTGCGCTGATTCACAGCGGGGAGGACCATAGTTGCAAAATGAACGGCGTCGAGGCCCCGACTTACGCTTTCTGCAAACCGCTGAACCTCCAGTTTATGCGCGAGCTATTGCAGGACGCATTGGCTGAGCAGCAAGCCAATGCCGATAACGAGCACAAGGCAAATAACTGCCCTCTTGACCAGTTCGGTCTGTTGCATGGCAGCTCACGGCCAATGCACAAGCTCTTTCGAACATTGCGCAAGGTCGCACAATCAGAAACATCGGTGTTGCTGGTGGGAGAAAGCGGCACCGGCAAGGAGCTGGCTGCAAGAACCATCCACCAGCTTTCGGAGCGTTGTGGCAAACCCTTTGTCGCCATGAACTGCGGCGCCATTCCCGCCGATCTCGTCGAGAGCGAGCTGTTCGGGCATGAAAAAGGCAGCTTCAGCGGCGCCGACAGGAAGCGCTCGGGCTACTTTCAGCAGGCCGATGGTGGCACGCTGTTTCTGGATGAAATCGGCGAAATGTCAATGGATCTGCAGGTGAAATTTTTACGCGTCCTGGAAACGGGAGAATTCCGCCCTGTTGGCAGTGAACGCAGCTTTTTTTCCAATGTTCGGATTATTGCCGCCACCAACCGCGACCCGGAAGACGCCGTCAAAAACTCCCTGATGCGCGAAGACCTGTACTTCAGGATTGCGCAATTCACCCTACAGATGCCGCCATTGCGGGAACGTGGTTCGGATATAGCGGGACTTGCAGGGCACTTCCTGAACAAACTGAACGAGGCCAACAACACCGGCAAAACCCTGGATCAGGGGGTTGTCGACCATCTCTCAGGCTATTCGTGGCCAGGCAATGTCAGGGAACTTAAAAGCGCGGTCGAGCGCGCTTACCTGATGGCAGGTGAAAAACTTGAACCCGGGCACTTCCCTCAGCTCGATAACGGCGCATTTGCAATAGAAACGGAGGATGTACTTAGAGTTTCTGTCGGCAGCTCACTGGACGAAACCGAACGCAGACTGGTTTTTGCCACTCTCGAACAGACGGGCGGCGACAAGAAGAAAACCGCCGGCGAGTTGGGCATTTCGCTGAAAACGCTTTACAACAAGCTAAAGACTTATGGGGCAGACTGAGGCACCAGCGTCACAGGCGGGGATGAAGGACGGCGGTGCATGCGCAGAACCGAGTCACCGACGGGCGATAGCATGAAGTTGCGCCGAGTCTTGTCGTAAAGAATTGCCGACCAGGGCAGCACAAATTTATCCCCATATTGATCCGCCAGTATCAGGCTTTTCACAATGCCGCTGAAGGGATCGATCAGTAGCTCATCGATATGACCTAGACACTCACCACTGCCTCTGAAGACCTTGCAATCGATCAATTCTGTAGAATCAATATCAGCGCTCACCACTCAACCCTCACTCCCCTGTTCCTTTACCTCTGTTGCCGCTTCCTGCACAAATGACGACTGGCCGGTCCCATTTAGGTCGCCACCGGTGTATGTCTCAACTTGCAACTGGTTATCCACGGAGTTGATACCCTCGATACGCAATGCCACCTGCTCTGCCAGCTGCTTGACAACTTCCGTCTGGAGTGAACCCCGTAGCACGGCCTCACCCATTCTGACCCGGCTGCTGATGGTGCAGTTTTTCAAAATCCGGTTGCGTAAGAATGCTCTCTCAACCTTGTTCTCAAGGCAGGCATCTGTGGCAACCGGCTCGGCGGGCTTGCCAGCAGCGTTCTTGTCAGCAGCGTTTAACGCATCATTATCCGTCTTTGTTGGCAGACCGGCACCGATCATGGCCACTGCCGGTGAAGCCACCATGAATTTCCGCCTCGCTGTATTTTTCATCATCTTCCTCCCGGAGTTGCCCATTTCACGCCGAACCGGTATTCACCGATTCAAGTATTGGCTATTAACTTTTACCTGCAGCTTTCATGCCAAGATGAAAAGCGAAGCTTTTGGCCATTGAGCAGATGATCTCGCCACGGGATAAAATCAGTCGATCGGGGAAATTAGTACGAAGACTGGCTAACTGTTAGCCACCGCAATGCAGCACAGTTGCTGCGATTGGCGTGGCTTCCATGGCCTCAAGGGCGAAGCGGCCCCTATTGATTGTCTGCCTCGGAGAGGCAGCCTGTTCTACTTTCCGCCGAAACTTCGCTGCTAACCTGCCGCCAGACAACGTCTTGTTTTTGAAACTTTTACAATGACTTTGTAAAAGTTTCCATTCTGCATTCTCTCTGGATGGCTATTTGACCCGCTCTTCCGAGCAGGAATTACTGACAGCACGCCCCCTGATGGCAGCAGACTTGTTGCGGCTGGACGTGAGGACTGCAAAACGAGCTGATGATGCCGCCCTCTCGGAAGGAGCCAGGATCGAAAACAATTAAACGTGCAATACTGCTGCATATTAATTACGATCTAAAAACTTTCGACCCATGCACTACAGGAGCTATCACTATGGCTAGCGAAGGCTATCACGAAGATTTGGCTATTCTTTCCGAGGATACTAAAGACCTGCACCGGGCTATCGTTTCCCTGATGGAAGAGCTCGAGGCCGCCGACTGGTACCAGCAGCGCGTTGATGCGAC
>JBFFTH010000102.1:0-7362 GCA_041571855.1 Porticoccaceae bacterium
CGAGGCAATCATCAGCATTCGCATTCTTTTGATCAAGGAGAACTCCTTTTAACTGGCAATGTGACGTGTCATTCCTAATTACGAATGGAGTGCTGTGCCGGATCACTTTTTAGTTTTTTACTTCATCTCGCCTTAATCAGCAGTCGTCTAGAAACAGCAAAACAGAGAGGTTTTTTGCTATCCGGCCCTTCAGGCCATGGCTCTGCCGTCCGGACGGAATAGCAGAAAACAGGGGCACATCCAAATCCGCTTGTTGAGCCGTTAAGGTGGAAGCACATCGCTCAAACCGGGAGGCAATGATCGATCGAAAAACTCATCAGCTCACAGGGTCAAAACGACGCAAAACTAATGGTCGCTGGTGAAAAAACCCGGCCGCAAATCTTATCTTTCAAGACGCTCGATAACGATCACAGGTGAGGCATGCAACCCCGTTGATTCGCAGCCAGCCCAGGCGTTGCCGCTGGAAATAGAAAAAGGAAAGCATACGATCTGGGGACAGATGAGGGGCAGATGCAGGTCTATACGACAGGAAATGGAATATGTGCAGAGATTGCAGGGGGCAAAACTGGGCATGGTTCATGCACAGTTTAAGGATTTACTCGGAAAAAACCGCTGAAAAGCATTGAGAACAATGGGGTGGCTGACGGGGATCGAACCCGCGACCACCGGAATCACAATCCGGGGCTCTACCATCTGAGCTACAGCCACCATTGTTATGAGCCTTGCGCCATCCGTTAGCTTATAGCCCCCTCTCCGGGGGTAATGTGGCACGCCCGAGAGGATTCGAACCTCTGACCGACGGCTTAGAAGGCCGTTGCTCTATCCAGCTGAGCTACGGGCGCACAGTATCACCGTCTATCTCGCCACAGCCACTCGACATACGGCTCAAAAAAACGCTCGAAAAAATGGTCGGGGATGAGGGATTTGAACCCCCGACATCCTGCTCCCAAAGCAGGCGCGCTACCAGACTGCGCTAATCCCCGACTGTATCGAAATATGAGATTTCGAACGCTCCTTTCGAGAGCGCGCATCATACTGTCGGCGAACCCCATCGTCAACGGAAAATAACCCCTCCCTGCCCCGCTTCACTTCACACACAACCGTGAAAGTGCGAAAATGCGCGCCTCCTAAAGTTGACCCGGAAAGCCATTGATGACCGCCCTCCTACTCGACGGCAAGGCCGTTGCCCAGCAGACAGAACAGGAACTCAGCGAGCGCGTCGCGCGGCTGAAAGCAAACAGCGGTGGTCACACACCCATCCTGGCGACGATACTGGTCGGCGGTGACCCTGCTTCAGCCACTTATGTCCGCATGAAACAAAACGCCTGCAGGCGTATCGGCATGGAATCTATTGCCGTGGAGATGCCAGATACCATTACAACGGAACAATTACTGGCAAAAATCGAGGAACTGAACAACAACCCCAACTGCCACGGCATTCTGCTGCAACACCCGGTGCCCTCGCAAATCGATGAACGCGCCTGTTTTGATGCCATCGCCCTGGAAAAGGATGTGGACGGCGTCACTTGCCTCGGCTTTGGCCGCATGGCAATGGGCGAGGAAGCCTATGGCTCTGCCACACCGCAGGGTATTATGCGTCTGCTGGCTGCCTACGAGATTGAGCTAGCCGGCAAGAATGCCGTTGTGGTCGGCCGCAGCCCGATTCTCGGCAAACCGATGGCAATGATGCTTCTCAACGCCAACGCGACTGTCACTATCTGTCACTCAAAAACACAGAACCTTGCCAACCTTGTCAGGCAGGCGGATGTCGTGGTGGGCGCGGTCGGCAGGCCGGAGTTCATCAAGGCCGACTGGATCAAAGACGGGGCAATCGTGGTCGATGCCGGTTACCACCCGGGCGGTGTAGGCGACATCGAGCTGGCACCTCTTCACGACAGAGTATGCGCTCTGACGCCGGTGCCTGGCGGTGTTGGTCCGATGACCATCAATACGCTGATCTACCAAACGGTGGCGGCCGGCGAGAAGAAGCTGCTGTAGACTGATCCTGTCAGCAACCGTCATATGGTGATTGGTTCAATCCAGCCTTCTGCATGGCTGGCCGCTAGAAATCAGGCAGAGGCCATATGTTAGAGATACTTCTGGCCAACCTTGTACTCGCCATTGGTGCCTGTATCCAGGGTGTCATCGGCTACGGTATCGCCCTGCTGGCGGCACCACTGCTTTACTTGATCAACCCTGACTACGTTCCGATCCCGATTATTCTTACCTCTACCCTGCTCTGCAGCCTGCTGATACTGCGCGATTGGAAACACGTAGAACTGCGCAGTTTGTCCTGGACAATACTGGGTGGCGGGCTGGGCGTGATTCTCGCCGCGATGCTTCTGATGTATCTGAGTGCCAGCCAGTTTGGCATTGTGTTCGGGACACTGATCCTGATTGCTGTTGTGATGAGCCTGCTGGGGAAAAACCCGCGCATCACGCCTTTCACCAGCTCTGCAGCAGGGTTTGTTTCGGGATTCATGGGCGCCTGCACTTCTATTGGTGGCCCACCGGTGGCGCTTCTCTACCAGTCAGCCGATGCCGATACCATCCGCGCCAACCTGCCAGCCTTCTTTCTATGCACCTGCATTGTTGCCATTATTACCTTCTCCGCCACCGGCGCGCTTGACTATGGTGATGTGAAACTATTTTTATGGATGATACCCGGAGTGGTAACCGGCTTTTTACTTTCAACCCTTCTCAAGCCCTGGCTGACAGGGAAATCCATCCGCCCCGCGATACTGGCGATCGCCGGCATCGCCGGGTTGTTGGCTATTGTGGAAGGCCTGGCTGCAGTTGGTTACTGAAGGACTCGGTCCTGGTTTTTATTGCTTCCTGCGTTCGGCGATATAAGCCTCCCGCGCCGCAGCACATTCCTTGTCAGTAGTGGCAGCGATCAGGCCATCTGCATCTGACCAGGCATTGCCGACGCCCACCATCTGCGCAGTTACTGCATTCACGTGTCGCTTGGTAGCCGCGACAGGAATTCGCGGTTTCGAGGCGCACGCCTCTGCCAATTCCGTCACCACCTGATCCAGTTCACCCCTTTCAACCACCCGGTTCAAAAAGCCGGCGCCGAGTGCTTCTTCCGCATCAAAGGGTCGACAGGTAATGACCAGTTCCTTGGTCAAAGCCGGACCAATCTCTCTCACCAGCCGTGGAATACCGCCCCAGGCCAGGGGAATCCCGAGGTCTACTTCGGGAATGGAGAACATGGCGCTGCTGCTGGCGATGCGCAGGTCGCACGCCGCGGCGAGAACCAGCCCGCCGCCTACACACCAGCCATCAATCCGGGCGATGGAGAGGGTATTCATGTTCTCCAGCGCATCGGCCATCGCCCTGCCAAGATCGGCAACATCCCTGGCGGTGGTTTCACCGACCGCAGGAAATGCAGAGAGGTCTGCACCCGCGGAGAATGTGGTACCGCGCCCTCCGATGATCACCACCCGAACCTCTGCCTGCGCGTTGAGCCAATCGGCCGCGTCTATCAGCTCCTGTAACAGTGCCGGTGACAGTGCATTCAGCTTTTGCGGTCGGTTCAGCCATAGTTCAGCGACCCTGCCCTGCACATTCACTTCCAGGTTTTTAAACATGACGAAAGATCTCCTCTGCAATGCCGCTAGTTGCGGCCGCTGATTTTTTCGTAGAGTGCCGTCAGTGCGGCAATGGCACCCGGTTGCCGGAGCGAGTGATACTGGGCCTCGCATTCCAGGTCAACGGCTTCGGCATGGGAAACCAGCCAACGGCTTTGCCGCATGGATTTCTTGGTTTCAACAATTACTTCCCGAGGATAGTGCCGCATTGCCGCCGTCAATTCTGCGGCCCTTGGCAACAAGTCCCGGTCCGGCACACATTCCAGGGCCAAGCCTTTAGCCACCGCCTGTTTGCCAGTGACTGTCTGCCCGAGCAGCAACATGGCTGTAGCCTCCTGCCAGCCCACAGCCCGTTGCAGCATCCAGGTATGGCCGCCACCCGGGTGGATACCAATTGCCAGGAAGCGGGTATCGAACAGCGCCGATTCCGCAGCCAGACGGACATCACAGGCCAGAGCCAGGTTCATGCCCGCGCCCACAGCCGGGCCATTGACCGCGGCTATGGTGGGCAAGGTGCAGTTGGCAACGGCCAGAAAGCCGCTGTAGATTTCATCGATACCCTCGCTTTCACCCCTGCCGACAGCCAACAGTTCACCCAGGTCGCCCCCGGCAGAAAAGGCCGGGCCTTTTCCTGTAATGATCAGCCCCACAATGGCAGGGTCGCTCTCAACCCTATCGACACAGCTGATAATTTCGCGCGACATCTGCGCCGACAGCACATTTCTCTGCGCCGGTGCATTCAGAACCATTAACGCGTAACCGTTTTCCACCGTAAGCGATACCTGACTCAACTCCCACATCCCCGCAAAAATAACAAGCAGCCACTCTATTCAGCCAACCCATAAATCGCAATAGATATTCGGATTTATGGTGGTAGGATAAAACCATTGCCCAAAAGGATCTCTGAAATGCTGAGAGACAGACTGGTGGCACATCGCGGCTACCGGAAGCACTACCCGGAAAACACCCTGCTGGCTTACCGCAAGGCCATTGAAGCGGGCGCCCGCTTTATCGAAACCGACGTGCTTTTCAGCGCCGAGGGAGAACCGGTGCTCTATCATGATATTGCCATGCTGCGCATAAGCGGCCACGAAGGGTTTATCCACAGCTACACACTTGAGCAGTTGTTGCGTGAATCAGCTTACGAGCCGGACCGCCTGGGGGATCGGTTTAAAAACAATCCGATTACTTCTCTATCGCAGCTGGTGGAACTGTTACAGCAGCACCCGGAAGTCACGGCCTTTATTGAAGTCAAGCGGGGCGGAATTGAGATTTTTGGTATTGAGAAGGTCTATGAAGCCGTGTCCATAGCGCTGCAACCGGTTCAGGCACAATGCGTTCTGATCAGTTTTAACGACCAGTTTATCCACTATGCACGGCAACAGGGCTACCGCCGCCTGGGTGTGGTACTCAAAAGCTGGAATGACCTGCAAGAGGACAAGCTCAGTGCCTGCAACCCGGAGTTTATTTTCTGCGATACGGATAAGGTGCCCACCGGTGCTACGCTGGATGAAATTCAAAGCACGACCGTCATCTACGAAGTGGAAGAACCGGAGGCGGCGGTTGAATGGTTCAGTCGCGGCGCCGATATGGTGGAAACCTTTGATATTGGCGGCATGATTGAAAGCCTGGCTCACAAGGCACTCTGACCGGATGCCGGATTCGTTTCTTACACCGGGAACGGTCTTTTAAATAGAAATCCATAACCATTACATTACCCGGATATTCATGGAGTCCAGCACACTTTACAGGTTAGCGGCCGATTCCGTTCTTGTTGTGCATGCCATGTTCGTCGCCTTTGTCGTGCTCGGCCTGACTTGCATTCTTGCGGGGAAACTACTTTCATGGTCCTGGGTGCGAAACCCCTGGTTTCGGCTTGCACATCTCGCGGCTATCACCATAGTCGTCCTGCAATCCTGGTTCGGGGCGCTCTGTCCGCTGACCCTCTGGGAGATGGAACTGAGGGAAAAAGCGGGTGATGCGTCCTACCCCGGCAGCTTTGTGGCCCACTGGCTCGAATCACTTCTCTATTATCAGGCGCCTGAATGGGTGTTTACTGTCTGCTATACGGTTTTCGGCGCACTCGTGACGGCAAGCTGGTTCTGGGTTCGTCCGAGAGGTTTCAGCGCAAAATAGAATCTCAGGACTGGTGATCGAGCCGGGCCTCGAGGGCTTGCTGCCATCTTGAGTATCGCATGGAGAGACTCTTATCTGGTTCAGGTTGATACCCCACACCCTCCTGTTGCTGCCAATCCCCCGGCTTATCCGCCAACAGGAAGGCAGCACCCCGGGCTGTCAGCTCTGTTTCGGCGGGGTGGAATACGGGCAATCCTGACAGCGAGGCGAGTTTCCGGCAAAAGGCCTCTGATTCTGCCAGACCTCCCCCCAGCACTATGGAATTGCACTTTAGGCTCTGCTGCAAACGATGCAGGTTTTCAATTAGCAGAAATACAATGCTTTCCAGCACGGCAACCATTCGGGCCGGCAACTCGGGCTCATCACCCCCTTCTGTGATAAAAGCAGATTCAAAATCCGGCACCCAGAAGGGCGCGGCAAGGCCGCCAATACCGTTCAGAAACAGGGGCGGGTCACAAACTTCACGGCACCAGTGGTCGATATCTTTCAGCGTATTTTTTTCAATGGATCCCGCCGCCCATTTAAGGGCGCTGGCGGCACCGTTGACGGTTCCCTCGGCGACGAACTGCCGCGAAACGCCATCGTCAAATACCAGCGTTTTCAACAGACCTTCCGGTGCAGGCTGGTCTTCTGGCCAGAGCGTGGCGATAAAGGCACCGGTTCCCGCATTGACCGCCACGACACCCGGCTCAAGTTCTCCGCGACCAAAGAACGCTGCGCACTGATCACCGTTAAGCAGGCAAACGGGCACTGAATGACCGCCGATTTCCACGTCGCCAAAGCGGGATTTAATCGGCTGCAGCGGGGGCAGAATTTTCTCCGCTATCTGGAAGTGCTCCAGGAGGAATGGGTCCCACTGCCCGCTGTTACAGTTCCACAGCAGCGTGCGGGAGCCATTGGCAGGATCAACAGCCACTACCCTGCCCGCGGTCAGAAAAAAAAGCACATAACTGGCCAGTGGGCCACAAACCAGTTCATCACTATCGAGGGCACTTTTTACCTGCTCCAGGTTCTGCAGGCACCATCGTATTTTGCTGGCACCGTAATGTGGACTGGGACGCAGGCCCGTGATAGCAGCCACGGCAACCGCATCGAGGCTCAGCAATTCCGGCTGATCTTTGGCCCTCACATCCTGCCAGCCGATGACCGGTGTCAGCGCCTGCCGGGTGACCCGGTTCCAGCAGACCAGGCTTGAACGCTGGGTCACGATGCCGGCCGAACAGATTTTTTCAATATCATCACCCAGCGCAGCAGCAATTTCATTGATAATTACTGTGAAAGATTTCTCCAGTTCGGTGGTGTCCTGCTCGACCACTCCGCCCTCTCCCCTGGAGGTTGCAATGGCTGCACGGGACTCGGCAACCACATTGCCCCGTGAATCAAAAACCAGTGCCCGGGTGCTCTGGCCACCCTGGTCGAAAATCAAGTAATAAGCCATGGCAGAAAGGCTATCACAACACAGCAGTATTTAATCCAGCGTTTGAATCGGGCGATAACAGCCCAGCGAAAAATATTTATTGATTTACGGCATATCTATTTGCAGTATGCTTTAAACACCGTCGGCGGCCTGAGCGCCTTGAAACTGGAACACTGACCAATGAGCGATCGAAAGTACCGGGCAAAAACCATCATC
>JBFFTH010000103.1:0-7356 GCA_041571855.1 Porticoccaceae bacterium
ACTTCATTTCGTCCATGCCCGCACCCGGCTTCAGGCTGATGCCGCCGGAGTCGAAGGTGACGCCTTTGCCGACCAGTACCGTGGGCTTCTGGTTTTTCTCGCCGCCCTGGTAGTTGAGTACAACCAGTTTTGCCGGCTGCGCACTGCCCGCCGATACCGACAGCAGCGAGTGCATGCCCAGGGTGCGCATCTCTTTTTCACTGACCACCGTGCAACTGATGTCGGCGTGGTTTCTCGCCAGCGCCCGCCCCTGTTTTGCCAGGTAGGCGGGCGTGCAGACATTGCCGGGAAGATCGCCGAGATGGCGGGCGGTATTGACCCCGCTGGCGATGGCGGCACCGGTTTGTGCTGCCCGCTGAATAGCCGCGGCGCCCTTGCGCTCAGGCAACACCAGGTTGACTTTTTTCAGTCCGGGTTGTTTCTTGCCGCTGGTTTTAAATTCATTAAAGCGATAGCTGGCCGCCGCAATGGCTCTGGCGGTGGTTTTTGCAATCCAGGCGCTGTCGCGATCAGAGACGCTGATTCCGTCGACCACAACGTCAGCCGATTTGATCTGCAGTCTGGACAGGGCAGTGCCGATGGCATTGGCAAATTTGCTCGCACCCTGTTCATTGAGGTCCTGCTTGCCGGTCGCAACCAGCAGCAGGCGATTTGCGTTCAGGCCCGTGGGCTCAACCAGCAGCAGGGATTGCCCGGTTTCAATGGACATATCGCCGCTTTTGACCAGCCGGGTAATCAGGCCGCCGCAGGCATCGTCTACAGACTTCGCGGCCTCGCTCAACGAGTCCAGTGCGCTTATCGGGAGCACCAGGCAGCGTGTTTTGAGGGTGGCCGGCTTACTGGCTGAGGTTGTAAATTCAATGGTTGTTTTCATGGGCGTTCGTCAGTTTCTTTCGAGACAAATAGTTAATCTATCGGCATAATGATGTCAGCACTGGCGAGGTAGTTTACGCCAAGCCCGGCGAGCCACCAACTTTGAGAATGATTTATTGTGCTGATTTTTCGATACATTGCTCGCGATTTGATAGCCACGACTTTTGCCGTGTGCCTCGTGTTGCTGCTGGTTGTCGTCAGCGGCCGCTTTGTCCGCTACCTGTCGGATGCGGCGTCCGGTGACCTGGATCCGACAATACTGTTTGCCGTACTGGGATATCGCATGCCCGGGTTTCTCGAGCTGATCCTGCCGCTGTCCTTTTTCCTTGCCATTTTCCTGACCTTCGGCCGCCTCTACACCGATAACGAGATGTCGGTTCTCTCTGCCTGTGGCGTCAGCCAGAACCGGCTCCTCGGCTACACCATGGTGGTGGCAACGCTGTTTGCTGCCACTGTCGCCTACCTTGGCATGGTGACGGGACCGGCCAGCCTGGCAAAGGCCGAGGCGTTACTCGATGCCCAAAAACAGCGCGGAGAGCTGGATGCGCTGGCACCGAGACAGTTTTACCCCCTGCAGCAGGGCCGGGCACACACCTATGTCGAGGCGCTGGATGATGAAGGGTTGATGTCGGAAGTTTTTGTCGCCGAGAATAATCCGGAAGGGGAAGAGGGAAAGCAATTGGTTGTGGTGCTGGCGGAAACGGGGCGGCAGCGAAAAGGTACTGCTGGCGAGAGCAGTTACCTGGTGCTCGAAAAGGGCTACCGGGTTCAGGGCGTGCCCGGCGAGGCGGATTACCAGGTGACGCAATTCAAGGAATATGGCGTCAAATTGCAGCCGCCAAGAGTTCGCAAGAAAGCCCCGAAAGTGGATACCCTGCCGATGAGCGAGTTGCTGCAGTCGGACAAGCTGGATCACAGGGCAGCCGTGCACTGGCGATTTTCAACGGCACTGCTGGTGCTGGTGGTGTCTCTGCTGGCGATATCAATGAGCAAGACCAATCCCCGACAGGGCCGCTTTGTGAAGCTGTTCCCGGCGATTCTGCTCTACATCATTTACCTGGTGTTGCTCAATGCAGCCCGTGAGGCCCTGGAAAACGGGGATATACCGATCGCGCTCGGGATGTGGCCAGTCCATGTCCTCTTTTTGCTGATGGCGGCTTCCATGCTGCTGTGGCCCAGCCTGCAATGGCGACGCGGGCAAGCAGCGGACAAGCGGGAGGCGACGAAATAATGCGCCTCTTGTCAATGCATATTGCCCGCGCCGTGCTGGCGGCAATCGCCATGGTGCTGCTGATACTGGTGGCGCTCGATGCGATAGGCGCTATTGTCGATGGCGTGGACGATGTAAAGAATGAGTTTACTTTCGGGCGGATGCTGGTCTATGTCCTGCTGACGCTGCCCTCCCGCATTTACGAGACTATTCCCATCGCCTCCCTGATTGGTTGCCTGGTGGGGCTTGGCGCACTGGCCAATAATAGCGAGCTTGTAGTGATGCGCTCTGCCGGTGTTTCCGTGTTGCGCATCACCTGGTTTGTCATCAAGCCGGTACTGGGGTTGATACTGGCGGGCGTGCTGTTGGGTGAATTTGTCGTTCCCTACACCGATCAGCTGGCAGAGAGCCGCAGGATGTTGCAGGAGGGTGGAGAGACTGCCCAGGAGGCCGCCGGCGGTGTCTGGAACCGGGAGGGCAATGAGTTTATGCACTTTAACGCCGTTTACCCGGGCGGCGTGCTGTTTGGTGTGACACGTTACAGCTTTAACGAAAGACGGCAGATCAAGCAGACCAGCTTTGCCAAGCGGGCGGTGTTTCAGGATGGCTACTGGCTGGAAGAGGAGGGCGTGTTGACGAATTTTCATCCCACACGGGTCGAAACCGACAACTTCGTGGTACGTCGCTGGGAAACGGAATTGTCGCCGGATTTGCTGCGGCTGGTCGTGATGCCCGCCAGTTCCCTCGATATGAGAAGCCTGCGCCAGTACATTCACTACTTGAAAGAGGTGGAAAGGGATCCCGCTGTCTACCAGTTGGCCTTCTGGGGCAAGGTCATGCAGCCGCTGACCATTGCCAGCCTGGTTCTGGTGGCCATTTCCTTTATCTTTGGCCCTTTGCGGTCAGTAACCATGGGCTACCGGGTGTTTGCCGGGGTGATTGTCGGGGTCGTGTTTCGCACCGGGCAGGATTTGCTGGCGCCAGCAAGCATCGTGTTTGGCTTCAACCCGGTGCTGTCGATCGTGATACCCGCGCTGATCCTGACGGCAATTGGACTTTACCTGTTGCACCAGACCCGTTAGCGGGAATTTTTGGGCAGTACGACCACGCGGGTACCGGTCAGCCGGTCTTGCAGGGCGTCCCCCTTGCCGTCAAACCAGCACCACCAGTAGCCAATGCCGCCAGCGGCGATGCATAGCGGTGCCAGCAGGCAGCGATAATAGCAGGCTTTCGGGGATGGCCTGGCGCCACTGCTCATCCGTAGTTCCATTCGCCAGGACTTCATTGCCAGGGTCTGGCCTTTTTTCAGCCAGCACCAGCAGTAATAACCGCAGTAACATACCACCAGTCCGGTAATTTCCAGCATGGCAGCGATACCCTGCAGGGGTTCCATGGTGTTGTCACCCGCCATCTTGCGAACCAGCAATACCAGTACGCCGTAGCCAAAACTGACCCCCAGCAGCAAGAGAAGGTCATAAAACAGTGCCATCAGCCGCCGCAGGGGGCCGGCAACCGGTGGCTGTGTAGTCGAAGCTGTTTCCATGGCAAATCCGGGGTAATTTTTTTGTGGGCGGAATTCTAGCAAACTTGGCCCGGATGAATCCCGAGTTCGTTTATACAGGCAAAAAAAAGGGCTGCCCAAGTGGGGCGGGCAGCCACTCAAAGTCAGGCCTATAGGGGAGGGCCTGAAGCACTAGTTGCTCTTAAAAAAAGAGCAAGGGGGGTTAAGCTGTTGCTTTATCCTCTGCCACTACAGGCTTTTCAGCTGCAGGTTTCTGGGCAGCAGGCTTCTTGGCCGCCGGCTTCTTCGCAGCAGGCTTCTTGGCTGCGGGCTTCTTGGCAGCAGGCTTCTTAGCTGCGGGCTTCTTGGCAGCAGGCTTGGCCTTCTGTCCTTTCAGCAGCTTGGTTACAGAGCTGGTCAGATCTTCCAGGCCCTTGTTCAGGTCTTCGAGCAGTTTCTGCTGAGAGAACTTGGGGACTTCCGGCAGTTCCGGCAGAGAAAGTTTCTCTGAAACTTTGCTGCGAATCTCTTCCAGACGCTCTGCAATGTTGATGTTCAGCGCATCTTCTTTGATCTTTTCGCCCTTTTGCTTCAGCTGCTCGCGGCGATCTTTCAGCTTGTCGCCGGTCTGATCCAGCTTGCGCTTCGCTTCAGACAGCTTGCCTTTGGCTTCGGATTCGATGTTTTCACCGCGATTCACCAGTTCATCAAAGATCTTGCGAGTCTGGTCATTCATTTTTTCGTATCCGTCCTGGACATTGTCCAGGCTCTGGCCGTAGGCACCGAGACCCGCCAACCAGATTTTGCGGGCCAATTCTTCAGTTTTGTCAATTGCTTCTTTAAAGTCACTCATGATTTTTCATCTCCTAAGTTTTAACCAGTTTGGTTGGTCTGTCTCCAAACAGGGCTGCAAGATATCGATTATTTCTAGAAAAGGCATACTAAAAACAAAAAAAATTTTGTTTTTTTTTGTTTGGTTTCATAATGGCCAAATGAAAAGACGCGAACACATCCTGGTTGTCAGCCTCGAACTGTTCAATACTGAAGGGGAGGCAGGCCTTACGGCGGTAGATGTTGCCAATGAGCTGGATATCAGCCCCGGCAACCTCTATTACCACTTCAGGGGTAAAGAACAGATAGTCGAAGAATTGTTTGCCCGCTTTGAAGACAAGCTTCAGGTGCTGTTGCGGGAGCCGGTTGAGTCGCTGTCGTTAGCATCCCTGGAGGATAACTGGCTTCGCTTCTACCTGATTCTGGAACAAATGCACAGTTACCGTTTTTTTTATCGCAACCTGAATGATCTGTTACTGAAATATCCCTTTTTGCAGCGTCGTTTCACCCGCCTGATTGATCTCAAATATGATTTTGTCCATTCTCTTCTGCAGCATCTGGTGGAAGAGGGTGTTTTTGAGACCAGGAATATCAAGGCTGTCGGTGTTGATGACCTTGCCGACGCTATCGTATTAACGATGATTTACTGGTTTAATTATCAGGATCTTCGCCAGCGCTCCTTGAGTCGCCATGACTATATCCAGAGCGCTGTAATGCAAGTGATGGCACAGGTGGCGCCCTATATCGCGGAGAGCAAGGGCCAGTTTATGGAAGATTGTCATCGCCTGTACCAGCAAGAGTTCAAACAAGCTGGGTAAAAAGAAAAAATTCGACAGGGGTAAACATGAGCGACATATATATAAAGCGCGATCACAATCTCGACCAGGAACATATCAGGGATCTCGCCGAGCAGCTGGCCAGTGATATACAGGCCAGGGTGGGTGGCAGTTACCGCTGGGAGGGGGATAACCGGATGCACTTTAAGCATGTCGGTGTAGATGGAAAGATCGATTACGACGAAAGCCAGATATCTGTTGAGGTTGTGCTTGGCTTCCTGATGAAGGGATTAAAAGGCATGCTGGAGAGGGAAATTCACGATCACCTGGATGATCACCTCAACACCTGACCGCAACCTGCAAAAACATTGTTTCAGCGGCTGCCCTGATGGCTCGTTAGCAGCCATATCGTTCACGGCAGGGACTGGCAGCCGCAAAGTCACCATCTGCCCCGGTGGTTCTTTTCCCGGCAGGGTTTCACAGACGACCTCTGGTCACCTGGCCCTCCCTGCTATTGCCGGCCCGGAGAAAGAGTTGCTCCCGACCAAACCGGGATTGCTTATAATCAGAACCCGCAACCGTCTATCGAGTAACCGAGCTATCGATGGGTATTGAGATCACAAATAGCGAGTTTGATCCGCAAACATTTGCGCAATTTGAGCAAAAATTGCGTGATAACCTGTCTGCACTTGGCCAGTTGCTGGATCGGCCCGACTTTGGCCAGTTCTCTGACCACAGCCCTGCGATCGGGGCTGAACTGGAAATGTACCTGGTTGGTTCCGATGGTGCGCCCGAGGCAATCAATCAGCTGATTCTGGACGATGCCGGTGACCCGAACCTCACCCTGGAACTCAACCGCTACAACCTCGAGTACAACCTGACCCCCTATGCGTTGGCGCAGTCGCCCTTTGAAAGCACAGAACAGCAGCTGCTGACCCAGCTGCAAAGGCTGAATGACATTGCCGCCCGTCACCGCGGGCGGGTGGTTGCTATTGGCATCCTGCCAACCCTGACAATCGACGATTTCGGCCCGGCGAACATGACCGATCGGCAGCGCTACCATGCCCTGATGCGGGAGATGATCAAGCGCCGGGGAGGTAACTTCCTGATCGACATCAATGGCGAGCAGCCGCTGAAAATGGAGGTGTCTGACCTTACCCTGGAGGGCGCCAACACCTCGTTTCAGGTTCATTACCGCATAGCACCACGGGATTTTGTCAACACCTTTAACGCCTTCCAGCTGGTTACCCCGCTGGCACTGGCCCTGTCGGGCAACTCGCCCGGAATCTTCGGCCACAACCTCTGGAGTGAAACCCGAATCCCGCTGTTCAAGCAGTCCATTGACACCCGGGTGCGGGGGCGATACGACTGGCACCAGCCACCCCGAGTCAGCCTGGGTCAGGGCTGGGCGCGGCAGACGCCGCTGGAACTGTTCCAGGAACTGGTTGGTATGTACCCGGCATTGCTGCCCGTGTGCAGTGATGAGGATGCCCTGCAACAGCTGGCGGAGGGAAAGACGCCAACACTGGCAGAGCTCAGGTTACACCAGAGCTCTGTGTGGTTGTGGAACCGCCCGGTCTATGACGATGCCGATGGCGGCCAGTTGCGCATCGAGATGCGTTCGCTCCCGGCAGGGCCGACTGCGCTTGATATGGTTGCCAATGCCGCCTTCACCATTGGTCTTGCCGAGCATTTTCGCCACCAGATCCCCGAGCTTTTACCGCGGCTGCCATTCCGGCTGGCGGATTATAACTTTCATCGCGCGGCCCAGTTCGGGCTTGAGGCCAATATCGTCTGGCCCGACAGTTGCCGTTCCGGTTGCGAGCACCAGCCGATTATTCAAGTGCTTGAACAGTGCATACCCCTGGCGCGTCGG
The DNA here is from genome assembly GCA_041571855.1 of Porticoccaceae bacterium. Classification (GTDB taxonomy): domain Bacteria; phylum Pseudomonadota; class Gammaproteobacteria; order Pseudomonadales; family Porticoccaceae; genus JACKOF01. The sequence goes on from JBFFTH010000103.1 coordinate 7,068, forward strand.
GGGCTGGAAAGTATCGGTATCGGCAGCTCTGAAATCGAAAAATTTATTGCCGTGATTGAGCAGCGTTTTGAAAGCCGCCAGACCGGCGCAGTCTGGCAGCGCAAAACCGCGGCATTCTATAATCAGAATCACAGTGTTGAAGAGAGCCAGAGACTGATGCTGGAGGATTACATGAAATACAGCGCGTCCAATCGACCGGTCAGCGAGTGGCCGTTGCGGGCCTGAATGTTGGCAGAATATGAGCGCGATGCTGAAACATTTTGTTGACCCCAAGCCGGAAGAAATCGGC
>JBFFTH010000104.1:0-7292 GCA_041571855.1 Porticoccaceae bacterium
ACCAGTTCGGTCATCGAGGCGCCGGGGTGGGCGATCACGGATAACAGGGATTTGTTGGCCTTTTTCAGCCGCCTGTCCAGTTCCAGGCCAAACATCATGCAGGCCAGCTTTGTCTGGGCGTAGGCGTTGTGCTTGTGATAGCCCTGCTGCCAGTGAATATCTTCAAAGCGGATGCGTTTTAACCCATGCGCATGGGCCAGGCTGCTTAGATGGACAACCCTTGACTCGGGGGTGTCCGGCATCATGTCCAGCAGCAGCGAGGTCAGCAGAAAGTGACCGAAGTGGTTGGCGGCCATCTGGCTTTCAAAACCATCCACGGATAGCTCGTAGGGGGTCCACATAATGCCTGCGTTATTGATCAGCAGGTCAAGCCTGTCGTATTTTGAGCGGAATGCGTCGGCAAATTGGCGCACCGATTCAAGTGAGCTCAGGTCGAGGGGCAGGAAATCCAGCCGGGCGTCCGGCAGCTCTTCTTCAAGCTGCTGTTTGGCGGCCATTGCTTTCGATTCGTTGCGACAGGCCATCACCACCTTGACTCCCTTCTGGCAAAGGTAGCGTGTAGTTTCGTAGCCAAGGCCAGTATTGGCGCCGGTGACAATGGCAAGGCTGTCGGGCCTTGATGGTAGAGAGTCAATTGAGTAGTTCATGGAAATAATACCTGTAGAAAATCCTATTTGATGAAAATGCAGCCTTGCCGAACTTCATGGGAAACAGTTTGCAGTGACTGGCCTGAACAGGGCCCTGCAACACAGAGGCCGCTGTCGATTTCGAACAGTGCCCCGTGGGAAGCACACTGTATAAAGCGATTCTCGCTGTCGAGAAATTGATCCTCCTGCCAGTTGAGCGGGGTACCGATGTGGGGGCAGATGTTGCGGTAGACAAAAACCTCGCTGTACTGACGAACGGCGAAGAGACTCTCTTCGCCGTGGTCAAATTGCCTGCTTCCCACCTCCGGCAGCTCGTCAAGCCGACAGAGTTTTGTTTGTGCCACTGCTATTCTGCGCCGAAGCGAAGGGCTTCAATACGCTCTTCCAGCGGAGGGTGTGACATGAACAGCTTCATGGCGTGTTCTTTCCAGCCACTGGAGATGCCAAACGCAGTCATGGTGTCCGGCATCTGGTTGGGAATATGCGCGCGGGTTTCAGCCTGCAGCTTTTGCAGGGCGCCGATCATGGCGCCGCGACCGGCCAGTTGCGCGCCCGCCGCATCAGCGCGAAATTCACGCCAGCGGGAGAACCACATCACGATCATCGAGGCGAATATGCCCAGCACCACCTGCAGTACGATCACTATCATGAAGTAGCCGATGCCGTGGCCATTCTCGTTTTTGAATACGGCGCGATCGATCACGCTGCCGATCACCCGGGCAAAGAACATGACAAAGGTGTTGACCACGCCCTGGACCAGGGACAGGGTGATCATGTCACCATTTGCGACGTGGCCGATTTCGTGGGCCAGCACGGCGCGCACCTCATCCTTGTCAAAGCGATGCAGCAGGCCCTCACTGACGGCTACCAGGGATTTATTCTTGTTCCAGCCAGTGGCAAAGGCATTGGATTGCTGGGCCGGAAAAACACCCACCTCGGGCATGCCGATACCAGCCTTGTCGGACAGGTCCCTGACGGTTTCAAGCAACCAGCGCTCGTCGGGGGTGGTGGGTTGGTCGATGACCTGCACCCTGGCACTCATTTTGGCTACCCACTTGGAGGTGAGCAGGGAGATAAGAGAGCCGGCAAAGCCAAAGAACCCACAGATGACCAGCAGTGAGGTCAGGTTGGTGTAAACACCCTGGGAGGCCAGGTATTGCTCAAGACCGAGTCCCTGAAAAACCAGTGTAAAAAGCACCAGAATAGCGATATTGGTGGCTAAAAAAAGGCCTATGCGTAACACGTCAGTCTCCTCGTATTAGACAAGTTATTATTGCAACCCAAGCGTTTGCAACTCACTGTTAGATGGGTTCTTTTTGTGAAAATTCAAGTGCCGGGAGTATTTTCTGTCGCATCACCCAAAAGGCGTACTTCCCGCTGCGGGAAGGGAATTTCCACCCCGGCCAGTTTCAAGGCATCGAAAATGGCATTGTTGACCTTGAAGCGGGTGCGGTGAAATTTTGTGGTCGGCACCCAGAAGCGAACGCCGATATTCAGGCCGCTGTCGCCAAAGGAGTCAATACCGACCTGTGGCGACCGGTTTTCCGTGACGCCATTGCTGTCCAGTACGGCCAGAATGACATCGCCCACCCGATCAGGGTCGGAGTCGTAAGCTACGCAGATAATCGTTTCCACCAGCGATACTTCGGCTGAATTGTGCAGGATTTCGCCCACTATGTGGCGGTTCGGAATCATAATCCGCACATCGTCTTCGTCCTTGAGGATGGTATGGGCAAGGCGCACCTCGTCGACAATGCCGGTGACCCCCTGCACAGAAATGGTATCACCCACCACAAAAGGCCGCGTGATTATAATATTGAACCCGGCGCCATAGTTGGAAACCAGACCCTGTATAGCCAGGCCTGCGCCCAGGGAAAGGGCGCCAATGGCGGCGACAAAGGGGGTGATGCTGATGCCCAGTTTGCCAAGGGCGATGACAGCGACACCGACATTAATGGCGATCTTGACAAAGCTGGCGATAAAGCGGCTCAGGGTGACATCCAGTCGCTTGCCGATACAGAATCGTTCTACCCAGCCCGCTACCCGGTTGGCGACAAGAAGACCGATCAGAAGGATGATGGTTGCGCCGATAAGCTGAAAGCTGTAGTTGACGAAAAAGTCGACAATAGTGTCGTAGACCGCGTGCAACTGGTCGATTTCTTCTTGCATACTTACTGTCCTTGAATGCGATTGTGCTGTTTGAGCATAGCAAATTATTTTCGGGGATATTATGGTGATCGCCGATTGATTAAAAGGTTCGGACAATTGATAACTTTGGCAGCTGAAATCATTACCGGCCAGGGGGAATCCCACTTGACGGCGCTTGCGGATGGCGATCTGCACAGGTTGCATGCCGGGGTAGTCGGGCCTTTTCGCAATCTGCAGCGGGCGGCATCTGTGGCCGGTTTTGATCTGCAAATTGCCAGCAGTTTCCGCTCTTTTGAACGTCAGCTGGCGATCTGGAACGCCAAGGCGCTGGGTATGCGGCCGGTGATGGATGACAACGGGCAGCCACTGGATATGGCAAATCTCAGCGACCATGAAAAGGTTTTTGCCATACTGCGCTGGTCGGCGCTGCCCGGTGCTTCACGTCATCACTGGGGAACTGACATGGATGTCTGGGACCCTTCGGCGGTGACGGCAGGTTACAATCTGCAACTTGTGCCGGAGGAATATGGTATCGGCGGGCCATTCTACGGCTTGAGTCAATGGCTGGATGAAAACAGCAGCCGCTTCGGGTTTTGCCGCCCCTATGCTGAAGATTGCGGGGGGGTTGCGCCGGAAGCCTGGCACTTGAGTTATCTGCCAATAGCGCGCGAGTTTGAGCGGCAGTTAACCCCTGACCTGTTGCGACAGGTTCTGGAAAATAGCGAGATCGAGTTGAAACCGGCTGTGCTGGATTCGCTCGATGAGATCTGCACGCGGTTTGTTCACACCGTCAATGACTGAGGGAGGGGTGAGAAATGGTTGAGGGTGCCGACATCTGGCAGAAAATCGTCAGCGAGGCCGAAGAGGCATCTCGCTGCGAGCCTGCATTGTCGGGCTATTTCACAGCCACGGTGTTGACGCGCAACTCCCTGGAGCAGAGCCTGGCCGCCAGGATGGCGGAGCAACTCGGCAATGAATATATCCCAGCAGGACAGTTGTATGACCTCTTCGTGGAGGTTCTGTCTAAAGACAAGGGCGCCATAAAAAAAGTGCAGCAGGATCTTGCCGCTTACCTGGACCGAGACCCGGCCTGCGATCAGTACCTGATGCCCCTGCTTTACTTCAAGGGGTTTCACGCCCTGCAGGTCCACCGCATCGCGCACTGGCTTTGGTTGCAGGGCAGGGAATCACTGGCGCTGTATTTGCAGAACAGGGTGTCGGAGGTGTTTGCGGTGGATATTCACCCGGCGGCGCGTATTGGTGGGGGTATCATGATCGATCACGCCACCGGCGTGGTGATTGGTGAAACCGCGGTGATCGAAGATGACGTCTCGATGCTGCATTCAGTGACCCTGGGGGGAACCGGTAATGAAGCCGGGGACCGTCACCCGAAAATCCGGCATGGCGTGTTGATCGCAGCCGGAGCAAAAATTCTTGGCAACATTGAAGTGGGGTTTGGAGCCAAGATCGGTGCCGGCAGCCTGGTGCTGGACCCGGTGCCGCCCCACACCACGGTGGCTGGCGTGCCTGCAAGAATTGTCGGCAGACCCAGTGAAGAATCCCCGGCGCTGGGGATGGACCAGCACATCGAGGGTGGTGAAGCTTGAACGAGCAAAAAGATGGTTCGATGCTGGCACTCTTTCAGCGACGTGTAATACAGGCTTCAGTGCATTCATGGCAGGGCCTGAGAGCGGCACTGCGGCACGAGGAGGCTTTTCGGGTTGAATTTTTCCTGGCGCTGCTGCTGTTCCCGGTCAGTCTGTTAATTGCCGAAAACCTCAATGAATGGCTGCTGCTGTTTGCCACAACAGTACTGGTTTTGATTGTTGAACTGCTGAATTCAGCCATTGAGGCCACCGTCGACAGGATCGGCGATGAACCTCATGAGTTGGCCGGGCGCGCCAAGGACATCGGTTCTGCGGCTGTTCTGTTGTCGATGGGTTTGTTTCTTGTTGTCTGGTTTGCAGTAGCTATCGGGTAAAAAAATGAGCCAGACTGCTGATAAAATATTTTTATAATACTTGTCTGCTGGATAGCACTTTTGGGTTGGAAATATCGGTGAAAAGAAAATATTACGCTGAATTTTTTGGCACTTTCATCCTGGTCTTCGTCGGCACGGGGGCCATTGTCATTAACGATATCAGTGGCGGTGCAGTTTCTCACCTGGGAATAGCAATCTGTTTCGGGCTGGCCGTGATGACAGTGATTCACACTCTGGGTGAAACATCCGGCGCACATATCAACCCCGCGGTGACACTGGCTTTCTGGTGGGCAAAACGGTTTCCCGGAAAGCTTATTTTTCCCTATATCCTGTCACAGCTGGCCGGCGCTATTCTCGCCTCGACAGTGCTGGCCCTGATGTTTGGCAGTCACCCGACACTGGGTGCGACGCTGCCTGCTGGCAGTGAATTGCAGAGCCTGGTGATGGAAATCCTGCTGACCTTCATTTTGATGTTTGTCATTATCAATGTTTCGGAGGGCTCTAAGGAGCAGGGTTTGCTGGCAGGCATTACCATTGGTGCGGTGGTGGCCATGGAGGCCCTGTTTGCCGGTCCAATTTCCGGGGCATCCATGAACCCCGCCCGCTCCATCGGGCCGGCATTGTTGTCCGGACAGTTGTCCTCGCTGTGGCTGTATATTATCGGCCCACTGGTCGGGGCATCGCTGGCAATTACTACTTGCCGTCTGATTCAGTGGCCTGGGTGTTGTGCTGCTGATTCCTGTGATCCAGAGTGAGGATGTAAATCGTGAAACATATTGTATTCGTCTGTGTTGAGAATTCCTGCCGCAGCCAGATCGCCGAGGCGTATGGCCATATATTGAATAATGGAGAGTGCGAAATTTACAGCGCGGGCTCTGCACCATCCGGGCAGGTGAACCCCAAAGCGGTGGCGACCATGGCTGAGCTTGGCTACGATATGAGCAATCACCGTTCCCAGGGCTTGGAGGAGCTACCCGATATCGAGTTTGATGCCGTGATTACCATGGGCTGTGGAGACAACTGTCCATGGCTGAGGGGTGCGATTCGCGAGGACTGGGGGCTGCCCGACCCGAAGCTTATGAGTGTGGAACAGTTTCGGGAAGTGCGGGACCGGATCGGTGAGAAAGTGAAAGAGTTGATGACACGGCTCTAGTACATTTATTTTCAGCGGGCGTAATCAAGATGAGCGATAGACTGTACGACGTAATTTTTCGCGGCGATGTGGCGCCGGGAGAAAGTGTTGTTGAGGTAAAACAGCGTCTGGCAAAACTCTTCAATGCAGATGCCCAGCAGGTCGAACAGCTCTTTTCCGGTCGCCCGGTGGCAGTTAAGAAAGGCGTCGAACTGCTGACAGCAGAGCGCTATCAGCAAACCCTGCAAAAAGCGGGCGCAGTGGTCTCCCTGAAACCCGGCGCGGGGGGAGACATCAGCAGTGAAGCAACAGGGGCCGAGTCGATGGCCGGGGCGACACCTGACGGTGCGGACAGTCAGACCGGTCTCACCATGGCGGATGTCGGCGCGGATGTTTTGTCGCCGGAGGACCGCAAGGATTTTACGCCGAAAGACGTGGATACATCGCACCTCACTGTGGCAAAGACCGGCGCTGACGTCCTTGCAGAAGATGAGAAAAAGCCCGTTGTCGAGCGCGATATCGATACCTCTCATATCACCCTGGATAAAAATTAATCGCTCGATTTCTTGCCGAGTGACGAGCATATTTTCCTGCTATGGATGAAGAAGATCGCAAACTTTTCCGCGAACTGATGGCCGATGTCAAACCACACCGGTCTGCCGGGCGGGTCAGCCTGAAACGCCAGCCTGAACCGGGACAAAAGCTTGCAGCACGGGAGCGGGCACTGAAATTTGCGGGGCAGACCGGTTCGTTGCCGCTGACATCGCGAAATTACATCCACCAGGTCGACCCGAATGGCATTATCAGCTTTGTTCGCGGTGGCATACAGCACCGGGTCTTTAAGGATCTGCGGCTTGGAAAGCTGGCGGTAGAGGAGAGCATCGATTTGCATGGCCACACGGTTGAACAGGCCGCTATCGAGTTGATCCGCTTTATCGATGCCTGCGTTGATGCTGGCCACCGCGTGGTGATGGTGACCCACGGTCACGGGGCTTTCCGGGATGAGCCGGCCGTATTGAAGAGCTGCGTCAACCACTGGTTGCGGGAACTGGACGCCGTGCTGGCATTTCACTCGGCACAACCGGGGCACGGTGGCGCCGGAGCCACTTATGTTTTGTTGCGCAGGAACAAGGGTGTTGATGACGGCGCTTAGCTGGCAGTGGCGATTGCCTGGTTTTGCCATTGCGCGGTAAAGTGCTGCCAATTGATAAGGAGTAGGGAGAGGCACGATGATGGCAAGGCGCAATGTACTGTTGCTGGGGTATGGCCGGATTGGCCATGCGATGCATGCGCTGCTCGTAAAACAGCACAAGGTGTCTATTTGGGATAAATACCCCCCCGAGGGTTTTGAGCCCGATGCGCTGGAAGAGGCCGCGCCAGAAGC
>JBFFTH010000105.1:0-7160 GCA_041571855.1 Porticoccaceae bacterium
TTTAACCACCTCAAAGCCCCTATCCCTGCAGGACAATTCTCTATCCTCAAGTACGGCCCGGATCTGCTCTCTTGGAGGTGCCTCGCCGATCTCAAACAGCATTTCCATGCGCCCGACATCCAGTGAACGCCCCGCGGCCAGCAATGCGCCTTCGATGATTTTTCTCAGCTGATCGTTATCCATCTAACCGGTGTGACTCTTTTTAACAATTGGTAGTGCCATTACCTGGCCTTGACATGAATGGGACCATAGGCATCGCTCTGCACAAACTCCACCAAGGCCTCCTTCACCAGCTCCATCAGTGCAAGGAAGGTGACAATGACACCCGCCCTGCCCTCCTTTAAACGGAACAGGCTGACAAAGGGCACAAATTGTTTGCCGTCCCTCAGGGACTCAAGCATTTGTGACATTCGTTCGCGCGTGGAAAGTTTTTCCATCTGGACATGATGACTCTCGAACATTTCCGCTCGTTTCAGTACATCCGCCAGTGCGGTCAGCAGTTCCCGCATGCCTACTTCCGGATGTGGGCGCTCCTTTTTCCTGTCCGGCTCTTTCGCCACGGCGTGGAAGACATCACGACCGAGGCGGGGCAACTCGTCAATATCCTCTGCGGCCTGCTTGAATCGCTCATACTCCTGCAAACGGCGGATAAGTTCTGCGCGGGGATCTTCCTCATCTTCTTCCACTTTCTGTCGCGGCAACAACATCCGGGATTTGATCTCTGCGAGCATCGCCGCCATCAGCAGATATTCGGCGACCAGTTCGAGTTGAATCGCCTGCATCATCTCGATATAGGCCATGTACTGACGAGTAATTTCAGCCACATTGATCTGCAACACATCCAGGTTTTGACGCTTTATCAGGTAGAGCAACAGATCCAGTGGCCCCTCGAAGGCTTCCAGAATCACCTCCAGCGCTTCCGGTGGGATATATAAATCCTTTGGCAGTTGCATCAGCTGCTGGCCAGCAATCACGGCAAACGGCATTTCTTCCTGGGTGGGTCGGGCCGTAGGGTTGTCCTCTGCAATGGCTGCGAGTTCGTGGTTGGCGCTATCTGTTGACATGATTATCATTTGCTCGAGAAAGTGGGCATTATACCCGCAAAGCACTCCGGCTCCAGTTAAGCGGAGAACTCCTCTACGCTGCCCATGCCTGCACGCAAGACCTCGACACTGTCAGTACTCATATCGATAACACTGGTTTCTTCCATGCCACAGTAGCCACCGTCAATGATCAAGTCCACCTGGTGCTCCAGGGTGTCACGTATATCATAGGGATCGGTCAGGGGGAACGAATCTCCCGGCAAGAGCATGGTGGTGCTCATCATCGGCTCGCCCAGTTCTCCCAGGATAGCAAGGGCTATCTTGTTGTCCGGCACCCTGATACCAATGGTTTTTCGTTTCGGATGCAGCAAACGCCTCGGCACCTCGGCCGTCGCCTGCAGAATAAAGGTATAAGGCCCGGGAGTATGGGATTTGATGGCGCGATACTGCTGGTTGTTTACTCTGGCATAGGTAGCCAGCTCGGACAAATCTCGGCAAACCAGACTGAAGTTATGTTTTTTATCCAGTTGCCTGATCTGGCGTATACGCTCCAGCGCCTTTTTATCTCCGATATGGCAGCCCAGGGCATAGGCCGAATCGGTTGGATATATCACAACCCCGCCACCGCGAATAATTTCCGCAGCCATTCGCACCAGCCGTAGCTGGGGATTTTCCGGGTGGATGGCAAAAAACTGGCTCATGCTCTATCCCAAACTTGAAGTGGCGGTGATTATCACACAGCCAGTAACAACGGCACACCTGTTATTGGGATAAAAAATGCTTTTCAAATTCTTCGACGGGCAGGGGTTTGCTCAACAAATATCCCTGGAAGGAGTCACAGTGTAGTTGTGCCAGCTTCTCCCACTGCCCGGGTGTTTCAACACCCTCGGCAACCACCTCAAGATTTAGGCTTCTTGCCAGCGCAAGGATTCCCGCAACAATCGCTGTATCGTTGGGGTCTGTCTCGATATCCTCGATAAAAGTTCGATCTATTTTCAACACGTCAACCGGCAATCGTTTCAGGTAATTGAGCGATGAAAAGCCGCTGCCAAAATCATCGATAGCCAGCGTCAAGCCCATGTTTTTGAGCACCTGCAGCTCCCGCTCACTCTGCTGGGGGTTTTCCATCAGCATGCTTTCAGTGATCTCAATCTCAAGCATTGATGGATCAAATGCGTACTTGGAAATCAGGCTTTCAAGCCTCTTTTCCAAGCCGACCTCGAGCAGCTCACGTCCGGATATATTGACAGCAAGGCGAATCTCAAAGCCGCGTGTGTGCCATTCGCTAAGCAGGCGGCATGCCTCATCCAGAACCCAGCAACCAATCTGGTTAATCAGGTCACTTTCCTCTGCAACGGGGATAAACTGATCCGGCCCCAACAACCCCCGTGAGGGGTGCTGCCATCGCACCAGCGCCTCGGCAGCAGCCACCTCGCCTTTGGCAAAGCACTTTTGCGGCTGTATATAAAGTAGCAACTCTCCGGCATGAATGGCCTGGTGCAGCTCTCTCTCCAACTCAAGCCTGCGCGCCAACTCATCTTCCATGCCCTCTTTGTAGTAGGCGAAACCATTGCGACTTTTTTTGGCGCTAAACATGGCTGTATCGGCATGCTTTAGTAACGTAGTTGAATCCTGCGCATCGTCCGGATACACAGAGATACCAATGCTGGTAGTCACGAACATCTTCTGTTGCAGGAACACAAAAGGTTGCGACACGGATTTACAGATCTTTTCAGCCACGCGCGTGATATCAGAATGATTATTAACCCCTTCCAGCACAATCGTAAACTCATCACCCCCCAGGCGAGCAATAAAGTCTCGCTCGCGAACGCAGCGCCTGATTCTCTCTGCGACTGCTTTCAGCAACAGATCCCCGGCATCGTGACCGAGGGTATCATTGATCATCTTGAAGTGATCGAGATCCATAAACAGTACAGCCATGCCCTGATCTTCCAGGCTGGCGCGATTTATCATCAGCCGCAGCTGCTGCATCAGTTGTGCGCGATTAGGCAAACCTGTGAGGGGATCGTGGTACGCCAACTTCTTGACGTGTTTCTCGGCTTTATTGGCCTTAATCAACCGGGATACACGCTGTTTCATCACTGAGAAATGAATTGGCTTTGGCACATAATCTGTTGCGCCTGCCTTAAAGGCGTCAACAATCGCCTCCTCGTTATCCAGCGCGGTAATAATCAGTATCGGAACATCAGCTCCCTCTGGCAGGTTGCGGATTTTTTCACAGGCCTCAAATCCATTCATTTCCGGCATCATGGCATCCATCAGGATAAGATCAGGCATTTTTCTTCGACAGATTGACACCGCCTGTACACCATTACCCGCCTCGGTCATCGAATATACCTTGGAGCCCAGGACATTTTTTAGCGCCAGGCGCATCGCACGGTCATCATCGACGATCAGCAAATCAAACAGTTGCTTTTCTGCTCCCTCATCCTGATTGTGAATCAGTTTATTCTCCAGCTCGACCCTGAGAAACTCGTAGGCATCAAAGAGTTCGTCTAGATGTCCGGAGGCATTATCGAGCACCCCCCGGTCCGCATCCTCTTCAAGCCTGCGACTGATAGCCGCGACCTTTGCGGCTCCAAAATTAGAAGCACTGCCCTTTATGGTATGGGCCAACTCCCTGACGCCCTTACAATCCTCTTCAATAACTGCACTTCTGAGCGATTTAAGATAAACGGGCGTGTCCTCGAGAAAAGCTTCTATCATGGAGCTAAACACCTCGCCCACATTATCCTGCAATGACTGGAGAGTCCCATGATCAAGGCTGGTTAGGGCAGGTTGTGCAATATCCGGTTTTTGCCTTTGTGCAACGCCGTCAGCTTCCCCGGCATTTTCCCCCAAGTATGTATGCACTACCTGCTTCAACTCATCCATTCGCAGCGGCTTGCCGAGAAACTCAGACATCCCTGCATCAAAACAGCGCTGGATCTCTCCCTTGCCTGTATTTGCAGTCATGGCGACAATTGGCAACCTGCTATCATCACCTTCGTACATTCTGATCTGGCGTGTAGCACTATAACCATCCAGCACTGGCATCTGGCAATCCATCAGCACCAGATCAAAATTACCCCTGACAACAGCAGCTACCGCTTCCTTACCATTACCTGCCAACTCCACCTTGCAACCCAGGCGTTCCAGCATTTCTTTCGCGACTATCTGGTTGGGGCGGTTATCATCAACCACAAGTGCTTTTCTGGCAGCAATATGTGACAGGTCTGTGAATTTCTTTTTGTTTGTTGTCGCTTCTGGGTCTTCATCTGCCGCCTTAAAAAAATGCTTCTGCAGACAGTCGTAAATGGAAGTTGATATCAGTGGCTTGGCCAGATAAGTAATGGCTTCTTCTGAGGGAACAAGGTCGCCCCAGGGGTTGAGCATATAAACCACAAGCAGGCCTGATAACTTTTCTTCATCCTTTAGCAACCGGATCAGGTCCTGGCCGCTCAGCCCGGGCATATCCTGATCTAAAAAAACAACCTGAAATCCGCCATGGCCAGGGTCAGCTGCACGCAGTTTTTCCAAAGCCTCCAATCCTGTCTGAACGCACTCCACCTCGAGCTGAAGGTTGTCCAATTGCTGACCGACGAACTCCCTGACAATACTACTGTCATCAACCACCAGCGCACGAAGATGGCGAAATGGCTCCCCGGCGATGGCCTGCCCGGGCGCAGATGACTCCGCTGCACCCGCAGCCATCAAGGGAACGGTGAACCAAAATTCACTGCTTTCGCCAACTTCGCTGGTGACCCCTATATCGCCCTCCATCAACTCCACCAGCTGTTTGCTGATAGCCAGCCCGAGACCGGTTCCCCCATGCTCTCTGGTTATAGAGCTGTCGGCCTGACTGAAAGCCTCAAAGATTTTTTTCTGATCACGTTTACTGATGCCCGGCCCGGTATCGGTCACTTCGAAACGAAGTTGATTGCCTGCGCCTGAATCTACCGATCTCACCCGGATGGCCACTTCCCCGGAAATGGTGAACTTGATGGCATTTCCCACCAGGTTGATCAACACCTGCCTCAGTTTTGGCGCATCCAGCAGTAGCGTTTTGGGGACATCCGAATCAATCACATAGCCCAGATCGAGCTTCTTTTTCAATGCTGAGCTCGAAAGCAATCTGACCACTTCATCCAGAAGCTCTGTCAGGAAGCAGTCCGCCAGAGTGACTTCAGTTTTGTTAGCTTCAATTTCAGAAAAGTCGAGAATCTCATCAATGAGAACCAGCAGATTTTCACCAGAGGACTTTGCAGTCTCTACATATTCCTGCTGTTTGCTGTTAAGTCCCATGGCCAGTAACAAATCCATCATCCCCAGCACCGCATTCATCGGCGTTCGCAACTCATGGGTGACATTTGCGGCAAACTCGCCTTTCACCCGAGCCAGCTCAAGAGCGGAATCTCGCGCTTTTTTTAATTCATCTTCCCTTTTCTCGAGCTCCTGCATCATGGTGTTGAAAGCATGCTGCATGTTGACAATATCAACGGGACCCTTGATCTCTGCCCGAACCAGCTTGTCTCCTTCTTCTGCCTGCCTCATATCACGTGACAACTGCTCCAGTGGGTTGGTGAGCCTGCGTGATAAAGCCATCAAAATAAGCAGAACGATTGCGGCAAGTGCTATCGAGACTAAGAGATTTGTACGTAGAGCTTTTTGCTTGATCTGGACAAGCGTATCCTGGCTCAGACTGATAGTGACAAAGCCCAGCAGCGTCTGCTCTTTTCTGCTTCCTGCTTCTTCAGCAAAAATATCAGACCATTCATCATCGACTTCATCCAGCTCAACTTTTGCCAGAAAAACCCAGCGTTCATCATCAGAAGAAACAAGCTGGACGTTTTCCACAGATACTTTGCCAAATCCCTGCTCAAAGCCAGCATCAATGCCTTGCTGGAACAGGATCTTGCCCTCTGGTGTGGCGATCCTGGCTCCGACGACGCCAGAAAAATCAACAATCCGCCGGCCAACATCGAGCGCCAGTTCCTCGCTGTGATAGAGCAAAGCCAGCTTGCTTTGTTCGGCTAAGGAAGCCGTTATTTCAAGCCCCTGCTCAATCTGCTGTGCAACCACTAAATTTTCAGTGACACGGCTTACCGAGTAGGAGGTCGCAAAAGCCAACACCAGAATACCGCAACTGAAACTGATCGCCAGCTGGTGCCTGAACTTCATGCGTTTAATCTTTGTTTTGATGTTTTTTTCTGACACGCCCTATCTCGCCGGCAGCAACAAGTCTATCTCTTCCTTTATATCGACCGTAAGCTCAATCCCCAAGTGTCGACTTGTCCTTTCGTTCACGGCAAGATGCAGGTCTCGCAAAGGCAGCATTTTATTTTCAGCTTCTCCCGAGAGTATTTTACCGGCAAGTTCAGCCAAGCTAGCGCCCAGACCATAGTTGTCAGGATAGGCTGCAAAAAGCAAACCCATTTTGACATGGGTCGGGTTGGAGGAAAACAAAGCAAGGTTTTTTCTCCATGCCTCCCTTAGAATCATTGAAAGCACAGAGTTATCTACAACACCGGATCCCGGCAATATCCAGATTGCCTCCCCCTCGTTGGCCTCTGCCAGTATCTGGCGGTATGCTTCGGCACTCTCCTTCAGTGATGCGGTTTCCATTGAAACCAACTGGATCTGCCTGCTGTCGAGGAATTGGCTGGCTTGCTCGACCATCTCGTTTAGCTGGTCATTCCTCTTTACGACATAGACCCGCTTCACGTTAGGAGCCAGTTTGAGCATGTATTGCATGATCACAGTGGAATCGGGAATCATTGAGATCCCCGCCACTAGCTGTTCAGAATCAGTCGTGGCACCGAGCACGATTGGCAGACTTATGGCTGACTCACGATACAAACTGTAGCTACTCTTGCCAAGGGCAAGAACCAGTTGGGGCTTAACGCTTTCGACTGTCTCAGCCACTGTGCCGGATGACGTTTCTCCTGATACCTTCAGATATGCAAGCGCTCCATCAAATTTATCCGCGAACCCAGAACTGATATCGTCAAAAACCTTATCATAAGGCGGTCGCACATCAGGATATAAAACCAGTGTCACCGCTTCGGCCGATACCGATGAAAAAGGCAACATGACTGAAACCGTCGAAAGCAAAAA
>JBFFTH010000106.1:0-7089 GCA_041571855.1 Porticoccaceae bacterium
CCTGGTACGACATACTTGAGCTGAGCCTCGAGCGCAAAATCGATCTGGATCAGCTGATGACGTCTTCTGCGGCAGTTCGTCAGCTGATTGACAGGGAGATTGCTCGCGGCATCGACAGTCGCAATATAGTGATGGCGGGTTTTTCCCAGGGTGGTGCGGTGGCCTACCAGACCGCGCTGACCTACCCCAGACCGCTGGCGGGCCTGCTGACCATGTCCACTTACTTTATGACTGCCGGCACCATTGAGCCCGATGCAGCCAACAGTGACATTCCCGTTATGGTGATGCATGGCGTGTATGATCCGATGGTGCCGGAAGTGAAAGGCCGCGAGGCGAAGGATATCCTGACGGCCATGGGGTATTCGGTAACGTACAAAACCTACCCTGCTGAACACCACCTGTGCCTGGAACAGATCGGCGATATCTCCCGCTGGTTGCAGGGGGTGGTAGAACGGTGATATCTCAAATAAACTGCCAGATTGCACCGGGGCAGGAAAGCCCTGGTTAGAGTGCTTGATTAATACTAGTCTGGGGTAAATAAAAATGTTTAAGAAACTGCAAATTCTTATTTGTACGATGACCGTCGCCTTGGCGTCGACGGTTCATGCTGAAGACAAGCCCAATATCCTGGTGATCTGGGGTGACGATATTGGTGTCTCCAATATCAGCGCCTACAGCGACGGCATTATGGGATATCACACGCCCAATATTGACCGTATCGCCAATGAGGGCGTTCGCTTCACCGATTACTACGGTGACCAGAGCTGCACCGCCGGTCGCTCAACCTTTATTACCGGCCAGTCGGGTCTCAGGACCGGTCTCACCAAGGTAGGGCTGCCCGGTGCCAAAGAGGGTATCCAGGATCGGGATATCACCATTGCGGAAGTGGCCAAGACCCACGGCTACGTCACCGGCCAGTTCGGCAAGAACCACTTCGGTGACCGCGACGAGCACCTGCCTACCAACCACGGCTTTGACGAGTTCTTCGGCAACCTCTATCACCTCAACGCCGAGGAAGAGCCGGAAGACCCGGATTATCCGCAGATGCCCTGGTTCAAGAAGCGCTTTGGTCCCCGCGGTGTGTTGCACGCCTACGCGGACGGAAAAATCGAGGACACCGGCCCCCTGACCCGCAAGCGCATGGAGACAACCGATGAGGAATTTGTCGCCGCCGCGAAGAAGTTTATCGACAGCGCCGTCAAGGCCAAAAAACCGTTCTTTGTCTGGCTCAATACGGTCGGTATGCACTTTCGCACCCACCCGGCGGAGAAGCACCTGGGTAAATCCGGCCAGGGTTTCTATAACGATGTGATGGTGGCCCACGACGAGCTGGTGGGTGAAATGCTGAAACAACTGGATGACCTGGGCATTGCCGAGAACACCATTGTTTTCTACTCCACTGACAATGGTGCGCACTTCAACACCTGGCCTGATGCCGGCATCACCCCCTTCCGCGGTGAGAAAAACAGCAACTGGGAAGGCGCCTACCGTGTGCCCGCCATGGTGCGCTGGCCGGCCAAAATCCCCGGCGGCAGAATTTCCAATGAAATTATGGCGCACCTCGACTGGATGCCGACACTGGCTGCGGCCATGGGTGACAGCACCCTCAAGCAGGATCTGCTGAAGGGGCGTCGCATCGGCAGCAAGAATTCAAAACTGCACCTGGATGGCTACAACTTCCTGCCCTACCTGATGGGTGAGGAGGAGAAGGGCCCGCGCAACGAATACGTTTACCTCAGCGACATGGGCTTTCCTGTCGGTGTGCGCGTTGGCGACTGGAAAATAGTCTATGCCGAGAACCGTGGCAGACAAATGGGCGTCTGGGCCGAGCCGTTTACCATGCTGCGTATGCCGAAGATTCACAACCTGCGCCGCGATCCCTGGGGCCGGGCCGAGCACAATTCCAATACCTATTGGGACTGGATGATCGACAAGGCAGCCTATGTCTACCTGGGTGCGGCGACAACGGCACAGTTCCTTGCCACCTTTGAGGAATACCCGCCCAGCCAGCCAACCGGCGACTGGTCAATTAAAAGCGTATACGATCACTACATGAAGCAGTCGGAAGGCCGTGAGTAACGGTAAACTCTGCGGGGTCGTGGAATAAGCGGCCCCTTCTTCCCACTGGCGTTTAACGAATTGAGGATGTGGATATCATGGATGCTCTAAAATCGATTCAAGCCATGCAGGCGCAGATGTCACGTGCCGTGCTCGGCCTGGATAAGGTTGTCGATGCGTTAACCATTGCGCTGCTGACCAATGGCAATGTGTTGCTGGAGGGCTTGCCCGGCACGGCAAAAACCCGTTCGATCAAGACCATGGCCAATGTACTACAGGCCAGTCTTGGCCGAATCCAGTTCACACCGGACCTGCTACCCTCTGATGTCACCGGGACGGAAATCTACCAGGAGGTTGATGGCAGCCAACGCCTGACTTTCCAGGAGGGGCCTATCTTTAACAACCTGATTCTTGCAGACGAGATCAACCGGGCCCCTGCCAAGGTGCAGTCGGCACTGCTGGAGGCGATGGAGGAACGGCAGGTGACAGTTGCCGACAAAACCCACCGCTTGCCGCGACTTTTCATGGTGCTGGCCACCCAGAACCCGATTGAGCAGGAAGGCACCTATCCGCTGCCGGAAGCGCAGATGGATCGTTTTGCCATGAAGATCAATGTAGATTATGCCGACGCTGACGCCGAGCTCAAGATTTTACGGCTGGTGCGAAGCGAGGAGACCCCCGCTACGGATACCCCGGTTACGGTGAGCCAGGAGAGCGTGTTTGAAGCCAGGCATGAGATATCGTCTCTGCATATTTCCGAGAGTATTGAAAAGTATATTGTTGGCCTGGTGATGGCCACACGTGAGCCACAGCGCTACGACAATTCGATGCTTGCCGACTGGATATATATCGGCTCCAGCCCAAGGGCAAGTATCACGCTGGATCGATGCGCCCGGGCCCATGCCTGGCTGTCAGGCAAGGATTACGTCGATCCCGACGATGTGCGCAGCGTGGTTCACAGTGTCTTGCGCCATCGGCTGATTCTTACTTATGAGGCCCTTGCAGAGGGCGTTACACCCGATCAGATTGTGGATGAAATCATCCGCCAGGTAGCTGTTGCCTGACCGGCTGTCCCCTGTGAGGGGTTGCTGCCGTCGGGCCAGAGAGGTGCGTCAAGCTGTATGGTAGATAGTGTCCTCGACAATCGTCTGTATGTCACCGAGGCAGATCTCGTTGGTCTCCGTCACCAGGCGAGGGGCTTCAGCTTTTTGCCCAGGCGAGCCAGTAAAAACCTCCTCGTCGGTCGCAGGCGCTCCGTCATGCGCGGCCGCGGGCTTGATTTCATCGAGATGAGGAACTATCAGCCCGGCGATGATATCCGGACGATGGACTGGCGCGCCACGATTCGTACCGGCAAGCCCCATGTCAGGGTTTACGCCGAAGAAAAAGACCGGCCGGTTCTCATGGTCGTGGACCAGCGACTTTCCATGTTCTTCGGCAGCCAGTGGTTGATGAAATCTGTAGCCGCAGCACATTTGGCTGCACTGGCGGCCTGGCGCGTTGTCGATGTGGGCGACCGGATTGGTGCGGTATTGTTTAACGACAATGAAATCTGCCAGTTCAGGCCCGCCCGCAGCCAAAGTCGGGCGATGCAGATTCTTGCCGCCATTGTGGAAATGAACCAGAAACTCTCCGCCAGCGGGCAGGTCGGCAATTCCGTCGTGCATTTTCACGATGCCCTCGAGGAGGTTGAAAGACTGGTCAGTCACGATTACCTGGTGGTGATAATCTCCGACTTCGATGGCTGGAACGACATGGCGCTGAAAGCGGTCAAGCGGATTACCCGTCGCAATGACGTAATTGCCGGACTGGTCTATGACCCACTGGAAAAAGATATCTCAAGCGCCAGCGGCCTGGTAGTTTCTGACGGCCGCTACCAGCTCCAGATCAATCCCGACAAGGACAATCTCGCCCTGCGCAATCGGGAGCTGTTTGAGGGCGCGTTCCAGGAGATCCGCCGCGAGTTACAGAAAAACAATATCCCCTTACTGCCAGTTCTCACCTCAGAGGATGTTGTCCTGCAGTTGCGACGAGCCTTGGGGGGCGGTAAATGACAACACCCACAGGCCCCCAGCATGAAAGCGGATTCGGGAATCTTATTTTAAAGGGGATAGAAGAGGTTGTTTTACCGCTAAAGGTAAGTTATTTCCCCCAGACCGTGGGCTGGAAAGTCCTCGCTGCACTGATCCTGCTATGGGTGACCTACTATCTCTTTCGCAAGGCCCGAAAATGGTGGCAAAACCGCTACCGCCGCGAGGCCTTGAGGAGGCTGCAGGCTACAGTTGAAGAAAGAGACCGCCCGGTTAGTGAGCGGCTGGCTGAAATGGCTGAATTGCTCAAGGCAACGGCACTCCACGCGTATCCGCGTGAACAGGTTGCCGGGCTTTATGGGGGGGAGTGGCTTGTTTTCCTCAATCAACAAACGGCTGCTCAAGACTATTTCAGCAAGAAGTCCATGCACCTGCTGTCGTCATCGGCCTATCAACAGCAGCCGATTGTCACTGATGAGCAAGTTACTATCCTGGCTGGGGAGATGGCCTGCTGGATAAAAAGACATCCGGCCCGACAACAGCACAGCCCTGCAGCAGAAGAGCCATCCGGGCAGGAGTCACAAGCATGATCGAGTTTGCCCACCCCTGGCTGCTGCTGCTGACCTTTTTGCCGCTTTTGATGAAGCTGCTGCCTGAATACCGACAGCAGCGGGAGTCTATACGTGCGCCGTTTTTTGAAAGGCTGAGGATCCTGAGCGGAGAGAAACCCGAAGAGGGTGCCGTAATAATCCAGCGTACCCGAACGCAGAAGCTAGTGCTGTTCTTTATCTGGATTTTGCTGATGACAGCGCTTGCCAGACCTGAATATATCGGTGAACCGATTGAGCGAATCAAGTCTGCACGGGACTTGATGGTCGCGGTGGATATCTCTGGTTCCATGGCGGCGGAGGATTTCACCACGGCCTCGGGGGAAGCCGTCAACCGTCTCAGGGCGGTAAAAAGTCTGCTGGTGGAGCTGTCTGAAAAACGTCCCCACGACCGGTTGGGGCTGATTGTTTTCGCCTCGGCACCGTTTCTGCAGGTGCCCTTTACCGAGGATCACAAAACCTGGCTGGCACTGCTGGAAGAAACCGAGATCGGCATGGCCGGAGAGAGCACGGTATTTGGTGATGCCATTGGACTGTCGATAAAGTTATTCGAAGAGAGCGAGGCAAAAAACCGGGTGCTGATTGTCCTCACCGATGGCAATGACACAGGCAGCCTGGTGCCGCCGGTGGATGCCGCAAAAGTAGCGCAATCCTTTGATATCAAAATATATACCATCGCCATCGGAGATCCGAGCAGCGTGGATGAAGAGGCGCTTGACCTGGAAACCATTGAGCGGGTTGGCGAGGTTACGGATGGGGGTTATTTTCTTGCGATTGATCGCGAGCAGCTCGAGGAGGCGTTCCGGGAGATAGGGGAGCTCGAGCCCAGTGAATATGAATCCACCAGCTTTAGTCCCAGAACCAGTGTTCATCACTGGCCGATATTGGTGATGATCATTATGGTTATGTGCGTTCACCTCTCTGTGATTCTGCTGACCATAAGGCGCCGGAGGGCACATGTGGGATAGCATGCTTCAGGGGCTGTCACTGGCGAGCCTGGGCCAGTTTCACTTTCTCCGCCCCTGGTCGGGCTTGTTGCTGCTGCCGTTTCTGATCCCAGTGTTGTTTTTCTACAGCAAAAAACAGACCTATAAGCAGTGGGAGGGGGTTATTGCCCCTCATATCCTGCAGGTATTGTTGGTGAGAAGACACGGCAAGCGCCATTTTCTGGATCCCTTGCTGCTTTACACCAGCGTTATTGTGTGCAGCATCCTGGTGGCGATGGGCCCCACCTGGGTACAGCAGCCTTCGCCCTTCCAGAAGGATGAAACCGGCCTGGTTATTCTGCTTGATGTTTCCGATTCCATGTTGAGTCGGGATGTTCAGCCCGATCGACTGACCCGAGCGAGGCAGAAAATCAGGGATCTGCTGGCCCTTAGACAGGGCAGCAAGGCGGCGCTGATTGCTTACGCCGGCTCGGCACACACGGTTTTGCCGCTCACCGATGATGCGGAGATTTTGACCAGCTACCTGGAGTCAGTCTCGCCGCAAATTATGCCAAGGGTTGGAAAATTTCCGGAAAAGGCTTTGCTGCTGGCCGATCAGCAACTCGCCAGCCTGCCCGTCCCCGGCACGGTGTTACTTGTCGCTGATGGCATGGGCAGCGCCTCCGAGAAGGCGTTCGAGCAATATTTTGCAACTCACCCCCACCAGTTGCTGGTGCTCGGTGTTGGTGACGAAGACAGCAGGGGTGACGGCGACGGGCAGCAGTACCCGCAGCTGGACGCGCGCGGTCTGAAACGCCTGGCGAAAGCAGGCAATGGCACTTACGTTGAGCTGACCGTCGACGAGGCAGATGTTGCAAGAATCAACCGGCGAGCGGGTAATTATTTTGTCACTCTGGATGACGAAAATGTTCCCTGGCAGGATTTCGGCTATTACCTGCTGTTTGTCATGGTGCTGCTGTTATTGCCCTGGTTCCGCAAGGGGGTGGTCCTGAACTGGGGGCTGGTTCTTTTTATCAGCCTGGGACTCTCCCTGCCGCAGCCCGTGTATGCCGAGGACGCTATGCCGCGCTGGCAGCAGACAGTCATTGACTGGTGGTTGACCCCTGATCAGCAGGGGCGCTGGCATTTTGAAAGAGGCAATTTTTCAAAAGCTGCCAATTCTTTCGAAGATCCGATGTGGAGGGGGTTGTCCTTTTACATGGCGGAAGAATTCCTGTTGGCGGCGGAATATTTCTCCCGTATCGATACTGAAGAGGCGCGCTTTAATCGTGCCAATGCCCTGGCCCATGCGGAGCATTATGTGGCGGCGGTGAGGCTTTACGAGTCGATACTTTCAGCGAATCCGGAGCATCTGGCTGCAGAGAAAAATCGCGCCCTGGTTCAGGGGATCATTGACGCCATTAACGATGCAAGTGCCTCCCAGGCAGACGAGTTTGGCACCATCAG
>JBFFTH010000107.1:0-6957 GCA_041571855.1 Porticoccaceae bacterium
CAGCAGGTAGCCTCCGCCAACTGGACTCTCGCATCACTGCCAGCAGGCCCCTTGAAATGGCGGCCTACAGTACCGGCTTGATAGAAGGTTGGCCGGAAAAGCTGGCACAGCCGGATGATCACTACGGCATCCTGCTGCAACTCAAGTCCTGGGGTTTTCGGGTCAGTGAAGAGGTTGCAGTGGCGACAGGGTTGCAGGGCTGTCTCGACTACTATGCCAGGCTGGCCATAAAACGCGATTCCCTGCCCTATGATATCGACGGTATCGTTTTCAAGGTTAACGACCTGTCCCTGCAGCGAAGGCTCGGCTTTGTTGCAAGGGCGCCGCGCTGGGCGATCGCCCGCAAGTTTCCCGCCCAGGAGGAAATGACCCGGCTGCTGGACGTTGAATTTCAGGTAGGCCGCACCGGCGCGGTGACACCCGTGGCGAGACTGGAACCGGTCTTTGTCGGTGGCGTTACGGTCAGCAATGCGACCCTGCATAACCAGGACGAAATGCGACGGCTGGGCGTAATGAAGGGTGATACCGTTATCGTGCGGCGCGCCGGTGATGTGATTCCGCAGGTAGTCAGTGTGGTGCTCGATAAACGGCCCGCCGACGCCGTTGATATTTCCTTCCCCACCGAATGTCCGGTCTGTGATGCGCCGGTGGAAAAAACGGAAGGCGAGGCAGTAATGCGCTGCTCGGGGGGCCTGGTCTGCCCGGCGCAGCGCAAACAGGCGATCAAGCATTTTGCATCTCGCAAGGCCATGGATATAGATGGCCTGGGCGATAAGCTGGTAGAGCAACTGGTCGATAAGGGGCTGGTCAATTCTGTCGATGGCCTCTACGCGTTGCATCTCGAGCAGTTGACAGCACTGGAGCGGATGGCGGAAAAGTCAGCCCGCAATATTCTGGCTGCACTGGAAGCGTCAAAAAAGACCACGTTGTCGCGCTTTCTCTATGCGCTGGGTATCCGCGAGGTGGGTGAGGCGACAGCGCGAGCGCTGGCACAGCATTTCCTAAGCCTGGAAGCGATTCGCGCTGCGTCGGAAGAAGAATTGCAGGAAGTAGAGGATGTGGGCCCGGTAGTGGCCCATTTCGTGGCAGATTTTTTTCGCCAGCCTCACAACCTCGAGGAGGTCGATAAGTTGATTGCCGCCGGTGTGAGCTGGCCGGCGATCGAGCCGGTCGATAGCGCTGACCATCCGCTCGCCGGGGAAACCTGGGTGTTGACCGGAACACTGGAGTCGATGAGCCGTGCCGAGGGCAAGGAAAAACTGCAATTGCTCGGTGCCAGGGTGGCCGGTAGCGTGTCGGCGAAGACCAGTTGTGTGGTCGCGGGTTCGAGTGCCGGTTCAAAATTGAAAAAGGCAGAGTCGCTTAAAATCCCGGTGATAGATGAAGCGGCGTTTGTCCGCCTGTTAAAACAGAATGGTATAGAGTAGCGACATGAATCATGAATCGATTGTCTACGGTTGCATCAAGGACGAGGCAGAGGTTGACGTGGCAGAGCGGCGCCGTGTCAACCAGCTGGCGCTGGAAGGTCTGGCCCCCGCCGATACCTGGCCGGTGTTGAGCCGGGAGATGTTTTCGACATCCGGCAATGCCGGCGACATCTCCTTCCACACCGATGTCACCCATTTTGGCGCCTCCTATCAGGGCATCGAGTACGAATGGAAACTCTGGTTGGAACAGTTCGAACACCTGCTGAGGAAGATGTATTGGGTCTCTGCCACTGTCCACCTGGAAACCGATATATCGGGAACGCACACCTTTGTCTGGGAGGCCGACGGCGGTGAGCACTGCCCGGGACATGACAATATTGCTCTTCGCTGCGAATGGGTTCATGAGTAGCTTTTCGGTTTAATCCCTTTCAATGGCAGATTCCATGGATCATAAAGGGATAGAATTTCGCTCCTATCTATTTGGCATCGGCTCTGGCCATCTGGCAGCCGGCCTACAGTTGACGCTGTTTCCCTGGCTGATTGTCGGTGTGCTGGGCGAGTCCCCCGACCGCATCGGTGTCGCGCAGATGGCGGTGTTGATCCCGAACCTGTTTTTTATCCTCTGGGGCGGGGTCCTGTCGGATAACCGGCATCTGGGTCACCATCTGCTTCGTCTCTACTGTCTCTACACGGTTCCTTTTCTGGCGCTGTTGATTGCCATTTTTTCGAACCAGCTCTCTTACGAGATTGTTTTATTGTTTGGTGCCAGCTACGGGTTGATCACTGCCTTTGTTCAACCGGCCCGTGAAAGCCTGCTGGCCCAGGCTGCTGATCACTCGTTGCAGGGAGCAGTTTCCCGCTCTTCATTTGTACAGTTTCTGGCCAGTTCCATTGGCATCCTGCTGGCCGGCAGCATGGATCGCATTGCAATTGAAGTACTGTTGTTCGCCCAGGTGCTGCTGTTCCTTGCTGCCGGGTATTTCTTTCAGCGCAGCTACAGAAATGCGACACCAGCGGCGGTAAGCCAGACATCGTGGCGGAGTATTGTCTCGGGTTTGCAGTTGGTCTGGCAGAGCAAGCGACTGCGGCACCTGATGCTATTGGTCGCAACCACCGGTTTTTTTGGGATGGGGGCCTACCTTGTGGTGATTCCCTTGCTGGCGCGCGATGTTTACCAGCAAGGCGCGAGCTTTTTCGCTGCCCTGCAGTTCACCTTTACCTTCGGCGTGATCACCTCAAATCTTTTTTTTATGCATTTTCACCAGCTTCTGAAGTGGCCCGGAAGAGCGCTGCTGTTCAGCCAGATGGTGCGCGGTCTGCTGGTGATGCTGATTGCACTCCACCTGTCCCCGTGGCTGCTGTTCGTGGTGATATTTCTCTGGGGGTTGTTTTCCGGCCTTTCAATGGTGCTGGGCAGGGTAGTGACCCACAGTGAGTCGCCCCATGCTTTTCGATCTCGGGTGGTGTCGATTTACCAGCTCTCATTTTTCGGGTCGGCCCCGCTGGGGGCATGGCTCGCAGGTGAGTTGATTCATGCGATGGGAGTGTTGTCTTCCCTTGTCCTGATGGGTGGGGCGATGCTGCTGCTGGCTCTGGCCTCTATCGCTTTAAGCGGCCTCTGGTATATGCGCAGCGAAAAGCCCTTAAATAGCTGAGCGGAAGGCTATCAGCGCCGCTGTCACGGCGACGTTGAGAGATTCGACGCCGTTGTTCATCTCAATTCGGACCCGTTGGTCGCACGTTGCAGCGACTGCCGTTGAGATCCCCGAGGTCTCGTTTCCGAGGACATAGATCACGGGTTTGCCGGGATTATAGTCCCTGATCGCAACAGTGCTGTTGGACGATAGTCCGCAAACTTCAGCACCGGCCAGCTTCAGTTTTTTCAGGGCCTCTGCCAGATTGCTGCAGCGGATAATCCGGCTTTTAAAAACGGTGCCGGCACTTGTCTTGATCACCAATGGCGAGATCCGGGTATTGCCTTTATCCGGGAACAAAATACCGTAACACGGGCTGGCGCAGACCGAACGAATGATCATGCCCAGGTTCTGGGGATTGCTTATGCCATCCAGGGCTATCAGTGTGTAATTTTCGCCGGGCGGGCTGGCAAGAAAATCGCTCAGGCTCTGGTGATTGGGGCACTGCAGGTCAGCTGCAACGCCCTGGTCCTGCTTGCCATTTCTGGAAATGCGCGCCAGTTCCTCTCGGCTGTGATAGGCGACTTCAATATTGCGTTGCCGTGCAAGGTCGAGAATCTCTTCAACGACGCCGGTTTGCCGGTTGGACTTTGACAAATGCAGCCGGTAACAGGAGATGGAGCGATCCTGCAGTGCTTCCAGTACCGGTTTGCGGCCGTAGATTGTCAGCAGGCGATCGTAAAAATGCTTGCGCTCAAGGTATTCTCTGCTGTCATTTTTAGCTGGCATGATGCCGGTCTCACCCCGACTGACAGATTTTTTTGTAGGCCCTGACAGTGCTATGGAGACCCTGATTGATAGCTTCGACGATCAGTGCATGACCGATAGACACCTCCTGCAAGCCGGGGACGGATATGAACCTGGGCAGGTTCTTCAGGCTGAGGTCGTGCCCGGCATTAAGGCCAAGTCCTATCTGCTGAGAGAAGCTGCCGGCACGGCAGTAGGTTTCGAATAACGGTTCGAGGTTTTCGCCGGAGTCGAAGGCGGCTGCATAGGGGCCGGTATAGAGTTCGATGCGATCAGCGCCAATGTCTTTCGCCAGTTGGATCTGTTCGAGATCGGGATCCATAAAGAGACTGACACGAATACCACAATCTTGCAGGCGCCGGATAATAGGCGAAAGTTTCTCTCCTGCCTGCCTCAGGTCAAAGCCATGGTCAGAGGTCAACTGGTTGTCGCTATCAGGTACCAGCGTACACTGGTCTGGCCTGGTTTCTTCTACCAGCTTGATAAAGCCGGGGTATCCTCCCTGTTCTCCTGCGAATGGGTTGCCTTCGACATTGAACTCGACACTGGATAATGGTGCGATCATCGTTGCCAGTCTGCGGACATCATCGGGGCGGATGTGGCGCTGATCAGGACGGGGGTGAACAGTGATACCGTCAGCACCGGCCTCTATACAGACACTGGCATGTGCGAGAACATCCGGAAAGTTTCCTTCGCGGGAATTGCGAATCAGGGCGATTTTGTTGAGGTTTACACTAAGAGCGACCAACGTGCCTTATCTCCACTCACTGTATTTTTTGCGACGCTTGAAGCGTGGCAGCAGCACGGCGAGGAATGCGCCCATAAAGACCGAAAGCGCGCCATAAAAAAACCAGTTCTGACTTCGATCAGCACGAAGCGCCTTGTTGGTGGCAGTCAGAATGTCCAGCTCACCCTGGAGGATATTGTTTTTTCGCAGCAACTCTTCGTTCTGGTTGTGAATCGTCAGGGCATTGGCGGAAAGCTTGCGGATGCTTTCCAGTTCTGCATTCAGTTCTTCACTGCTCAGTTGCTCGCTATTGAGTTTTTCCTCGAGGGATTCAGACGACTGCGACAGCGATAGCAGTTGCTCCTTGAGCTTGAGGTTTTCTTCCAGGGCAGCCGTCAGCTTTTCCTCAACGGTTGCGATCCGATAGCGGGCGACCTGCTGGTCTGTCAGATAGTGGTTTGGCAGCCAGCCCTCTCTTCCCCCCTGGGTTTTGATATGAGCCCATCCTTCACTGTTGACCTCGATAACAGTTAAAGCGGTACCACTTGGCAGGCCGTGGTGGATGATCTTACAGCGAGAGCAAGGTGTCTGCCGTAGAGGCACCTTCAGCTCGTCAGAAATGTATCGAGTCTCAGCGTTGATAGCTGCGCTCAGGAAAATAGCTGACAGGGAGAATAAGATTAAAAATGCTTTTTTCATATTTGCTACAGGTTTTTGATAGAGTAAAAAAATGCTGCCGTGCACAATTTTCGGTTCAATCGGCGGCAGCCTACGGAAGTACTTTCAGGAAAGGTTTAACAATAACATTTTTATAGACGCCCGCGCGAATATAGGGGTCGTCATTGGCCCATTTTTGGGCAGAGAGCAGGGAGTCAAACTCTGCAATGACCAGGCTACCACTGAAGCCTGCCTCTCCCGGAGCTTCAGAGTCAATAGCCGGGTGAGGCCCGGCGACGAAAAGACGTCCCAGCTGTTTGAGCTCCTCAAGCCGGGCGAGATGGTCAGGTCGTGCAGACTTTCTCTTATCCAGGCTGTTTTCAATATCTTCGCTGATAATGGCATACCACATTGTGCGTTTTCTCAAACAGATTTTTCAGTGAGTTTAGCTACCGGCTTCCTCTTGCTCTTTGGAAACCTAGTGTTTGTGACGGATAATTTCTTCCAACTCGAGCCCGGTCAGGCGCGTTATCCCTTTGAAGAGATAGAACATGGCAGCCATCATGACGATCATGCAGGGGAGGGCGATAACTGGAAAGCTCAACGCGGTCATTTTTCCAAGCTGTTCATTGAACTCGATCGATCCTGGCTGTGCAGTCACTATCACTGTGGCCAGTACATAATTGAGAATAGATGAGAGCAGGAATGAAGCGGCGATGAGCCATGATGCTTTGGTAAGCCTCTCTTCAAAAGGCCTGTTGTTACCATTTTCAGCAAGTGCCCTCGCGACCCGCTCGGTTTCCAGAACAGCGTCATTGTAGAGAAATGTCTTTACCAGGGGCCAGGGTGTTTTTAATGACACCAGAACAGCCAGGCCAAAGACAGCCGGTATCGCAGCTTCCTTGTAGGCGATATATTCAGGAGGCAGCTTGAGAAGACCAATTCCCCCCGTCAGCAGCACGCTGATAAAACCCAGCGCTGAGAAAAAGTTTACTTTTCGGGTGTTGTAAAAATCCCTGAGGCCGTAGCTGACCGGAAACGCCAGGGCGATAACCAACGCCAGCTCTGTCCCCAACCACTCTGCACTGCTTAGCTTGGTCAGGATCAGGGAGGGGATAATGATGTTAAAGGCAAGGTTGGCAAGCAGACCGGGATTTTCCTTGCTTGCTGAAGTCGTCGTATTACTCATGGCGTGAATTTTGCCTTGAAAAGCGGGCCATGTTAAGGAATTTTACCCTGCTTTCCACCACATTCTGCTTATCCTGGCACGGCTGGCGTTATTCTGTTTGGGCTTGATAATTCGTACAAAATAGGTGGATAATGGTGATATTGAAGGATTTTAATGAGAAATAAATCATAAGGACTTGATATTATTGAGGAATTTTTGATTGAGCATTTCCGGGATTGAGGGAGGAAGCATAGCCCATAGCCGCCAGACACTGGAGTTTGGTGATTTATTGATCAATTATCTGGAGCAGCTGGGGGTAGAGTATGTGTTTGGTATCCCCGGAGGCGCAATTGAACCTCTCTATAATGCCCTTGCCAGAAGTGAGGCCCGGGGTGGCACAAAAGCCATTGTCTCTCGCCACGAAACAGGCGCTGCTTTTATGGCTGACGGTTATTCACGCAATACTGGAAAGCTGGGTGTTTGTTGTGCGACCACCGGTCCCGGTGCTACCAACCTTATAACCGGTGTGGCTTCAGC
>JBFFTH010000108.1:0-6871 GCA_041571855.1 Porticoccaceae bacterium
ATGATCTGATCCGGCGTCAGGGCGGCTGCCTCCTGCAGCTCCTCCAGCGTTTCCACCTCCACAATGATCTTCATCTCAGGGGCCAGGGCTCTTGCCCGCTCAATCGCTGCTGTGATCCCGCCGCACGCGGCCACGTGGTTTTCCTTGATCAGGAAGGCGTCGTAGAGGCCGATGCGATGGTTGTGGCAGCCGCCAACTTTGACCGCGTACTTCTGCGCCAGTCGCAGGCCGGGAATGGTTTTTCGGGTATCGAGGATTTTGATGCCGGTACCCCTGACCAGTTCGGCGTAGTGGTGGGCCGCTGTCGCAGTGCCGGACAGTGTCTGCAGGAAATTAAGCGCGGTGCGCTCACCGGTCAGCAAGCATCTGGCGGAGCCACTGATTCTGAAGATCTCCTGGCCGGGTTCCACCTGATCGCCGTCATTGGCCAGCCACTCAATGTTCGTGCCGGGGTCAAGCTGATGGAAAACCTCGTTTACCCAGTCCTGGCCGCAGATAGTGGCATGCTCTCTGGTGATGACCACAGCCTCGGCTGTTTTGTCCTCCGGGATGAGCTGTGCGGTGATATCGCCTGAGCCGATATCTTCTTCCAGCGCCTTTCGCACAGATAGTTTAATATGATCTAGCAAATTCTGATCTGGCTGCATGGTCGGATACTTTTCGAGTGCTTGGCCTGAATGGCGTCGCATTATATCAGGGAGTTCGGGCCAGGCGAGGGGTTCTTGGGCAAGGCAGCGGGTTATCAGTGTGAGCAAAGTCTCAGCGTGGACGATAACTTCCTGGATTGGCGCATTTTTGTGGAACACACACTTTCTATGGAAATCAATCTGCTTATAATGGCACCTGATAAAAAGGGTTAAGAAACAGCGACTAGTCGAGACACATTGTGGAAGAGGGTGTGGGGGAAGACAGTTTGGCATCTATTCGCTCCAGGCTGAGACAGCGGAGCGGGATACACAATGCCGCGCCAATCCGGGAGCTTGAAAGCCTGGCCCGGTCTTTTTTTCGTTCCCGATTCAAGCTGGCATTTGAGCAGGTTGATGATGTTTTCTTTGACCTGGCGGATCGGTCTGATGACAGCGCCCAGCAGACGTCGTACTTTGATGCCATGCGCATGATTCGCCTCGAGCGGGGCAATGTTGAGAAAACATTCGAGGGCGCTTTGAAACGTACCTTTGATGCCCTGCTGGCGAGGAGTATAGATTCTGTCAATGACGGCACTATGAGTCCGGATGGACAACGCCTGTCGATAGTCGCGGATGATGATCTTGAGGAAATGATAGCCCTGGATACCATGGTTTCCAGAGCCCGTGAAAAGTCTCAGCCCGACCTGGATTTGCTGACCGAAAGGTTGGTCCACCTTGTCGGGGGTGAGCTTGACAAGAAAAAAAATCCGTTCAACCCTGAGGTGATCTGTGATGCCCTGGGCTCGGCGGTTAAGGGATTGCCTCTCGATATTCGTTCCAAGCTGGTGTTGCTCAAGCTTTTCGAGCGGAAGGTCCTTGATGTCCTTAAAGAACTGATCGCCAAGTGCAACCTGCTGCTGGTTCACAGGGGTGTGCTGCCTGACCTGCAGTTGAAGCAGGCGGCAAAAAATAGTTCGAGCCAGCCTGAAAGCACTGCGCTGAACTCTTCTGAAACTGCGTCGCCGCAGGGGCGGGGTGATGGTGCCCCAGTCTCAGACCCGGCGAAAATCAGTAACGGTAAAATAGTTTCCCAGTTGGCAGCCCTGCTATCCCAGGTCGATGCGCATTCACCACAGGGTGGTATGGCGATGGACGATCTGCTGTCCACCATAGTTGCGCTGGATGCCGAACGCACCAAAACCGATGACGCCTCAGCTGCAAATGGCTGCCAGAGCCTTGCCGGTTCATTATTAAGGCGGCTCGAGGAGACCGGGGCCGGTGACCAACTCGGGGTAGTTAATAAAAGTATTGTCCAGCTGGTGGATAAGCTGTTCACCCAGATTACCGATCGGTTTTCTGACCATGGGGCGGTGAATAACCAGGTCAGGAAGCTTGAGCCGGCAATTCTGCGAGTTGCGCTTGAGGATCACGAGTTTTTTGATAAGGAAAAACACCCGGCCCGCCGACTGATCAATGAAATTGTCCAGGCGTCTCTCGCCTTTCAGGAAAAGGAAGACCTGTCAAAAGACCCGGTTGCGCAATATATCTCTTATATATCCGATAGCCTGGTGAGCGTGGATGTTATCGACAACGCCAAGTTGACCCACATGCTGGCCAACTTCCTTGAGCTGGTCGAGCGCGATCAGCGCCGTGCAGCTTCACTGGAGCAGCGCCTGCTGGAGCAGGTGGCTGCATCCGAGCGTGTAAATGAAGCGCATCGCCAGGTTGACAGGATTCTTCATGAAAGAATGCTGGGCAAGGAGTTTCCACGCGCGCTTGTCGACTTTGCACAGAAGGCGTGGTGCAAGGTGCTTTTTATGGATTGCCTGAGGCATAAATCCAGGCCGGAGCAGCTGCAACAGGATACGCAAACGCTGGATAAGCTGCTGCGCCTGGTCGGAGAAAATGACTTATCGGTTGTTAAGTCCGCATTGGAATCACTGCTCCCGGAATTGCGCAACAAGCTCGCCGAAATTGCCTTTGACGCCTACGAGGCGGGCAATCTGCTGGGCGGGGTCGAGGAGTATTTCAAACTGAGGCAGGAGTTTGGACTACGGAGTCCGTTGCAGCCTGCGGTAGCGGAGGAGCGGGCCGTAGTTGAGAAAGTGATAGTAAAACATCTGCAGTCAGATTTGCCCGGCGAAATTGATGACCAGGATGTCGAGGTCAGTGCTAGCGTCAGTGACCAGGCGCGTGCTGTGCTTGAGAGCCTGCGCCGTGGAAGCTGGGTTGAATACAGGGAAAAAGAGGATGAGACTACTCGCTGCAAGGTGGCCGGGATTGTGTCGCCGCCCGGCAAGTATATTTTTGTCAACAGGCGCGGCGCCAAGGTGGCTGAGAAGCGTCGGCAGCGTGTGGCGCTCGAGATAGAGCAGGGTAAGCTGGTCGTACTGGATAATTCGCACCTGTTTGATGATGTGCTGGAAAATGTTATTCGCGACATCCATAAAATGCGAGCGGGGGCTTAATCCCGTTAGCGCTAAGCTAGCCTCTTTACATTGCAGGAAACGTCATTGGGTATGATTGACGCCGGCGGCTGGTTGCAATCAGCAAAAAAAATCCCGTCACCTAACTTTAATTTGCGCCCCGGGGGAATGCAGATATCGCTGCTTGTGTTTCACAATATCAGCTTGCCGCCGGGTGAATTTGGCGGGCATTTTATTTGCGACTTTTTCAGCAACTGCCTCGACCCTAAACTGCATCCCTATTTTGATGAAATCGCTGACTTGAAGGTGTCAGCTCACTTCCTGATAGATCGCGATGGTGGCGTCATCCAGTTTGTCTCTACCGAAGACCGGGCCTGGCATGCGGGCGAGTCCTGTTTCTGCGGGGTGGATAACTGCAATGATTTCTCCATTGGTATTGAGCTGGAGGGTACAGATGATGTGCCCTATACCGACAGCCAGTACCGGGTGCTTGCAGAACTGACAAAGACCCTGATGGCGAGGTATCCTGCAATAGCTGAAGACCGTATCGTCGGTCACAGTGATGTTGCACCCGGGAGGAAAACAGACCCGGGTCCGTCTTTTGACTGGGATCGATTCAAGACTGAACTGAGGAGGTGAGTGTGGAGTTTGTTGTTGTTGTGGCCGGGTTGATTATATTTAATTTCGCCGGATCCTTGGCCGCTATCCAGCAGGATCGCTGGTGCGAAGCGTGGCTGGATCGGTTGCATCGCAGCCTTGGCGCGAAATTTACACCATGGCTTCTCTTCGCTGTTTCGGTTTTTGTGCCCGCAGCGATCATATTGTTGATTGACCGGTTTGTTGCTGGCTGGTTTCATGGCCTGGTCTGGCTGGCTTTCAACCTGCTGGTCTTGTTGTATGCCTTTGGTCGCGGCAACCTGGATGATCAGTTGAATAGCTACCTGGCTCATCTTGAGCGCGATGATCTGCAGGCTGCCTACCACGATGCCGCTGCCTTTAATATCAATCATCACGAGGCGCTGGCGGGTAACCTGGCTGAATTACAGCAGGAAACGCTGAGATCTATCCCCTATCAATATTTTGAGCGCTATTTCGCCGTGATCTTCTGGTACGTGTTGCTTGGAGCTGCGGGCGCAGTGCTTTATCGTCTGTCCGTTTATCTGCGGGGTCGATCGCTCGATCAGGCCGCAGAGGCGACTGTCGCCGAAAGGTGGCTTTGGTTGATGGAGTGGCTGCCGTTGAGGCTCACAGGCTTGATTCTCGCCGTGGTCGGCAACTTTGCCCGCTGTATCGATATCTGGTTTGATCAGCTGTTCAGCAAAGAAAATACAACGGCTGAAGTGCTGGGATTTTACGTTCAGGGTGCACTGGATATTCAGCCTGAAAAGGAGGAAGGCGCAGAGTATTTCGCCGACGAGGTGCTGGCCGTCAAACACCTGTTCAACCGTGGGTTGATTGGCATGGTCTGTCTGCTTGCCCTGCTGGTTCTGATCAGTTGAACTCAGGGCTTGTGCCACCGAAACAGTTTTGCGCTTATTGTAATAAAGACAACGGCCATCATTAGCAGGATCAGCAAGTGCTGGCTGATCTCTGCCAAACCGGCGCCCTCCAGCATCACAGCTCTCGCGGCTTTTACGATATGAGTCAGGGGTAGCCAGCCAGATATTGATGCCAGCCAGGCCGGTGCTGCATCGAGGGAAAACCAGAGCTCCGAAAGTAACAGCATGGGGAAGCTGATCAGGTTAAGCAGACCATTGGCCAGTTCTTCGCTGGCGGTGCGTGCGGCCATAAGCAGGGAAATGCCAATAATGGCCATATTGCCGATAATGGCAATGAGTAGCAGCAGCCAGTAACTGCCAAGCATCATAAAATCAACAAACAGATTGCAGCCTATAAATACCAGCGTAGTCACCGTCAGCATGATGGTGAGCCTTGACAGGGCCTGGGACAACAAGAACTGCCAGGCTTTTATCGGTGTCGCCTGCAGTCGTTTCAGGACACCGTTCTTGCGATAGCGAACGATGACATAGCCGATACCCCAGAGCCCGCTGAACATCATGTTCATGGCAAGAATGCCCGGCAGCACCCAGTCAATATATCGCACCCGGCGACCGCTGATTTCGGTTTTTTGCCACTCTGCCGGGTACTGTGCCAGCAGCAGCTTCTCCAGCAGTCGCCCTTTACTGGAGTCGGGGTTGATCCAGTAGCGGTTTTGCTCGGACATGCTGAGGAGAATATCCAGTTGATGGAACCTGACGCGGTCGATTGCAATCTCCCGGTCGCGGTAAACAATCAGAGAAATGGCGTCATCCCCGGCAAAGGGAGTGCCTGCTGGCGCGGAGGGGCTGGCGGCAACTATGCCGGCCCGAAGTATTTCCTGATTATCCGAGGAAAAGGCGATCGCCAACACGATGACCATGAAGGGGGTGGCCACAAATGACCAGAACAGTGAGCCCTTGTCCCGGTAGT
Organism: Porticoccaceae bacterium; assembly: GCA_041571855.1. Taxonomy (GTDB): domain Bacteria; phylum Pseudomonadota; class Gammaproteobacteria; order Pseudomonadales; family Porticoccaceae; genus JACKOF01. The sequence goes on from JBFFTH010000108.1 coordinate 5,522, forward strand.
ATTCCCGGTTTCTCGCCTGCCAGAGAGTGAGTATCTGCTTCATGGGAGTTGATTATTCACGCAAATGATGTCCGGTGAGCTTCAGGAACAGGTCGTCCAGAGAGGGTGTTCGCACGCGCAGTGAGTTGAGATCGATGTTCATGCCCAGTAGCTGTTTTACTGTCTGGTTGACAGACTTTGTCTCCAGGGCGACATGATCCCTGTGCACAGTTGTTGGCTCCTCCAGCTTTTCGAGGTGGGGTTGTGCAACCTCGCGGTCCAGGCATACAAAGGTGTGGTCAAAATGCTTCTGCAGCAGGTTAGCCGGTGACCCTTCGGCGATGATTTTGCCTTCGTCCATAATCACCAGGTAATCACACAGGGTTTCGGCTTCTTCCATATAATGGGTGGTGAGGAGGATGGTTTTACCCTGTTCCTTGATGCGCTGTATCAGTTGCCAGAAATTCCTTCGAGCCTGCGGATCGAGACCGGTGGTGGGTTCATCCAGGAACAAAATAGCGGGATCATTGATCAGCGCAACGGCCAGCAGCAGGCGCTGGCGTTGACCGCCAGAGAGACGGGTGGCATATGTGTCGAGAAAGCTTTGCAGTTGGCACAACTCGACAAGCTTCCCGATCGGGCTGTGATCCGGGTAGAGGCGTGCGAAAAGGTCAAGCACCTCCCGCGTGGTGAGATAGTCCATCAGGGCGGTTGACTGGAACTGGATACCGGATTCCAGAGAAAATCTTTCCCCTCTGGGGCTGCCGCGGTAGAAAATGTCTCCGGCGTCCGGTTCGGTAATGCCCTCGATCATCTCTATGGTGGTAGTCTTGCCGGCGCCATTGGGGCCGAGCAGCCCAAAACAACAGCCCCTGGGTACAGCGAAGGAAACGCCGTCTACCGCCCTGACGGCAGCAAATTTTTTTACCAGGTTTTTCACTTCAAGGATGGAGCTCATAACTGAGCAGTTTATAGTATCGCCCGTGGAGGCGGATAGAGCGCTCGCAGGAATTAAAAAACTTTATGACAGAGAAAAAAGCTCAAATAAGTTGGGGCGAAGCACTGCAGGTTTATACGCGACCGCAGGTTATCGCCATGTTGTTCCTCGGGTTTTCTGCAGGGTTGCCGTTGTTGCTGGTGTTTTCAACGCTGACTGCCTGGCTGACAGACGAGAATATCAGTCGCAGTGCCATAGGTTTTTTTGGCTGGGTGGGTATCACCTATTCGGTCAAAGTGCTCTGGGCTCCGGTAGTAGACCGTCTTAAATTGCCGCTGTTGACCAGAATGATGGGGCAGAGACGAAGCTGGATGCTGGTGGGCCAGTTCGGCGTTATCACGGGTTTGGTGCTGATGGTTATGATGGACCCCCAG
>JBFFTH010000109.1:0-6866 GCA_041571855.1 Porticoccaceae bacterium
ACCGCGTCTTCACCTTCATCGGCCTGCCGGTCGCCGGCATCCAGCGCCGCCTGGTCGAGGAACTGGGGCAGGGCAGGTTTTTCCTCATCTTCAGGGTCGAAGCCCTTGCAGGCACTGACCAGTTCCTCCAGGTTTTCCACCCGTGCCTGGCCGCGCTCCCCCTTCTCCCTGCCATGGAAATCCACCAGTCCACTCCGGGCCAGGGCGTGATCAACCAGCTCATGGAATGCCATTTCTGCCGTGTCCTCATCGAGCCGTTCAATCAGTGACAGAAAGCCACCGACGGCAGTCGCGGCTCTCGGCGGCAACTGTTTTTCCGCCAGCATTTGCTGCGCGCCACGCCACATCGACGAACCCTCGGCTCTTGCCCACTGGCGCAACTGCTCCACCGTCTTCTCGCCGATACCTCGAGTGGGTGTATTGATCACTCGCTCAAAAGCCGCATCGTCATGGCGGTTAACCATCAAGCGCAAATAGGCCAGCGCATTGCGAATTTCCATGCGCTCGTAAAACCGCTGTCCGCCATAAATACGGTAGGGAATCTGCAGACGCAACAGGGCGTCTTCCAGAACCCTGGACTGGGCGTTGGAGCGGTAGAGAATGGCCGCGTCCTGCAGCGCATTGCCATCATTGAGCCAGCTTTTCAGGCGCTCGGCGATGAAGCGCGCCTCGTCCTGCTCGTTGAACGCGGCATAAAGCGAGATCAGCTCGCCCTCCGAACTGTCGGTCCAAAGCTTTTTTCCCAGTCGCTCGCTGTTGCGCGCAATCACCGCATTGGCCGCATCCAGAATGGTTTTGGTGGAGCGGTAATTCTGTTCCAGCCGCACCGTATGCACATTGGCAAAATCGCGATTGAAATTGAGGATGTTTTCGATCTTTGCGCCGCGCCAACCGTAGATGGACTGGTCATCGTCACCCACCGCCGTTACCTGGCATTTATCCCCGGCCAGTACCCGCAGCCAGGCATACTGGATGCTGTTGGTGTCCTGAAACTCATCCACCAGCACATGGCTGAAGCGGTTCTGGTAGTGTTCGAGTAACTCCGGGCTTTTGCGCCACAGCTCATGGGCGCGCAGTAACAGCTCGCCAAAATCCACCATGCCGCCCCTTTCACAGGCCTCCTCATAGGCGCTGTAAATCTGCTGCATGGTGCGCTGGTAGGGATCATGGGCCGGCTGCAGATGCCTGGCGCGCAGGCCGTCATCCTTCTGGGCATTGATAAACCACTGCGCCTGCTTTGGCGGCCAGCGACCGTCATCCAGCCCCAGCGCCTGGTAGACCCGCTTGATCAGTCGCAGTTGGTCATCAGAATCCAGGATCTGGAAATTTTCCGGCAGACCCGCTTCCCGCCAGTGGGTTTTCAGCAGCCGATGGGCGAGGCCGTGAAAGGTTCCCACCCACATGCCGTGGGGCGACATGCCCAGCATATGCTCAATGCGATGGCGCATTTCACGGGCGGCCTTGTTGGTAAAGGTGACCGCCAGAATGCTGTAGGGCGATAACCCCTGCCCCTGGATCAGCCAGGCGATGCGGTGCACCAGCACCCGCGTCTTGCCGCTGCCGGCGCCCGCCAGCACCAGCAGGTACTGCTCGTCACTGCTGACGGCTTCGCGCTGGGCATCATTGAGATGATTGAAAATCGAGGAAACATCCATAGGGCGCGAATTCTAACAGATAGAAACCGCCCCGGTGCATTCCTGTAAAGAAAAGCGCACGCAGGTAACTGAGCCCTTATAAAAATCCGGTCAACAATAGAGCAATAGACTATGCTTGGTGCTACCAACAGTTGCCTGTCAGGGTAATCTCGTCGGCCCTGCAGATAAAAGGAGAACTCAATGAATGCCAAACTCCGGGCCATCCGCCAGCTTACGCCACTACTTTTTTTGCTGCTTGCCTTACCGATCCAGGCACAGGAATCCAAACCGACTCAAAGCACTCTAACTCCTGATCTGGTGAGGCAAATTATCGCCGGTGTAGACAGTGATAGCGATCGGCTGCAGGCGATATTCAAGGACATTCACCAGAATCCAGAGCTCGGCTTCATGGAAACACGAACGGCCGCCATCGTGGCCAGGGAACTTGAGGCACAGGGCTATGAAGTTAAAACGAAAATCGGCAAGACCGGCGTGGTCGGCATCCTGAAAAATGGTGAAGGCCCGACCGTCATGTTTCGAGCCGATATGGACGCCAATGCTGCCGCGGAAACAACCGGCCTGCCCTACGCCAGCGAGGCTCGTGTGAAGATGCCAGATGGCAGCGAAACTGCGGTTGCCCATCTCTGTGGCCACGATGCCCATACAACCTGGCTGATCTCTCTCGCCAGGACCATGGCGACACTGCGCAACCAGTGGCGGGGCACCCTGATCCTCCTCGCCCAACCGGCAGAGGAACTGGTCGCGGGCGCGAAAGCCATGGCCGAAGATGGCCTCTTCACTGAACACGCCGTACCCGAACCCCAATATCTGCTTGCCCTGCATACCGCGCCTGTTCCAACCGGCGTTGTGGTCGGCAGCGGCGGAATGCTGATGGCGGGGTCGGAACAGCTGGACGTGATCTTCCATGGTATTGGCGGGCATGGATCGTCGCCGCACTTGACCAGGGATCCTATCCTGATGGGTGCCTACGCGGTTAGCGAATATCAATCCATTGTATCGCGCCTGCTCGATCCGCGAGATATGGGGGTCATCACTGTCGGCGCATTCCATGCTGGCGAGAACAACAATGTGATTCCGGAAACGGCGACGCTGAAGCTCAATTTCCGCTTCTTCAGCTCAAAAACCCACGAGCAACTCTTTAACGGGGTGCAGTCAGTAAGCAACGGCATTGCCCGCACCTATGGCATGCCGGAGGAAAAGCTGCCGACAATCATCCGGAAAGGCTATAACACCCCCCTGGTCAATGATGCGCCACTCATGGAGCGCCTTAACCGGGCGCTGTTAGATTCCGGCGTTGTGGGTGAAGAAACCCTGGTCACCAGCTTCAGGCCCGTCACCGGGTCAGAGGATGTTCAAATGCTGGTGCAGGATCTGGACGGGGTAAAAATAGCCTATGACTTTATTGGCACAGCCGAACCGTCGCTGGTGGCTGCGGCGAGAGCCAGGGGGCAGGAATTCCCTTTTTCCAACCACAGCCCGAACTATCAGGTGGACCTCAACGCCATAGCCTTCGGGGCAAAAGTCGCCGCCATCATGACCATGGAATTACTGGTTGCGGACAGCTAGTGACACATTGTAAATATGAAGCATCAACGGGGTTGTTGCTCTCTGTTCGTCGGGCAGATACATAATGCGGATATCCGGCGGATTCGGGAGGCATGGCAGTCCGGCACACCACCGCTCGATGACAACTTCAAGGAAAAAATCCAACAGCGGTTAAAGTGCAAGCTGGGTTATGCTAGACGAGGACGGCCCGCCAAATCTATCCAAAAAGGGCTTTGACCCCTTTAATAACGAGGTGAAACAGAATGCTGGAACAGTTGGTATACATTAGTGCATTGAGTCCCCATGTGGATGACGAATGCCTGAAAGATGTGCTGGCTGAGTCTACGACGAATAATCGGGCGAATCACGTTACTGGAATCCTGCTCTATGTTAATGGCTCTTTTCTTCAGGTTCTGGAAGGCGAGTCGAGCACCATCGCGAAGCTTTTTGAAAAGATTCGGCAGGATCCCCGGCATAAAAATGTAAGGGAAATCCTGCAGGTCGAAATCGAGCAACGTGAGTTTGCGAACTGGAGTATGGGCTGGGCACAAGTAGGCGCAGAGGCTTTAGACAAGATTGTCGATAAAAGCGATTTTTTTACTACCGGTCATTGCCTTTCCGAGCTGAGTGAAACCCAGGTCAAACGAGTTCTCAATCAATTTCGCCAAGGGCGGTGGCGGCGTCGCATCCAGTGACGCCTCAGCTGAGTGTCTATGGGGATTACCTCGTTGCCCAGAATTGACTTAACCACGACTCATTCCCAATAAAGTTTTATGGGCTTGCGGGTGTCGCCAAAAAATGCCTTCCTGCAGCCCATTGACCCGCTGAGCGCGGGGATCAGGGGCAGACATCAACCAATAACTGGGAAAATATGAAAAAAATCATCCAGGAATACAAAGCGTTTGCCTTAAAGGGAAATGTTTTAGATATCGCCGTTGGTATCGTTGTTGGTGGCGCTTTCGCGACCATAGCCAGCAGTCTTGTGGATAACCTTATATCGCCTATTTTGGGCTTGCTCGCCAGTGGCGTTGACCTGGCCGATCTCTTTGTCGTGATGAAAAGCGGGAAGGAAGGAGGAGAATATCTGACCTTAGCTTCAGCTAATGAAGACGGGGCTGTCACTCTCAGTTATGGTTTGTTCATAAACTCAATCTTCAGTTTCTTAATCGTCTCCTGGTTTGCATTCTTACTGGTCAAAGGCATTAACCGTTTACACCAAAAAGAAAAGATCCAGGAAGAAAAAGAAACCAAGGAATGTCACTTCTGTTACAGCTCCATAGATAAAAGAGCAACTAAATGTTCTTTTTGCAGCTCAGCGCTAGATTAAAGGGGTCAAAGCCCTTTTCGGAAAACTATTTTGGTGTCTGGCAGAAATTTTGTTAGCCTGCCAATAGATTTGTTCCAGGGACGGAGCGATGCCAAGAAAGCCACGCTTTTATCTGCCAGAGGTGCCTGTGCATGTTGTTCAACGCGGGCATTCACGGCAGGCGATATTTTTCGATGCTCAGGACTATGCGACCTATGCCCATTGGCTGAAGCAAGCAAGCCAAAAGTATGGGGTGCCTGTGCATGCGTTTGTCTTTATGACCAATCATGTCCATCTGCTTGTGACCCCACCGGAAGCCCCGGCCATGAGCCGGTTTATGCAATTTCTTGGCAGGCGTTATGTACCCTATATTAATCGCAAATATGGCCGCAGTGGGTCGCTATGGGAAGGCCGCTATAAAGCCAGCCTGGTGCAGGAGGATGCTTATTTTATCACCGCCATGCGGTATATAGAGCTGAATCCAGTGCGTGCGGGAATGGTTGAGCGGCCAGGGCAATATCGCTGGTCCAGCTTTTGCCATAACACGGGAATCCGGCAGATTCGTTTTCTCCGGTTTCACCCTGTATACAAAAGGCTGGGCGTTACACTTGAGGAGTGTCAGCGGGCTTATTGCTCTTTATTCAAGGGGCACATCGAAGCTGTGGATATCAGGCGGATTCGGGAAGCATGGCAGACCGGCACGCCGTTGGGCAATGACTACTTTAAGGAAAAAATCCAACAGCGGTTAAAGTGTAAGGTGGGTTATGCCAGACGGGGAAGGCCTGCCAAAGCTGTTCAGAAAGGGCTTTGACCCCTTAAATTGTTAATTTTCAAAGGGAGATTGAAAAATGGGGAAAAAACTATATTTACTGTCATTGGGGCTACTTATTTTTTTAGCCGTTTTGACCGTGCTTCAAGGCACGAGGTACATACTGAGCCCGGTAGGCCTCTTTCAATTTGCTAGCCTGGCGAACAGGTTGATTCCTTTGCTGCTTGGCCCGCTGATTGCGGTATTTCTGGTATTTCGATTCATTGACGTTCTGAAAGAGCGCAGCTTCGTTGATCAGCCACTTCAAAGACCTGCCGCCAGGGTAGCGAGCCTATCTGGCAAACTGCTGATCTACCTGTTCTATGTGCTGCTACTCCTAGCGATCGTTTCCCTGGTGCTTGCGAGAGGTCAGCTCAGTGGGGAAGTCCGCTTTCTCTTTGCGCCCCTGTTTAGAACTTTGCCGGTCGGATTCCTGCTATTTGAGCTGGCCAACCTCTTGGAAGGCGCCAAGTTCGATGACAATGCTTCACCAGTGGGCGCAGGGGATGAATGCGCTACCAGCCATTTCGCTGCTGCAAAACGGACTTCGATATAACCACTCGAGCCCAAAGGGTTTAATGAAACCTCAAAAATGGAAGGCGCCTGTCCGTGCGGAAAAGTGAAAATCAACGTCCCGGATCAATATCTGGCTCTTGTAGTCTACAACTGCAGGGAGTGGCAGAAGGCTTCGGCAAGCGGCGGCGCCTATTCGGTGTTCATTCCTGCCGACTCATTCCCAAAAAGGGCTTTGACCCCTTGTAATCATCCACTAAGCTGTGAGCCTCAAAGTACAAATTCTATCCAATCAAGAAGGAAAGACGCATGGCTGCATACGTTATTTTTGATATCGACATTTTTAATCTTGAGCGCTACCAGGAATTCATGGTTAAGGCAAAACCGGCGATCGAGTCCGCTGGCGGCAAGTATCTCGCCCGCGGTGGTGAACACGAGGTGCTCGAGGGAGACTGGAACCCGCGGCGGATTGTGTTGTTTGAATTCCCCTCTCGGGAGAAAGCTAACGAATTTTACTACAGCGACCTGTACCAGGGACTGAAATCCATTCGCGACGAGTGCAGTTCGGGTCGAGTCGTCGTGGTTGAGGGCGTCTAACAGACCGCAACACAAGTGCCTGTAAAACACGGGCACCTGTCAACAGCAGCATTGTCAGCCCCGTTATGGCGCTATCTGTTATAACAGTTCCATTTGATATTGCACCACAGTCTATTGATCTCAATTCTGATCGCTGTCCCCGGCTCGACGAGGCCATGTTATTTGGCCTAGACTGAATGTAGTGTTTACGTGTTACCGGGTTATGAAAATGAACAGACTGGCAATCTACTTGTTACTGGCGGCTTTTGCGACTGTTACAGCGCCTGCCACCATTGCCGACAGCGATCAAAAACTTTCCAAGCGCGACCAGGTCGTGTCCCACTGGACTGCGGCCCGAAGGGCAGCGGCAATTCCCAGGGATCTGGTCATCGATCCGCGCGGCCTGGGCTACCTGAAACACCCCAGCGGCCGACTGATCCCATACGGCCATACCACCAAAGCA
>JBFFTH010000110.1:0-6769 GCA_041571855.1 Porticoccaceae bacterium
GACAGGAAAACCACCAGCGGCGAAAGATTCAGACCCGATCCCATCCACCTGGGCTCAAGCATGTTGCCCACGCCGACATTGACAACCACATAACCCGCTGCTGTCAGCCCGGCATGGAGTGGCCCCAGCTGGATCAGCGCCAGCAATACCACGGGCACAGCGGCGATAATGGAACCGACATTTGGCACAAAATTGAGAACAAAAGCCAGCAGCCCCCACATCACCGGGTAGTCTACACCGAGAATCAACAGCCAGATCACAACCAGGACACCGGTCAGCAAGCTCAACAGCGTCTTGATCGCCATATAGCTATTGACGCTTTCGGCAAACCTTTCCAGTGACTCAGAGGTTACCTCGGAACCGACACGATTGCGCTTCAGCCTGTCAGTAAAGCTGTCCTCCTCGGCCAGGATGAAGACGACGGTCAGCAGAATCAGAAAGGCATTGGCCATGACATTGCCAAAAGAGGACATGGTGTTACCGGCCAGATGCATGAATATCGCCGGGTCAAACCGGTCCCTCAACTGCTCCGGATCCAGCTTGATTCCCTTGCTGGACATCCACTCTGCGAATGACTTGCCAACGCTGTAGAGACGCTCCTGGTATTCAGGCAGATTTTGTCGGAAATCACTGATTGATGATCCAACCAGAAGCCCCAAAAGCCAGTTGAGCAGGATCACCACCAGCACGACCAGGCCAATCGCAATTGCGGCTGGGATTCCCTTGCTCTTCAGCCAGTTCATTACCGGCGAAAGTATCAGCGCAATAAATACCGACAACAGGAAGGGCACCAGCAGCGATTCCGCCATTTTCATTCCGGCAATCACAACAACAATTGCCGCAGTGGTGACCATTGCATTTGAAAAGGGAGATTTCATCGTCAGTAAACCCGCTGTAAAAAATCAATTACTGTTGTTTAACACCACCCCGAAGGAACAATCCGGAGAGCCTGTTGCAGCTGCTGAATCGCAACATGCGGCCCATTCAGCCCCTTACAGCAGGATTCAACAACTCCAGCCCATGGGTTGTGAGGCTAAAAGCGGTCAGGATGCCTGGGGGTAAACTGTGAGAAGTATTCCCTGACCCTGGTCACATCCTGCTCAACATCATTGCTCGTCGAGAAAACATCGCCAACGCGAATGCGTTTTTTGGCAAAGTCCAGGGAGGCTAGCAGTATGTCGCACTCGGCCGCGCTGGAAATTCGCAAAAACCCGGTTTTCCAGTTCTCGACCTTGCTGCGGGTTCCCTCCGGGGTAATAACCAGCAGCATGGCATCTGCATTTTTGATGTGACCCGCCATCTGCTCGGCAATACCCTCGGGGCGCTCCCGATAGACCGGGATTCCACCCAGCCAGCGCATCATGCCCGCAAAAGGCTTGCGGAATATAGTGTGCTTGCCCATCCAGTTACAGTGCAGGTTGAGGGCCAGTATCGCAGCCATGCCGAAGACAAAGTCCCAGTTGGACGTATGCGGTGCAGCAACGATTATCAGCTTTCTCTGCTGGGGGAAGACACCCTCGACTTCCCAGCCCATCAGTCGCAGGATCGACCGGCCCAGCCATCGGCTGAAGGCGCCTCGCTTTCCGCGGTGGTAGGATGGGACATCATTATCAGTTATCAGCGGCAATTTTTCGTTCATTGAGATCAGTGCTCTCTTGTGGCCTGGAAATCAATTTCTGGATAGCGCTCCTCTGTCAAGGACAGGTTAACACGGGTGGACGCCAGATAGGTCAGATGCCCACTGCCATCCACGGCAACACCCTCCGGCGCCTTGCGCTTTAGCTCCTCGACTTTCTTCGGATCATCGCTTTCTATCCAGCGTGCAGTATACACATTAACCGGCTCGTAAATCGCCTCCACACCGTACTCGTCCCGCAGGCGGTAAGCCACCACGTCAAACTGCAACTGCCCCACGGCACCGACAATAATGTCATTGTTATTGAGAGGAAAGAACACCTGTGTGCTGCCCTCTTCCGATAACTGCTGGATGCCTTTCTGGAGTTGCTTCATTTTTAGAGGATCGCGCAGGCGGATGCGTTTAAACAGTTCAGGGGCAAAATTGGGAATGCCGGTAAATTTAAGTGCCTCACCCTCAGTAAAGGTGTCGCCGATCTGGATAGTGCCGTGATTGTGCAGTCCGATAATATCTCCTGAGATCGCCTCTTCCACGGCGATCCTTTCACCTGCCTTGAAAGAGAAGGCATCCGAAACCCGCACATCCTTGCCCAGACGGACATGCTTCATTTTCATTCCCTTCTGGTACTTTCCGGAGCAGACGCGCAGAAAAGCGATGCGGTCACGGTGCTTTGGATCCATGTTGGCCTGAATCTTGAACACGAACCCGGCGAAGCTCTCTTCGGTGGGCTCAACCGTGCGCTGCCGGGTTTGCCTCGACTGCGGTTGCGGCGCCCACTGCACAAAATGATCCAGCATTTCCCGCACGCCAAAGTTGGAAAGCGCAGTCCCAAAAAATACCGGGGTCAGCTGACCGGCCAGAAACATTTCCAGATCGAATTCATTGGTGGCTCCGCGCACCAGTTCGATCTCATCACGGATATCGTCCGCATAGGAGCCGAGCAGCTCCGATGCTTCTGCTGAATCTATCCCCTCGATGCGGATATCTTCGGGAATGGTGTGCCCCTGCCCCTGCCGGTAGACATGAATAGTGTCCGTGTAGAGGTTGTATACACCCTTGAACTCCTTACCCATCCCCAGCGGCCAGTTAATAGGGGCAGCAGCGATATCGAGCACCTCTTCAATTTCGTCGAGCAACTCGACGGCATCGCGTATATCCCGGTCCAGCTTGTTGACGAAGGAAATGATCGGCGTATCGCGCAGACGGCAGACTTCCATCAGCTTGATCGTACGCTGCTCCACCCCCTTGGCACCGTCGATCACCATCAGCGCAGAGTCGACCGCCGTCAGCGTGCGATAGGTGTCCTCGGAAAAATCCTCGTGACCCGGTGTATCCAGCAGATTTACCGTGCAACCACTGTAGGGAAACTGCATCACGGAAGAGGTCACCGAAATGCCCCGCTCCTTTTCCATCTGCATCCAGTCAGAGGTAGCGTGGCGGTCACTTTTTTTGCCCTTTACGGTACCCGCCACCTGGATCAGGTTGCCGAACAGCAAAAGCTTTTCCGTGATGGTGGTTTTACCGGCATCCGGGTGGGAGATAATGGCAAACGTGCGCCGTTTGGCGACTTCTTGCAAAAAATTGCTCATGTGAAATTGTCAATACAACAAAGGTGGCGGCGATTATAGCGGCATTGAAGAAAACTTATAGCTGATCTGCAAAGGTCATCCCTCCTCAGGCAGCGACAATTGTGCAATCGACCAATACAGGGCATTATTCTCTGCCGCCGGGAGGAAACCCATGACAGATCTTGCCAAACAACTGAACAATGAACTCCACGCGCGACCTGACATGCAATTGAGCTCGCCGGCGCGCATCTGCCAGTTCCTGAAGCTTACCGGCGAGGTAGACGCGGACAGGGAACGGCAGATATTTGCCAGCATGTGCGAGAAAGCCGGGCAGTCCATACCTGCCGAAAGTGGCCGTTTTCACATAGCCCAGGCGGGCCCGGCCACCATCAAGTGGGAGCAACACACCGAGGCAACCAGCTACACCGTTGCCGTGCCCGGCAATTCCACACCCTTATTCTCACAATCTGCAGAATCCTTTCTGCCCGGGGAGTTCAGCCAGCACCTGCAACAGGGTCTTCTTGCCTCAGTACAAATCGAGGTTGTGCCCGAGAGCAGTCTGGCGGGAGAGGATGGATACCATCTGGCGGCTGGCCTGTTCGGCAGCGAAACCATTGTCGGCGGCTGGATGTCTGATCGTTTTGCCTCTGTCTGGACCAGTTTTCACCAGGACCGGCAGGGTTTCATCCGCTTTCTGATCATCGACCACGGTATATCGGACAGCCGCCTGGGCAGGCTTATTCACCGCCTGGTCAATATTGAAAGCTATCGGATGCTGGCACTGCTCGGCCTGCCTGTTGCACGGGACGTCATGCGCGCCGCCAATGATCTCGAGTCCGATCTTGATGACGTCATTTCCAGGCTGGCAGCCAACCCGGGGACAGACGAGCAGGAAGAGCTGCTTGTCTCCCTGACCGATATCGCCGCACAGGCAGAGCATATCGCGGCAACTTCGGCATACCGTTTTGCAGCGTCAAAGGCCTATGGGCGTATTGTCAAGGAACGGTTCGTGGAGGTGCGAGAGGAAATCCAGCACAATGCCGAGCGCATCACTGTTTTTCTGAGCAAGCGCCTTGGGCCAGCGATGCGCACCTGCGAAGCGGCGGAGCTTCGCATCCAGACCATCTCGGACAGAATCAGCAGAACGGTCCGGTTACTCAACACCAGGGTCGATATTGTCAACAGAAAACAGACCCAGGAAATGCTGGTATCAATGGAAAGGCAGGCCCGCATGCAGGTTCAGCTGCAAATGGCCGTTGAAGGCTTCTCCATCGTCGCCATCAGTTACTACGGCACCGGGCTGCTGGGATACCTGTTGAAGTCCGCCCAAAAATTGGGGGTCCCGGTGGATGTAACCCTGATCCAGGGTCTGAGCCTGCCATTGGTTGCCGTAATCGCCTGGACCGGTCTGCGTCTGGCGAAACGCAAACTGAAAAAAGTCGTTCCGAAACAGTAATCCGGAGCACTTTACGCTGCGACAATTTGTCGCATCCAAAATGTAAACGAGCTTCTGTAAGATGCCGCGCAATTCCACCGAATGGAGACAATTGTGCGCACTGCTTCGCTGTCTGTTGCTTTTCTGCTGATATCCCAAACGACACTCTCTGACCACACAGAAATTGAAGAAATAGTCGTCAGGGAAAAACACTCTGCCCCGGAAAAAATTGAACTCAGCAATAATTTTGAATCCGCCCCGCTGGATGTTGCCGGCCTGCTGAAAAAAATCCCCGGTGCCAATGTCAACAGCAATGGGCCAATTACCGGGATTGCCCAGTACCGCGGATTGTACGGCAACCGCCTCAGTATCCATCTCGATCACAGCCCCGCCCTCACCGGTGGTCCCAATTCCATGGATACACCTTTGAGCTATACACCGCCAATTCTTATGAAGAAATTGTCGATTGAAAGGGGAATCGCCCCGGTAAGCGCAGGACAGGAAACCCTGGGCGGCCATCTCGATGCCGAGCTGGATCGTGGCAATTTCAGGGTGAATGATGATGCAGCGCTTCAAATAGGCCTGAGCAGTCGCTTTAACAGCAATAGCGATGGCGGCTCCCACGGCGTTAAAGCCACTCTCGCCAATCGAGATCACAAAGTTTCGGCCCTGGCCAGCCTGGACGAAGGCAATGACAGCAGAATTGGAGGAGGCGACACCATCGAGAATACCTTCTACCGCCGCAGTCGCTACGACCTCAGCTATGGCTGGCAGGGTATGGATAACGACCTGTTGTTATATTTTGGCAAGCTGGATACAAGGGATACCGGCACGCCGGCTTTGCCAATGGATATCCGTTTTATCGATAGCGATCTGGTCGGGGTTTCCGGCAACAGCAAACTTGGCGACTTCACCCTCAGCGGCAAACTCTCCTACAGCCACGTCGATCACGGCATGGACAATTTCAGCTATCGAGTGCCGCCCATGGCAATGATGGATTACCGCTCAAACCATGCTACCGCTCACGGTTTCAGCTGGAGCCTGGCGGCATCCACGCCTGTTAACAAGGGATTTTTCAGCTTTGGGCTCGATGGCACCGACTCTACCCATAACAGCGAAATCTCAAATCACAATAATGCTCTTTTTCTGGTTCACAACTTCAATGATGTCGAGCGCAAGATTTTCGGGCTTTTTGCCGAGTGGAAAAACCCGCTCGGCAACTGGCAGTTCGAAACCGGGCTGCGTTACAACCGGGTTGAAGCCGATGCGGGGCCCGTTGTTGCCAGTGGCTTGATGGGGATGATGGCGGCAAGTGCTGCAACTCTCGAAAACCGCTTCAACAGTGCTGACCGCAGCCTCACCGATGAGAATATCGACGCCGTTTTCAAAGCAGCCACCGATTTGGGTGAAGATCTCAACCTGGTACTGGCAGCGGGGATCAAAAGCAGGGCTCCATCCTATCAGGAGCGCTACCTGTGGCTGCCGATGCAATCTACCGGCGGCCTGGCTGATGGACGCAATTATATCGGCAACCTGGGGCTGGATAGCGAGACCTCCCATGAGCTCAATTTCGGCCTCAACTGGTCTCCTGGCGGGGCATGGCTCTCGCCACAGGTTTTCTACCGCCGCATCGACGATTACATCCTGGGTGTCGCCTCCACCGATATGACTGCAAATATGATCAGCAATATGATGGGGGGTAAACCGGCGCTGATGTTTGACAATGTTGACGCCGAAATGTACGGCATGGATATCAGTTACGGTTATCAGCTGTCAGAGCACTTCTCTCTGGAGGGGAACCTGAGTTATGTCCGCGGTGAAAATAAGACCAGCAATGACAATCTCTACCGCATTGCGCCCCTCAACAATCGCCTGGCACTCCACTACAACCGGGAACAATTGCAATTGAGTGTGGAGTCTGTTGTCTACGCCAGACAACATCGGGTAGCCGAATACAATGAAGAGGAAAAATCTGCCGGTTACGGTCTTGTCAATCTCGGTGGCGAATACCCGTTTTCTGGTCATCTGTCCCTGCGCGCCGGTGTAGAAAATCTCTTCAACAAGCGCTACCAGGATCACCTTGCAGGGTATAACCGCGTCAGAGGTGGAGACATTCCGACAGGTGAACGC
>JBFFTH010000111.1:0-6733 GCA_041571855.1 Porticoccaceae bacterium
AGTCAGCCTGCACCAGGCACTCCAGCAGGCGCAGTCCGTACTGGGCGCCGGACGCTCCTGTCATGGCCAATGTTATCTTCTTCATCGCTGTACCAGCCTTAGTAAATGGGGGACGAAATGCTAAACGGCTCTTGCTAAACGGCTCTGACCCCTATGAATCAATTCCTGCGAGGATTAATTTTCTCGAGTTCAGCCACCAGTTTCTGATGGAAACCGCCAAAACCACCATTACTCATTATCACAATGTGGGTTGGCCTGCTGCTGTCAATTTGTGACAGCGTTTTTGTCAGCAAACTGTCGAGATCGTCCTCCACTGCTGCCGGCACAGGGCCACCTGATACCACGTCCTGCAGAGACCAGTCGATAGTATCCGGCTGGTACCACAGCGCGCAATCCGCATCGGCAGTGGCCGCAGCCAGCTCCAACTTGTGAATACCCAGCTTCATGGTATTGGAGCGGGGCTCTATGACTGCGACAATTTTTTCACCACCAACACTTTTGCGCAAACCACTCAAGGTGGTCGCTATGGCTGTGGGGTGGTGGGCAAAATCATCGTAGATTTTTACCCCGGCAATGGTGGCCAGACACTCCATGCGCCGCTTCACCCCCTCAAAGCGGGACAGCGCTTGCGCGGCCAGCTCCGGGTCTACACCCGCATGACGAGAGGCGACAATGGTAACCAGGGCATTGTTGACGTTGTGCAAGCCAGTCTGTGTCCAGTTGACCTCGCCGACTTTTTTGCCTTCGAGCAGCACTTCAAAACGGCTGCCATCCTCTTTCAGCAACCTCGCCTGCCAACTGCCATCCTCGCCGGTGTACTGGACCTCACTCCAGCAGCCCATGGCCAATACCTGCTGCAAATTCTGGTCGGCAGCCGGTGCAATGATGAGCCCATTGCCGGGTACCGTGCGAACCAGGTGATGAAACTGGGTCTGGATCGCCGCCAGGTCGGAAAAAATATCGGCATGGTCAAACTCCAGGTTATTCATCACCAGCGTCCGCGGCCTGTAGTGGACAAACTTGGAGCGCTTGTCAAAAAAAGCACTGTCATACTCGTCGGCCTCGACAACAAAAAAAATGGAATCACCCGGTCGCGCCGAAACGCCGAAATTTTTCGGCACGCCGCCGATCAGGAAGCCGGGCTTCAGGCCGGCGTACTCCAGCACCCAGGCCAGCATGCTGGTGGTGGTGGTTTTGCCGTGCGTCCCGGAAACCGCCAGCACCCACCTGTCATTTAGGAACTGGTCTCCAAGCCACTGGGGGCCGGAGATATAGCGGATTCCCTTCTGCAACACATACTCCACCGCCGGGTTGCCGCGCGACAGGGCATTGCCAATCACCACCAAATCCGGTGCCGGGTCCAGCTGGGCAGGGTCGTAACCCTCAATCAATTCGATACCTGCCCGCTCCAGCTGGGTACTCATCGGCGGGTAGACACCGGCATCGCTTCCGGTCACCCGGTGCCCGCTGGCCTTTGCCAGCTGCGCGAGGCTGCCCATGAAGGTTCCGCAAATACCGAGAATGTGAATGTGCATAAATGCCTGACTCTAAAATTACAATCGGGTGGCGACAACATACCTGAAATACAGCTTTTTGCCAGATCAATCCCTTTGTTTTCATGAAATTGCTCAGCAACTGAAGTATTATCCTGAGGTGCCAAAAAAACTCAGGGAGTCTGCCATCATGCGAAAGAAAAATGCTTTCTACGCCCAATCGGGAGGCGTCACGGCTGTGATCAACGCCTCCGCCTGCGGAGTGATTGAAGCTGCACGCGAGCATCCAGACAGGATTGGCAAACTGTACGCCGGCCGCAACGGAATTATCGGCGCCCTGAGGGAAGAGCTGATCGACACCAGCCTTGAATCTGCAGAGGATATTGCCGCCCTGCGGCATACCCCGTCGGGCGCTTTTGGCTCCTGCCGTTACAAGTTAAAAAGCCTGGAACAAAACCGCGCCGAATACGAGCGCCTGATTGATGTATTTAAAGCCCACGATATCGGCTACTTCTTCTACAACGGCGGTGGCGACTCTGCTGATACCTGCCTCAAGATTTCCCAGTTGTCCGAGAAAATGGGTTATCCAATTCAGGCCATCCATGTCCCCAAAACCGTGGATAACGACCTTCCATTCACCGACTGCTGCCCCGGCTTTGGTTCGGTTGCAAAATACGTTGCCGTATCCACCATGGAGGCCAGCCTGGATGTCGCTTCCATGTGCGAATCTTCCACCAAGATTTTCATTCTGGAGGTCATGGGCCGCCACGCGGGCTGGATCGCCGCGGCCGGTGCCCTGGCAGCCAGGAGCGCCGGCGATCCACCCCATATCATCCTGATGCCGGAAGTGCCTTTTGTTGAAGCAGACTTCCTGGCGCGTGTGGATGCCACGGTAAAAGAAAAGGGCTATTGCGTGATTGTTGCCTCTGAAGGCACCGCCTACGAGAACGGTGAACTGATCGCAGCATCTGCCCACACCGACGCCTTCGGCCACAAGCAGTTGGGGGGTGTTGCTCCAACCCTGGCGGAGCTGATCAAGGAAAACCTGGGTTACAAGTACCACTGGGCACTGGCAGACTATCTGCAGCGCGCGGCCCGCCATATTGCCTCTGCGACCGATGTTGAACAGGCCTATGCGGTTGGACACAAGGCAGTTGAATTTGCCCTGCAGGGTAAAAATGCCGTTATGGCTTCGATCATCAGGGAACAGGGAGCCGAGTATGCCTGGCATATCGGCGAAGCGCCTCTGGATCAGGTTGCCAATGTCGAAAAAATGATGCCGAAGGAGTTTATCTCTGAAGATGGTTACGGTATTTCCCAGGCTGGCATTGACTACCTGAAACCGTTGATCCAGGGCGAGGATTACCCGCCTTTCAGGAACGGTGTTCCCCACTACGTGCGGCTGAAAAACCAGTTGGTGGCCAAAAAACTGGATACCCACTTCGAAGTATGATTTGAGCGGCTGGGTCACGTCACCAGGCAGGCGGGCAGCGACGAAAACAGGTTTCTCTCTACGGCCCGTGCAGAATTTGTACTAAGAATTAGTACCCGCTTCTTCGGCGGTCTCTTCTGTCGATCTTTTTGGGCCGACAGGGTTAGCATATCCCGGCATTCGTAGTAGGATAGACTTGATCCATTTATTCCAACTTTCACGACCCCGCTTCGCAACAAGGTCAAAAATAAGAAAAGGGCCGTTACTGAGAGGTTCTCCGATGAAACGTCAAGCAGCCACGACCATAGCATTGTTGATTTCAGCAACGGCTGTTGCTGAAGAAGCAAAACCGACCACTACTGAAAACGATAATGCCTGGCTCGATAGCACCCATGGCTTTGTGGTGCATCACGCAGACAATATCGCCGAATGGTTTGACGGCTTTTTCGGCGATTCAAGAATGGAAGAAGAAGCGCCCTATTCAACCGTGCGGCTGAGACTGGAAGGCTCCTGGGATGAAAACAACGACTTCGAGGACGATATCTCGCTGCGCGGCAAGATTCGCCTGCCGGCGCTCAACAAAAGGCTCAGCCTGCTGTTTCAGGATGACGAGGACGACAGCCGTGACGACCTCAATGTTGACGAGCAGGACTCCCCCGACGATGTGGCGCTGCAATTCACCGCAGCAGAAAAAAAGCATTACCGGATAGATACAAAGCTTGGACTGACATCTTCCGGCAACCCGAAAGGCTCCGTCAGATACCGTCACCGGCATCCGGTTACCGATGAGCTTACCAGGCGATTCAGCGTGGAGGCAGGCTACAAGGGTGGAGAAGGCGCCAGTTCCCGCACCCGGCTGGAATTTGACAAAATCATGGATGAAAAGAGGGTGCTGTCATGGAACAACAAAGTGGACTGGGAGGAAGAGGAACACGGCGTTGACTGGAACAGCAGCCTGGCCCTGAATCAACGGCTCAGCGACAAACAGGCGATTGCCTATTACATTTCAGTAAACGGGCAGACGCAGCCGGAACCGGAAGCCGTGGATAACAGCTTCGGGGTTGGCTTTCGCTATCGCCAGAACATCCTCCGGCCCTGGCTATACTACGAAATCCAGCCTTATTATCGCTGGAACAAGTACGAGGACCACAGCGACCGCGACGGTGTTGCGGGCGTCAAGCTGCGACTTGAAGCCGTATTTGAGCGCGCAGCGGATTAACACTGACCAGGCTGCCTTAAAAGAAATCAGCGCACAGGCATGCCATTTATTGCCTGCTTAAAAGCGCAGCCTGATACCGGCCTCAATCGACCGCCCTGCTTCGGGAGCACGATCTTTCAGCAGGGAAACACTGGATCTGATTTCTTCATCGCTGAGGTTTTTCAGCCTCAGAAACAGCAGGCTCTCACTGAACTGGCTCTGCTGCAGCCGGAAGTTGATACCGGCATCGAGGCGCGTGTAACCACCCGTGGCGGTTTCAAATTCAGCCGTATCGGCAACAGGTTTTGCCTCCAATACCGACAGAAATGCCGAAAAACCTCCTTTTTGAACATCCAGCCGGCTCCCCAGCCGCTGTGGCGGCATGCGCGGCACAAACCCCCCGCCGTCCAGCGTGCCGTGGATCGCATCGCCAAAGAACTTCAGGCCCAGGTCTGCACCATCAATATGCCCCAGGGGCAGGTTCAACTCGAACTCCAGCCCGGTAAACTCGGCATCCTGCTGTTGGTACTGGAACAGGGGTACGTCTTCCCGGGAAAGTCCGGTATCGGCCAGATAAATATAATCCACTACACGATTTTGGTAGGCAGTTACAAAGCCCTGCAGTCGCTCTGATTCATAGCCCAGAGTAATATCCAGGTTGTTTGACTGCTCGGCATCAAGCTCGGGATTACCGAGTTCGATCAGTCCTGTTGCGCCATGCACCACAAGATCAGCCAGGCCATTGCCGGCGTTGGAGAAAAGCTCCTCAGTTACCGGTGCACGCTCTGCCCGGGAAAACGCAACGCCCAGTGACCAGGGGCTATCCGTGACCCACAGTGCTGAAGCGGACATGCTCAGGCTATTAAAACTCGCATCGTCATCCTGGGTTTCAAGCTCATCCCGATCCAGTCGCAGACCGGCCTCGTAGATTATCGACCCATGCTCGATGCTCTCCAGCAGAAACAGGCCCAGCCGCTCAATGTCTGTTTCGGGGATAAAACTTTCTTCGCCGATCGCAGCAAAGTCCGAATTCTCGTACTGCAGGCCGACGGCCCCGTGCACTGATGCTGAAAGGGTATGGGGCAACTCCAGCCTGGCCTGCCAGCTGTCATTGCTGAAATGAGAGCCGACCTCACCCGATCCTTCAATTTCATCGTGGTGGTAGTTGGTTTTGGTCACGGCCCAGCGCAGGCTGTCAGCAGGCGTGCTGCCGTCGAAATCAAAGGCACCTCTCAGGTCATAGCGGGTTTTCTCAACATCCAGCCGGATACCATCGTGATCCTGCTCTTCCTCCCCTTCATGTTCTTCCTCATGGCCGTGGGCACCCGGGGGAACACCGTATTCGTTGTCCAGATGACTGACGGCCAGACCGATAAATCCGTCTTCCAGCAGAAAACTGCCGCCGAGGGTGAAAGCCCGCGTATCCGAATCCGAGTTAGCGATAAACCCCCGCGTGGTGTCCTCGGGGTGACCATCTTCGCTGGCCAGCCCGGGTATTTCGAGGTCATTGCTGACACGGGTAAGCCCATCGAGATGAAATGCCAGCCGGTCATTGCCGCCTTCGAGCATTACCGCGGCGGTGCGTTCATCGTTGACACTGGCATAGCGCGCTTCGATAGCACCGCTGAGGCCCTCCCCGGCTTGCATGGGAATGCGATTGTCGATCACATTAACCACGCCTCCAATAGCACCTCCGCCATAGAGCAGCGTCGCCGGCCCCCGCAATACTTCAATCGACCGGGCCAGAACGGGTTCAACGCTGACCGGATGATCGGCGCTGGCGCTGGCGGCATCGGCCACGGCGATACCATTTTCAAGCACCGTCACCCTGGGACCCTGCTGACCGCGAATTACCGGCTGCCCGACCCCTGGGCCAAAAGAGGCATTGGCAAGGCCCGGCATACTGGCCAGGGTATCACCTATACTGGCTGCCACCTGTTCCCGCAACTCGTCGTCACGGAGCACAGTGACCGGCAGCGCGGTCTGGGCCTCGGTTTTTTGTATTGTCGTGGTCACAATCAAGTGTTCAATCACGGTTTCCTCTGCGGAAATCGCGGGAGTGGGCAGCATGGAAACCGCGCATGCCACAGGAAAGAATCTGTAAGGTGTCATTATTTCCTCTCATGAAATAACAGCCGGGTATGCTTCCGGCTCAAATTGATAAAATGGGTAATCAATCAGGAAATAGCGGGTGGCGCTCGAGACAGCCTGGCAGGGATTTCTTTTGAAACCACTGCCATGGAGGCAAAGGTAACGGGTTGGGGTTTGACTGGAGAGGCATGGGGCAAGACATCGCTTTCCATTGCCACATCTTTGTAGGCCGATGACAGGCAGATGGAACAGCTGCTGGCAGGGGCGTCTTCATCCAGATGCCAGTGCTGGGTGTGCAGCATTGAAACTGAGACAAAAATCAGCAATAGGAAAACAGCGCCTGGAAAGGAATGCCGCATGAAAGTGTTCCGGTCCTCAATCACATTTCTGGAGTTTAAATCTATAGGATAATTTTGTTGAGGTGAAGCCTGATATTGGGCCTCACAGGGTGTCATTATCGTCTCGGCTTACACCAAAGATCCAGTCTTTTTAGCAACAAGACCTTTGATCTGGCTGCAA
>JBFFTH010000112.1:0-6651 GCA_041571855.1 Porticoccaceae bacterium
TCGAGCGTGCAGGGCAATCTGGTAGAACAACTGGACATCTTCAGGCGACAGGCGTGTCGCCAGGTCAATCACTGCCCGGTGATCACCGTGGCGGTTATCGAGCGCGTCCGGGACAACCTGGGCGATCGCCACCCGGTGCCACACTGAAGTCAGTTCAGCCAGGGCGGCCGCAAAATCAGGGGCATGCTCTGCCATCTTTTCAACCTGCTGCAAGGCTGAGACTCCATCCCTGGCTGCAAGCGCATTGGCAATGTCAATCACTGCAGACAAATCGATGGTGCCAAGCATTGCGCAGATTTCGGCGTCGGTGAGCTTGCCTCCCCCGTGGGCAATGGCCTGGTCAGTCAGACTCAGGGCATCGCGCATGCTCCCCTCGGCGGCACGGGCCAGCGACCAAATGCCGTTTTCCTCGAAGGGCACGTTTTCCTGCTCAAGGATCAGCCTGAGATGATCCACAATTCGTTCGGGACCGATATTCTTCAGGTTGAACTGGAGACAACGGGAGAGCACGGTAACCGGCAACTTTTGCGGATCCGTTGTCGCCAGCAGGAATTTGACATGGGGTGGTGGTTCTTCCAGCGTTTTCAGCAGCGCGTTGAAACTGTGGCCTGAAAGCATGTGTACCTCGTCCACAAGGTACACCTTGTAGCGGCCGGCCGTCGGCGCATACTGGACATTTTCCAGCAGTTCCCGGGTGTCCTCGACCTTGGTGCGAGAAGCTGCATCCACCTCTATAAGGTCAACAAAACGTCCTTCGGCAATCCCGACACAGGCGCTGCATTTTCCACAGGGTTTTGAGCTGACACCCTTCTCACAGTTGAGGCATTTTGCAAGGATGCGTGCAATCGTTGTCTTGCCAACACCACGGGTGCCGGTAAACAGATAGGCATGGTGGAGGCGGTTGTTGTCGAGGGCATTGATGAGCGCCTGCAGCACGTGCTCCTGGCCGACCATCTCGCTGAAATAGCGAGGCCTCCATTTGCGCGCTAAGACCTGATAACTCATGACATGTCCGATTGTTGAAAAAAGAGTCGATTATACGGAGATCGTTTGTTGCCCGATAGCCCTACTTGCCAGCGGACGGATAGGTTGGCAGGAACCATCAACATCACGCCACAACAGTTTTGAGCAACATATCGCCGAAAAGCCAGACAAGTTGAGCCCAGCCAACCAGGCCACCAAGCAGACCACCAATAGCAACCAGAATCCACTCATCTTCGTGGAAGATCGGCCGCACCAGGTTCTGGAACTCTTCCGGGGTCTGTTGTCTGACTTTCTCGTTCAGCATAGCCTGTATTGACTCAGCCTGAATTCTATTGAACACCCGGTCTTCGGCCAGCTCTTCCGTGTACTTTATAGAGGTTTCCAAAGCCGCATCCTTGAAGTCAGCATAGCCCTCGGGGCCCATAGTCGCCTGGGTAATCAGCTGGATGATCAGCTGGGACTCCATAATACTTGATATATGGGTTCTCAGCAGTGACATCGTGCGGTCGCGCCGTTTGCCGTGAAACAGCGTGTGAACCACCTCGGTACCCGTAATGATCTGTTCCGTCAGAACCTTGCTGTACTCCACTGCTATCTCGTCCTGGCGGCGCAAAAAAAGCCCCTGGAAGACAAACGGGCCAATTTTAACCGGTTCCAGGGGGCTGAAGATGAGCTGTATAGCAATCCAGTTCGTCATGGTGCCAACAATCACGCCAAAAAAGGGCAGCACCCACCAGTAGGGAAAAAAGAACCAGAACAGGGTTTGAATGGTTCCAAACATAAAACCGAAAGCAAGGCCGGAGTGAGTGAGAAAGGTCAACTCTTTCTGTGAACAGGCAAAAACCATCCGGTTCAACAGGTCGGGGTTTTCCTCACACTTGGTGACCACAAGTTCACGGAGATCAAGCAACCTTTCCAACTGGTTGCCAATTTCATCGGACAGTACGTCGATGCCGCTTTTTACTTCATCTTCGACGATCTGGTATACCAGCTTCTTGGTCGGTGCCGGGAGGTTTTCCCAAAGAATGCGATTGCGATCTCGCATCAGACCGTGCACAGCCTCGGGAATCAGGGGTATCGCCACTTCCAGCACCCGCCCCTTCAGCCGATCCATGTCAACGGCAGATTTCAGCGCCGACAACCCGCCCATCCTGCCAATAGTGGTATCCACCATACCGGCCGCGAATTTGCGCGTGTTAGAGGGCACCACGCCCCGCCAGCCAAACGGGAACCTGCCGATATAATTCAGCGGGTAGAAGGTCATCTTGATGGCGAGCCAATTGGTTCCCCAGCCCGCCAGTGCCGAGATAAACGGAACAATGACATAGCTTCCATAGCTGGCAAACCAATCAATAACTGAATTCAAAAAGTCCATAGACCCGTGAAGACCTTTTCAAACATGCGTCCCGACAAAGCGGACAGGGTTGGCTGCGAAAACCCCATCCGCAAACCATAAAGTGTGAGGCTGCGAATAATACCACTATCTGTAGGGGAACTCAGCCGATACAGGATTGAACTATAGCAAACGGGTATCGCATTTAAATACGACCCAGAGCAAAGCTAATTATGCCTTTAAGCCGAAAAAAATCGATCACAGGGCTTACTTGAATGAACAGAATGCAGTTACAGACAGCACAAAAAAGGCCCGAAGTTTTACCTTCGGGCCTTTTTAAGACTTATCAGCTGAAAGCTATGCCGGCGCTTCTTCTTCCTTATGCTTGATCAGGAAAGCCGCCAGTGAGGGCATCAAGATCAGTGCGCCAAACATGTTCCAGATGAACATAAAGGCAAGCAACAGACCCATATCAGCCTGGAACTTGATCGGTGACCAGAACCAGGTGATTACACCGGATGCCAGCGTCACACCAATCAGTGCCACAACACGACCGGTGAAGTTAATGGTCTCATAGTAGGCCGTCGTGAGATCCAGCCCGGCGCGCTCTTTCTGCAGTATCACCGTTAACACATAGAGAGCGTAGTCAACACCGATACCAACACCCAGCGCAATTACCGGCAATGTCGCAACCTTGACCCCCATGCCGAGGAATACCATCAATGCCTCACAGCAGATAGAAGTGAACATCAAGGGCAGAATTGCACAGACCACACCGGTAACAGAGCGGAAGGTCAGCATACAGAGGAAGGTTACCGCCGCATACACGTAGTACAGCATCTCGGTATTGGCCTTTTTCACCACGATGTTGGTCGCGGCAGCGAAACCGGCACTACCGGCAGCCCCCATAAACTCAACTTCAAGGCCTTCGTCGCCAAACTCTTCTCGGAATGACTCGAGGGTATTCACGACGCGGGTCAGTGTCTCAGCCTTGTGGTCGGCCAGATAGACCATCATCGCATAGGTCGAACAGGCGGGATCAACCATGTTCAGCGTTACCAGTTCGGAAACCGCGTAGTTGATGGTTCCCTGGTTGGCAAAGAGTGCATTCCACTTCGGATAACCTTCGTTCACACCCGACGCGACCGTACGCACCCGGGTGTTAAGTCCGCGCACATCGTCCACCCCTTCGAGCTGACGCAGGCGCCATTCCAATTCGTTGGCAAGCGCAAACTTGTCGTACTCGGCACAGGTATCGGGTGGTGTATTGACGATGACTGCGAAAATATCCGTACTTACCGAGTAGTTCTCCGACATGTAGGCCACGTCTTGGTTATAACGTGAATCGGGACGCAGTTCGGGTGCACCTGGGTCGAGGTCTCCGATCTTCAGGTCTTTAGTTACCTGCAGGCCCATAATAGCGACGATGACACTGATAGTGATGGCAATGCCTGCTGGCCCTTTCTTGGTGAACAGCAGCAGGAAGCGCCACATTGGGTTCATCTCTTCCATGGACTTGTGGGGCCTGCTGGCAAGCTTCACCGCTTTTTTACCGACACCGGTATAGGAGAGCAGAATCGGCGTAAGAATCAGGTTGGTAAAGATCAACACCAACACACCGATACTGGCAGTGATAGCCAGATCCTGAATCACCTGGATGGCGATAATCATCATCACGGCAAAGCCAACGCCGTCCGACAGCAATGCGGTTACACCGGCCAGGAACAGGCGACGGAAAGTGTAGCGCGCAGCCACATAGGCGCAGGTGCCGCGACCCATATCCTGCAGCACACCATTGAGTTTCTGGGCCCCGTGGCTGACGCCGATGGCGAAAACAAGGAAGGGTACCAGGATAGAGAACGGATCCAGAGAATAGCCCAGGAGTCGCAGTATGCCCAACTGCCAGACGACTGCGATTACAGTACAGGCAATAGTCATGAGTGTTGAACGGAAGCAGTGGGTATAGAGGTACAACAGCAGGGTAGCAATGGCAACGGCAGCGGCAAAGAAGCCCATAACCACCTTGATACCCTCAATCAGGTCGCCGACCATCTTGGCGAAACCAATGACGTGGAAATCAACCATGTCCGGACCGCCCGCAGCGGCAATCGCCTTGTCGAGTTCCGTATCACCCACGTTCTCACCGGTAAACTTGGCACGAATAGCCTCAACCTTACTGTTGAGGTCTGCATAATCGAGCGGTTCACCGGTCTCGGGGTTAATGTCCCTCAACGGCACAATAATGGCTGATGACTTTTCGTTGTTGGCGATCAGATCACCGGTAATGCCGGCCCGCTGCACATTGGTTTTTAACGCCTCGATAGTTTCGGGAGAGCCATCGTAGTTACCCGGGACAACAGGCCCACCGGCAAACCCTTCCTCGGTTACAACTTTCCACCGGGTGTTGGGCGTAAACAGTGATTTCATCGAGTTGCGGTCAACGCCAGGAATAAAAAACAACTCTTCACTGGTAAGCTCAAGTACCTTGAGGAACTCCTTGGTATAGATGGTATCGGCCGTGGTCGAGACGACAACCCTCAGGTTGTTACCGAGACCACCGGGCAGGTTGCCTCTATGTTCGTTATAGTTGAGAACGTACGGGTGTTCCTTCGGCAGTTGTTTTTCAAACCCTGCAGCGATCTCAAGCTGCAAGGCGAAATAGCCAAAGACAACGGTCGCAATTGCACAAAGTGAGACCACCAACACCCTGTTATTAAAAAATAGTTTTTCGAGGAAGGTGCCGGACTGAGCATCAAAATCCTTGATATCAGCGACTACCGGTAAATCATTATTTTCAGCATGTGCCATGGTTTAGTACTCCAAGCATTATTCTCTTCGTTTACTCTGCCAAACTCACTTTTTGTATGCCCCTAAAACTGGCTACAAGAACAGTGTTTGGATCTACTTCCGCAACCGAGCTGCTCTGGCCGAGCCCTTCCTTGACCAACTTGAAGGAATGACCATTGTCGGAACTAACCAGTAACTGCCCGTTCTGCACCAAGATAAGGAAACGTCCGTCAGATAGAGTAATCGAGTCAACGATAGAACCCGTCTCTGGCTTCTCTACCGGATGCCAGGTAGCTGCCTCGTCACCTGTCAGGAAGGCTTGACCACGCAGACCTCCCATGAAGATTTCGCCACTGGGAGTTTTTTCACAGGTAAAAAAGCTTCCTTCCCAGGGTGAATTTACCGCAACAGTTGTGTTCGTCACTGTTGAACCCAGAAGCGTAACGCCAACTTCACCGCAGATAAAAAATGTATGCTCATCGATCTGTGCATAATCAAACAGATGGTTGAAAGCAAAGTTATCCACTGTCTCGCTATGGGGAAGCCAGGTCTTGCCGCCATCTGATGTCACCATAAACATACCGTATGCGCCGAATGCGTGGGCGTAGTTTTCATCGTGGGCCTTGAGCGCAAAAAACGGCTTGTCGGCACCCTGGGTCATGGCAAAATCCATTTCGTCGACGAGAATAGCCAGCGTCTCGTTTTCAGGATCATTTTCCAGCAACTTGGAGAAGTACTCGTAGCCATCTGGTCCATATCGGGTACCGTCGTACTGTTTCTCCCAGGTTTGACCACCATCTTTGGTATGCAGAATCACTCCACTATGACCGACAGCCCAGCCGACCTGGGTATTGCTGTCAACCATGTCGATACTGGTAATTGAGGCACGCACCGGCACCTCTGCCTGTTGCCAGGTCTCGCCTTTATCGTCGGAATAGAGGATGTGGCCGCGGATACCGGTAGCAAAATACCGGTCGCCCTCCTTTTTCACTGTGTAAACCAGCGACGTCGGCGCCAAATCGCTCATTACAGCAGGCCGATCCAATACGCTGTAGGCCGCAAAACTGCTGGAACAGAACACCAGCAGAGCGGCTAGAAACAGGCCAAGATGGACTTTTTTTGATGTCATCATTATCAACCCCTAGACTCTTATTACTTTTAACATTGTAGTGAAAGGAAGCAGTTAAGCAGCCTTGCTTTCACCGTTTCTGAGAGAGTCAAGCCTGACCCCGGGGCCAGGCTTTCAATACATCCCTATTGCCAGGCGGGTCGCAAGTACGACCCGCCGGCATGGTTACACCGCTTTAGAAGGTACGCTTCACGGTGAATGACACATTGTCGCGATCTTTCAGCAGGTTGCCGAAAGAGTTGGGTACTGGACCGAAGAAGGCATTGTACTTCACGTTCCAGGTCCAGAGCTGATCAACGTTGAACTCAAGCCCCAGTGAGGCATTGCCTGACTCTTCGTCACCTGCAAACGACCAGGGACCATGGCCGTCAATACCGACAGAGACAGCGGCGCGCAGGGTCATATCCGTTCCCGGGAA
>JBFFTH010000113.1:0-6642 GCA_041571855.1 Porticoccaceae bacterium
GAAGCGATCGGTCAGCTTATGTTCATTACCAAAGCCCTGGTGGAAGGGCGGGTTGCAGAGTACAGCGTCAAATTTCTGGGAAATGCTTTCGGCGCAATCGTCGGCAATTACCTCGCCACCCACGGCGTGATAATCGAAATTCTTTCGACAGGCGAGAATGGCGGCTGCATTGTTGTCGGTGGCAGTGAATAGTGCGTCCGGCAGCAGTCGCTGGGTCATAACGGAGAGATAGCCGTAGCCGCATCCCAGATCAAGAATGCTGCGCGGTGCCTCTTCAAAACGCTGCAGAAAACCCTCCAGGCACGACACCAACAGGGCGCTGCCCGGGTCGATTTTGTTCCAGCCAAACAGCCCGGGCTTGCTGTAAAAGGTAACGCCTCCGCCGGCAACTTGTAACGAGGGCTCCGCCCGCAGGGTCGCATATTTCTTGTCATCCAGTAATTGTGCCGCCTCGCCGCCATCACTGCGGGCGGTTACAAGGTAGAGCTCGCCCTGCTTGGAAACCTGAGCCCGGTTACCATAAACCGGCTCAATTTTCTTTGCGTAGGTTTTGATGCCCTCGTTTTTACTGCCTGCCATCAACAGTTCACCGCCTTTTTTCAAAAGCCCTTTGGCGTGATTGATAATGTGGTGAACCACCGGTTTTTCCTTGGAGACGCGGTAGATAACCTGGTCGAGACTGCCGGGCTCGAGGGGTGAAAAGTCATAATCACTATATATTGTCTCTAGCCCATCAGCGCGGCCCTGTCGGTAGATATCAAAGCGGTTCGTCAGCACAGCGGCCCCGGCTGGTAGCGATGACAGCGGCGCATCCCGCAGGTTTTCATCGGCAATCAGCAGCAGCCGGCTGCCGGGATAGGTGTGCTGCAACAGCAGGTTAAAGGCAGGATCAGTCATGGCTGCGAATACCCTCGATTTCCTGCTCCGTTAGCGGACGGTATTCGCCCGGCGCCAGTCCCCCGTCAAGCAGAATACTGCCGATTCTCTCCCGGTGCAGCGAAAGCACTTCATTGTTGACGGCGAGAAACATCCGTTTGACCTGGTGAAACTTGCCCTCACTGATTGTCAGCCTGGCGTGGTGAGGGTCAATAATCTCGAGTTCCGCCGGCAGGCAGCGCCTCTTCTCGTTTTTCAGCCAGATGCCGCGGGCAAATTTTTCCACCAGGTCCGCTGTCAGCGGAGCTGACACCTCCACCAGGTAGGTTTTCCTGCAGCCACTGCGCGGCGCTGTGATGCGATGGTTCCACTGTCCGTCGTCGGTAACCAGCAGCAGTCCGGTGGTGTCGATATCCAGGCGCCCGGCGATTTGCAGTTCATCGCTGCGGTGCTCGTAGATCAGGTCGATAGCGGTGGGGTGATCGCTGTCCTTGTTGGCGGAGACCACGCCGGCAGGTTTGTGCAACATAAAATAACGGTGGCCCGGCATGGCAATGCTGGCGCCATCGATGCAGATATTTTCTTCACCGCAGACCTGTTGTGCCGGGTTGATTGCCCGTTCGTCATCAATAGTAATCTCGCCTGCCTTAATGAGTCGTTTAACTTCTCTGCGAGAGAGGTCGGTGGCGTTGGAGAGATATTTATCTAGACGCATAGAGTTAACTTTATTGGCTAAAAGGCGTTATCGGCGACGGCAGTACAAGACACAAGCCGGCGACAATGTGCACGTTAGAGCTTGGTAAATCCGGCTTGCGAGCCCGCCTCTAACACCGTAATCCCTGGTGCATTAGCCATTCAGCAATAAAGCGGCTTCTTTGGCGAAATAGGTAAGAATGCCGTCCGCTCCGGCGCGCTTGAAGGCCAGCAGCGATTCCAGGATAACCTGTTCGCGATCGAGCCAGCCATTCTCAAAAGCAGCGCAATGCATGGCGTATTCGCCGCTCACCTGGTAGACAAAGGTGGGCGCTTGCAATTCCTCTTTTACCCTGCGAACAATATCCAGGTAGGGCATACCGGGCTTCACCATGATCATATCGGCGCCTTCGGCGAGATCGAGCGCACACTCGTGGAGGGCTTCATCGCTGTTGGCCGGATCCATCTGGTAGGTTTTCTTGTCCCCGCCCTTGATGTTGGCAGCCGAGCCGACCGCATCGCGAAAGGGGCCGTAATAGCTGGAGGCGTACTTGGCCGAATAGGCGAGCATCTTTACATTGACGTGGCCGGCATCCTCCAGTGCCTTTCGAATTGAACCGATGCGGCCGTCCATCATGTCCGAGGGTGCCACGACATCGGCGCCGGCCCTGGCGTGACTCAGAGCCTGCCGCACCAGGGCTTCCACGGTAATGTCATTCTGGACATAGCCGGTATCATCGATAATGCCGTCCTGGCCGTGGGTGGTGAACGGGTCCAGCGCCACATCAGTAATAACCCCGAGTTCCGGAAGCGCCTTTTTCAGCGACCTCACGGCTCGCTGCGCCAGGCCGTTGTCGTTGTAGGCCTCCTCTGCCATTAGGGATTTCTTTTCCTGCGGCGTTACCGGAAACAGGGCAACCGCCGGGATGCCGAGACCGGCCAGTGACTTGGCCTCTGCTACCAGCAGATCGACGGAGAGGCGTTCAATACCCGGCATGGACTCAACTTGCTCGCGCCGATTTTCCCCTTCCAATACAAACATCGGGTAGATCAGGTCGTCGGTGGTGAGCCTGTTTTCGCGCACCAGTCTGCGTGAAAAATCGTCGCTGCGATTGCGTCGAAGTCTTGTCAGCGGGAATGGACCGCGGGAATCCGTAAAGGGCATGGTTCCTTCTTCCTGTTCAAAAGTCTGTGGGCGCTAATCATACGGTGAAAGCGAACCTGCAAAAAGGTTTGGCGCCAGTTCCTAGAGCCGGTTCAATACCCGCTCCGCAGCATCCAGAGTGAACTGGATGTCAGTTTCGGTATGTGCCGCCGACATAAAGCCCGCCTCATAGGATGCCGGTGCCAGGTAGACGCCTTCCTGCAGCATGCCGTGGAAGAATTTGCCAAAGCGCTCTGTATCGCAGGCCATCACTTGCTGGTAGTTGTTAACAGTTTCAGCCGCAGTGAAGAAAATGCCGAACATGGTGCCGATATGATTGGTGGTGAACGGAATGCCGGCATCATCTGCGCGTTCCTGCAGGCCAGCCATCAGCGCCGAGGTTTTTTCAAAGATGGGCTCATAGAAGCCGGTTTGCGAAACCAGGTTGAGAGTGGTCAGGCCCGCAGTCATGGCGACCGGGTTGCCGGACAGGGTCCCCGCCTGGTAGATAGGTCCCAGTGGCGCAATCTGCTGCATGATTTCACGCTTGCCGCCAAAGGCGCCGACCGGCATGCCGCCGCCGATTACCTTGCCGAGGCAGATCAAATCGGCATCAATATGAAAGTGGCCGGTCGCCCCCTGTGGGCCGACGCGGAATCCGGTCATGACTTCATCGATAATCAGCACTGAACCGTATTCACTGCATTGCTCGCGCAGGGTTTCAAGAAAACCCGGCAGCGGCGGGATGCAACTCATATTCCCCGCCACTGGCTCGACGATAACGCAGGCAACCTGGTCGCCGATCTCGGCAAACGCCTCTCTCACCGAGTCAATATCGTTGTAGGTGAGGGTGATGGTGTGGTCTGCCAGCGCCGCGGGAACCCCGGGAGAACTGGGTACGCCCAGTGTCAGTGCACCAGAGCCGGCTTTGACCAGCAGTGAATCCGAGTGGCCGTGATAACAGCCTTCGAACTTGATGATCTTGTCGCGACCGGTGTAACCCCGTGCAAGCCGGATTGCAGACATCGTGGCCTCGGTGCCGGAGTTCACCATGCGCACCATCTCGAGCCCGGGCACCAGTTCGCAGAGCCGGTCCGCCAGCTGGATCTCCAGTTCGGTCGGGGCGCCAAAGGTCAGGCCCTTTTCCAGCTGGTGACGAATGGCATCCAGCACATAGGGGTGGTTGTGGCCCAGAATCATCGGTCCCCAGGATTGCACGTAATCCACATAGCGCCTGCCATCGGCATCGTAGAGATAGGCGCCCTGTGCGCTGTCAAAAAATATCGGGGTGCCGCCGACGGCCTTGAAGGCGCGCACGGGTGAATTGACACCGCCGGGAATATGGTTTTGTGCCGCCTGGAAAAGTTGCTCTGATTTTTGCATCGCCTATGGGATCCGGTTGCTGCTGAAAGTCGGCCATTATCGCCAAATGTGAAAGAAAGTGCATCAGCAGTAGCGGAAATGACTGTGCGCTAGCGGAGGTGAGTAGGCGACCGCATGCGGCACTGTGGGCGCAGCGCGAAGCAGGGGGTCTGCAAATTTGCGGGCCGGTGTTCGAACTATTCTTCCTTTTTGGCGGCGTCCGACCGTTCCGTCAATCCTTGCAGGATGTCCATCGGCACCGGGAAAATGATGGTTGAGCTCTTTTCCCCGGCTACTTCCGTCAGCGTTTGCAGATACCTCAGTTGCAGGGCCTGGGGCTGTTTGGCCAGTTGTCTGGCGGCGCTTAGCAGCATTTCGGCAGCTTCCTGTTCCCCCTTTGCATGAATGACCTTTGCGCGCCTGGTCCGCTCTTCTTCTGCCTGTTTGGCAATTGCGCGAATCATGCTTTCGTCCAGATCTACGTGTTTGATTTCGACATTGGCGACCTTGATACCCCAGGCGTCGGTCTGTTTATCGAGGATTTCCTGAATATCGGCATTCAATTTGTCCCGTGAGGAGAGCATGGTATCCAGTTCGTGCTGGCCCAGTACCGAGCGCAGGGTGGTCTGGGATAGCTGGCTGGTGGCCTCGAGGTAATTTTCTACCTGGATAATGGCCGGTTCCGGGTCAACGACCCGCAGGTAAATGACAGCGTTCACTTTCACAGAAACGTTGTCCCGGGAGATCACATCCTGGGTAGGGACATCCATCACAACGGTGCGAAGGTCGACGCGAACCATTTGCTGGATCACCGGGATGACGATGATCAGCCCCGGTCCCTTGACCTTGTAAAAACGGCCCAGCATAAAAATAACGCCGCGCTCGTATTCCCTGAGAATGCGGAAGGTAGAAATGACCAGCATTGCCAGCAGAAGAACAAAAGTTGCGTTGAAGTAGAGGCTCATGTCATTGCTCCTTTTCTACGTTGAGGGTCAGCCCGCGGGCTTCAGTCACTCGCACCCGGTCGCCAACTTGCAGTGGCTGGCTGCATTGCACTTGCCAGTTTTCCCCCTGCAGGTGAATAAAGGGGTGGCCGTGGTCAATGGAAACAACCTCGGTGGTAATGCCGACAAGAGGTGCAAGGCCGGAGACCAGCGGCGCATGCCGGGCGCGCCAGATCATGCCGACAACAAAAATCATCAGCAGGGCGCTCAGCGCAGTGATGGCCAGAATAATGGGCAGGGCAATCTGGAAGGCCGGAAGGTCTGTATCAATCAGCATGACTGAGCCAAAAGTGAAGGCAATAACCCCGCCAATGCCCAGAAAGCCGAAGCTGGGGCTCATGGCTTCGGCTATCATCAGCGCCAGCCCCAGCAGCATCAGGGCAAGCCCGGTATAGCTGATGGGTAATATCTGCAGGGCATAAAGGGCAATAAACAGGCAGATGCCGCCGATAACGCCAGCGATTCCGCCGCCGGGGTTGTAGAACTCCAGCACCAGGCCGTAGATGCCGATCAGCAGTAAGATGTAGGCGACACTGGGGTCGGCGATGACAGAGAGGAACTTGTTGCGCCAGTCTGGCTGATAGTAGCGTAACGTCATGTTGTCTGTGCTCAGCGTAGTCTCGCCAGCACTGCTGCTGACCTGGCGATCATGCAACTGTCTCAGCAGGTCTTCGATATTGTCGGCAATCAGATCAATGACACCCATGTCCAGCGCCTGCCGGGAAGACAGGCTTTCCGAGCCGCGAACAGATTTTACCGCCCAGCTGACATTGCGACCGCGAAGCTCGGCCAGGCTTTGGATGTAGGCGCTGGCATCATTAATGACTTTCCTGTCCATGGTCGAGCCGCTGGATTTGCCCGCTTTGCCGGGCTCATCCCCGGAGTCTGGCTGGCCGGAGGGTTCGGGTGTTTGCGGTGGTGTCAGCCCCGGGGCGCCGATTTGTACGGGCGTGGCAGCGCCGACGTTGGTGGCGGGAGCCATAGCTGCGATATGGCTGGCGATGAGAATATAGGTGCCGGCACTTGCAGCTCTGGCGCCAGCGGGAGAGACGTAGGTGGCAACCGGTGTGTCGGAAGCGAGAATGGCCCGAATAATCTGGCGCATCGATTTGTCGAGGCCGCCCGGCGTGTTCATGTTGAGGATAACCAGCGCAGCTCCGGAATCATTGGCCTCATCAATACCGCGAACGACGTAGTCTGCGCTGGCCGGTCCAATAGCTCCGTCGAGGGTCAGTACATACCCTGACGGTGCCGCCGCCAGGCAAGCCGACAGCAGGCAAAGTGACATTGCAAACAAGCGGCGCAAAATGGCGACGTTTTCAAGCACCTGCTATCAGCCCCTTTCTTCACCAATTGCCTTAAGTATAGTTGCTCTGGATATTTTGTAATGTTTTGGCCGAATTAAAAGGGTTTGACAGTCACCATCAGAATTATGCCGATCAGCAGCAGTGTCGGCGCCTCGTTGAACCAGCGATAGAAGACATGGGTTTTATTGTTCCGGTCGTCGCGGAATTTTTTCAGATAGGCCAGGCACATGTGATGGTAGCCGATGAGGAGGATGAC
>JBFFTH010000114.1:0-6633 GCA_041571855.1 Porticoccaceae bacterium
AATCAGGCGGTTGAGAAGCCACAGGCCGGCGACGCCTCCCCCTATAATGGCGACATCGACTTTGACGTTTTGGTAAGGTTGTTCAGTCACTGGCTTAAACGATCCTCATTCAAAATGTGCCAACTAGTATAGCGTGACTTGGAGCATGCCGTTATGCTTTTAGCAACAGGGGGAAATATTTTGGCGAGATTTTTATACACAGTATTTTTTTATCTGCTGCTACCGGTGATTGTGCTGCGACTGTTGTTGCGCAGCCTCAAGGCCCCGGATTACAGACGTCGATGGGGTGAGCGGTTTGGTTTTATTCGGTCACTGCAGGCGGAGGGCCCGGTAATATGGGTGCACTCGGTATCTGTTGGCGAAACTCTTGCGGCGGTGCCCATGATACGTGCCCTGCAGGCGCAGAATCCCGGGGCGCGGCTGGTCGTCACCACCATGACACCAACTGGCTCGGCAAGAGTCAAAGCCAGCTTTGGTGATAGCGTCTACCATGTTTACGTGCCCTATGATATTCCCGGTGCGCTGAATCGTTTTCTCAGCAGGGTAAAGCCCGATGTGCTGGTGATTATGGAAACAGAGCTCTGGCCCAACCTGATTCACTGCTGTGCCCGTAAGGGCGTGCCTATGGTGGTGGCCAATGCGAGGCTCTCGGAAAAGTCTGCAGCGGGCTATGGCAAGCTCAGGTCGCTGACGGCAGAAATGCTGCGAAAGGTTACCGCAATTGCCGCCCAGCATGAGGACGATGGCCGGCGCTTTGTCGATCTCGGCCTCGCCCCTGAAAAGCTGTCAATCACCGGCAATATCAAATTTGATCTAACCATTGACGACACGCTGCGAGCCGGGGCGACTGATCTGAAGCAGCAGTGGCGTGGATCATGCGAGCGCCCCATTTTGCTGGTGGCCAGCACCCATCGTGGGGAAGATGAGATTGTGCTCGATGCCTTTGCCCAAATTCTGGCGGATTTCCCCTCCTTGTTGCTGGTGCTGGTGCCCCGGCATCCGGAGCGTTTTGGCGAGGTCGCCGAGCTCTGTCAACAGAGGGGCTTTTCAGTGGTAAAACGCAGTCACAACAGGGTTCCGGCAGAGGCAGACCAGGTCTTGCTGGGCGATACCATGGGCGAGCTACTGCTGTTTTTTGGCGCCTGTGATATCGCCTTTGTCGCCGGCAGCCTGGTGCCGGTTGGCGGTCACAACATGATAGAACCCGCTGCCTGGGGCGTGCCGGTGCTGACGGGTCCGCACCTGTTTAATTTCTCCGAGGCATCAAGGCTGATGCTGGAAGCAGATGGGATGGCCATCTGCAACAGCGCATCGGAGCTTGCTGCGGCGGTGATAAAGTTGCTCAGTGAACCCGGCCAGGCTGAGGCCATGGGCGCGTCGGCGAACAGGGTGGCAGAGCAGAATCGCGGTGCGCTGGATAAGTTGCTGGCGCTTATTGCGCGTCAGCTTTGAGTACCTGGATGTTTGGGTCGAGCCATGCGTTCAGCTGGTAGATATCGTCAGGGCTCAACTGGCCGGCGACTTCCCTCAGCTTTAGCAGGCTGGCAATGTAGTCGTAGCGGGCATTATGGTAATTGCGCTTGGCCTGGAAAAGGCTGCGTTGTGCAATCAGTACATCGACGATATTTCTCGTTCCGACATCATAACCGGCCTGGGTCGCCTCCAGTGCGCTCTCGGCAGAGGTGATGGCCTGACTGCGTGCCCTGACTCTCGCGCTGTCGGTCACTACATTGAGGTGTTGTGACCTCGCCTGCTGCACGGTATTGCGTTGCACTGCAATGTAGTTTTCCTGTGCCTGGATATGTTGCTGCGCGGCCTGACGGCGCTGGGCGCTGGTCAGGCCTCCGCTAAACAGCGGTACATTGATGCGCAGGCTGGCCGTGTGGCCGTCCTGGTCGGAACCCGCCGGCACATCCAGGGCAGAACCGTCAATTACACCGTCAAAATCGCTGTCGGCATGATTGTTGTAATAGCTGAGGCTGCCGGTCACTGTGGGCAGGTGCTCGGACTTTTTTGCCCTCGCGTTATCGGCGGCAGCCTCCCTTGCATATTCCGCCGCCTTCAGGGTGAAATTGTTTTGCAGGGCGAACTCTACCCACTCTTCGCGGGCACCGGGTTCAGGGTTTTTCACCGGAAAGTTGCCAACAAGCCCGGCCAGTTGCTGATAATTCTGCCCGGTCAGCACGCTCAGTGCTTCGAAGGCGATATCCAGCGTGCCCCGGGCCTCCAGGGTGTTAACGCTGGCATTGTCAAAACTTGCCTGAGCTTCATGCACATCGGTGATAGGGAGCAAGCCGACTTCGAATCGTTCGCGGGTTTGTTCCAGCTGGCGCTGTATCGCCCTTTCCTCGGCAATCGCGGTTTGCAGGTTTTCCTCGGCGCGCAGGATATCAAAGTAAGCCGAGGCCACGCGCAGGATCATCGCCTGCTGCGCGGCGCTGAATTCGGCGGCAGCCTGCTGGCTCAACTGCACGCCCTGCTGGAAGGCAAACCAGGCCGACAGGTCAAACAGCGGCTGCTGCAAGCTGAGACTGTAGTTCTCGGTTTCGCTATCGACATCGCCTTGCTGACGGAATGTCTGGGGGCCAAACACGCGGCTGGAACTGTCGTCATACTCGGAGTCGGTGAATTCGCCGACAGCGGAAATATTCGGCAACAGTGCAGCACGGCCGATATTTTTGGACTCCTGTCCGGCCATAAAGGCAGCCCTGTCCGCCCGCAGCTGAGGGTCGTTCTGCAGTGCCTGTTCGTAGATCTCCGAGAGGGTCTCGGCCGTTATGTTGAAGCTGGCAGTGAGAGAGAAAGCCAGGGTGAGAACAGGCAGTCTGGTCGAGCGCATGGGGCATTCTCAGTCTTGGTTTAAAGCGGTAAGTCTAGCAGATTCTGTAGACAGTCATAAATACTCTGGCTAGAGTGATTGGAGGTGAGATTTTGGAGGTAAGCGGTGAGTATGCTCAAACATCAATACACCCTGGAGGATGTCGAGGTTTTGGGGCGAAAGACCGTTTATCAGGGCTTTTTCCGCATGGATCAGATCAAGCTCAGACACAGGCTGTTTGGCGGTGGCTGGGTTGGCCCGGTGGCGAGAGAGCTGTTTGTTCGCAGGTCGGTTATGGCAGTGTTGCCCTATGACCCGGCCAACAGGCTGGTTGGGTTGCTGGAGCAGTTCCGCATCGGTGCACTGGCGGATAAAACCAGCCCCTGGCTGTTTGAGCTGGTCGCTGGTATCTGCGATCCGGGGGAAACGCCACAACAAACGGCTCATCGTGAGCTCGAAGAAGAGGCCGGCTTGACAGATGTGGAAATTGTGCCGATACATGAATACTGGGTAAGCCCCGGAGGTACTGATGAGATGCTGAGTCTTTTTTGCGGGTTGACCAATCTAAAGGGCGCGGAGGGTGTGTTTGGTGTTGAACATGAAGCCGAAGATATCCGTCTGCATGTGATAGCCCTCAATGAAGCGTTCGAGATGGTTGAACAGGGGCGCTGCAATAATGCCGCCACCATTATTGCGCTGCAGTGGTTGCGATTAAACGGTGAAAAATTTGCAGGAATCGATAACTGAATGCCATATATCAACAGAAACGGGTTAAAGTATGACCGTTATTTGTGAAAGAGGTGACCCATTGCGCTACAAAGTTAACCTGGAAACCTACCTGGCCGACTGTGAGGTCAACTATCTGCGGCTGCTGAAGGTATTTCCCCGGCTTGCCGACAAAAATCGACGTCAAATCGGCTTTCTGCAGGGCGCTGAAAAAGTAGTCAGCCTGAAGGTCCTGGAGCGCACACCCTATACCACCCTGGTTGAAATAAGCCAGCAAAAGGCTGAGCCATCGACTTGCCGCTGGCTTCATGTGCCGGATATCAAGGTGCGGGTCTATCACGATGCCAAAGTGGCCGAAGTTGTGGATTGTGCGGGACTGAGGCGCCCCGGCCCGCGCTGTTCCTATCCGAACCGGCAGATGCACCAGCAGGATGAAAAAGCACAGTGGAACCGCTTCCTTGGCGAGTGGCTGGGGCAATGCATACACCATGGATATTGCGCTGAGTCACGTTTTGAAATTGAAGGGCTGGCAACCTAGCCCGTTAACAATAAGAATTGGCCGAAAGTATCGCTGACGAAAGGCAGGCCGTTGCAAATCGGTTGGAAGGAAGGCAATTTTGAAGCAGCTGCGACCATTGCGGGTAATTCAGCTAACAGACACACACCTCGGCACGGGTGAGGGCTTTGAACTGGCGGGCCTCAATACACGGGAGAGCCTTGGCGCAGTTCTCGCTGAAATTGAACAAACCGCTACTTCCGCCGACCTGCTCGCCGTCACCGGCGATATTGCTGCCGATGCTGAGGCGGGTGCCTATAAATTGTTAAACCGGATAATGTCCGGTATTGATGTCTCCTATGCGTGGTTGCCGGGCAATCACGATGACTTCTCCCTGATGAGGGAGGTTATTGACCAGCCCTTCAAACCCGTTGTCGAAACAGACCACTGGGAACTTCTCTTTCTTAATACCTCGGTGCCAAACCAGGTGGGCGGCGCTCTGGCCGCCAGTGAACTGCAGTTTCTGCAAAGCCGACTTGCAGAAGGCTCAAAGCATGTTGCCATATTCCTGCATCATCCGCCGCTGGATGTCGGCTGTAAATGGCTTGATCTGCAGCAGGTTGAGAACAGCGAGGCCCTGGCAGGGCTGGTAAAAGCCAGCAACCGGGTGAAAGGTATTTTTACCGGACATGTCCACCAGCAGGGTGAGCACCAATGGCAGGGTTGCAAGGTATATACAACGCCCTCCACCTGTGTGCAGTTTTCGCGTAACTGCGATGAGTTTACCCTCAGTGCGAAGCCGCCCGGTTATCGTATCATTCAGTTTCACGGTGACGGCAGAATCGAAACCCGGGTCCACTATCTCAAGAACAGCGACATGAAGCCGGACAGAAATTGTATCGGCTATTGATAACACGCTGTTCAGCGTATTTGATTTTCTGGGATGACCGCTATAATGCCAGCGCATAAATCAGGGTGGTCGCAGTATGTCACTGTTGGTATTTCTACATGGTTACTTGGGTTCCCCGCGTTCAGTAAAGGCTCAGCACACCGCCCGCTGGTTGAGTGAAAAGGCTCCCGGCTGGCAATACGCATGCCCAGCATTGCCCCCATTTGCGGAACCGGCAATGTCCTTGCTGAAATCGATCATTGATGCCAGCGATGAGGATGAAATCGGCCTGGTGGGCAGCTCTATGGGTGGCTTTTACGCGACATGGCTGGCGCAGCACTATGGCCTCAAGGCCGTGTTGATCAATCCGGTGACTTCGGCACATGACCTGCTGGCAGAGCACGTTGGAGTTCCGCTGTCTCCACAATCGGGCCAAAAATTTGTGCTGAAGCCCGAGCATATTGAAGCTTTCAGGAAACTGCAGATTAAGCAGGTTGAAAAGCCAGAAAATTACCTGGTTTTGTTGCAAACCGGGGATGAGGTGCTGGATTATCGCCTCGCAAAGCAGAAATACAGGGAATGCCGCCTGGTGGTAGAGGAGGGTGGTGACCATAGTTTCACGGGCTACCAAAATCATTTGCCGGAAATTTTTGAATTTTTATCGGCACGCTGAAGTCGCTCCCAAAATCAGCAGCCACTCGAACCGGAAAAGAGACTGAATGAGCAAATATACCGCAGAAGATATTGAGGTTTTAACCGGACTCGACCCGGTGAAAAAGCGGCCGGGAATGTATACGGACACAACGCGGCCGAATCACCTGGCTCAGGAAATTATCGATAACAGCGTTGACGAGGCGCTGGCCGGTCACGCCAACCGGCTTGATGTCATACTGCATAAAGACGGCTCCGTGACGGTGTCGGACAACGGTCGTGGCATGCCGGTGGATATTCACCCGGAACAGGGGCTGCCAGGGGTCGAGGTCATTCTCTGTACGCTTCATGCGGGCGGGAAATTCTCCAACAAAAATTATGAATTTTCCGGTGGCTTGCACGGTGTCGGCGTGTCGGTGGTGAATGCGCTTTCTTCCAAGCTGGAGGTGACGATTCGCCGCGACGGTAGTGTTTACCGCATGGGGTTTGTTAACGGGGTAAAGGCCAGTGACCTGAAAGTTGTCGATAGTTGCGGTAAGCGCAATACCGGCACCACTGTGCGATTCATGCCGGATGGCCAGTATTTCGACACCCTTAAATTTTCCATTCCGCGCCTCAGGCATGTGCTGCGAGCCAAGGCCGTTCTCTGTGCCGGGTTGAAGGTTACATTCAAGGATGAGGCCAGTGGTGACAGCGAAGAGTGGTGCTATGAAGATGGCCTGAGGGATTACCTCAATGGCGCCACCCGGGGTTGGGAAGCGCTTCCGGTGGAACCTTTTATCGGCTCTCTCTCGGCCGAGGGCGAGGCCGTTGACTGGGCGGTACAGTGGTTGCCGGAGGGTGGCGAGTTGACCCAGGAGAGTTATGTCAACCTGATTCCCACGGCCCTGGGAGGCACCCACGTCAATGGCCTGCGCACTGGCCTGCTGGATGCCGTGCGTGAAGAGATCAAGCGCCAGTTCAAGAAGAAGAACGGTAGGGGCACAGACACAGTTCGCACTGGTCTGCAACGCTTCCTTTACGAGAAAACCCGGTCCCGTCCGGTGGTGCTGC
>JBFFTH010000115.1:0-6601 GCA_041571855.1 Porticoccaceae bacterium
ATGGTCAGCGAGGGGCTTACACCGGAGGTGATCATGTTGTCCTTGCAGGCCGTGATCCTCATTAAAGCCCTCATACCGAGGCCCGGAAACCAGGGAAAGATCCGCAAATTCCAGCCGGTTGGGCAGATATTCAGGATAAAGGGAAAATTCCCGATGAACGGGTAAAAAGGCGCCGCTGCCGGTTTTGGGTGCGATGAGTCAGATACGCTGCAGGAATACGGCATGGGGAGCTGGGCGCTCCCGCCAGAGAATCTGATTGCTGCTTTTTTTTCAGGGCTTTGTTTTTACTCCCGTTCCGGCTAGCAGGTTATTCAGCGAGTTGCTCAAGAACAGCAGATGGGATATCCGCATTGGTATAGACGTTCTGAACGTCGTCCAGGTCCTCCAGGTGATCCACCAGCCCGAGTATCTTTTCTGCGCCGTCTTTGTCCAGCGCTACAGTGGTACTGGCCAGCATGGTGACCTCGGCATTTTCAGGCTCAAGGCCTGCATCCAGCAGGGCCTGTTTCACCGCGGAAAAGTCCTCCCAACCGGTAAGCACATCAATGGAGCCGTCATCATTGCTGACCACATCGTCAGCACCGGCCTCCAGTGCCGCTTCCATAATCTGCTCTTCGTCCGAATCCGGCCCGTAACTGATCTGGCCGACACGGCCGAACAGGTAGGCAACCGAACCGTCGGTTCCCAGGTTGCCACCACGCTTGGTAAAGGCATGTCGCACATCGGAGACGGTGCGGTTGCGATTATCGGTCAGGCACTCCACCAACACTGCAATACCGCCGGCACCGTAGCCCTCATAGGTGACCTCTTCGTAATCATCACCTTCGCCGGTTCCGGCACCGCGGGCTATCGCTTTCTCGATGGTATCTTTTTTCATGTTGGCGCCGAGCGCCTTGTCCATGGCCGCTCTCAGGCGCGGGTTGTCTTCAGGAGTCGGGCCACCCGTTTTGGCAGCCACCACCAGCTCGCGAATTAACTTGGTGAAAATTTTGCCGCGCTTGGCGTCCTGTGCCGCCTTGCGGTGCTTGATATTGGCCCACTTACTATGACCTGCCATATTTCCTCCATTTTCAGCCGGGGCGTGCCCTGGCTATTGCCCACGCATAAACCGGTTTCCGTTGGTTCACGCGACCACGGGTTTTTCCCGTAACCTGATATTCAGCTCGCGAAGCTGCTTGCTGTCCACCCTGCCCGGCGCATCGGTCATCACACAGGCGGCGGTCTGGGTTTTGGGGAAGGCGATCACATCACGTATCGACTGGCTGCCGGTCATCAGCATAATCAGGCGATCCAGCCCAAACGCCAGGCCACCATGGGGGGGGCAACCGTATTTCAGCGCATCGATCAGGAAGCCGAATTTCTCGTCGGCCTCGTCATCGCTGATCCCCAGCACGTGGAAAACCGCCCGCTGCATGTCCGGATTGTGGATACGCAGCGAACCACCACCCACTTCGGTGCCGTTCAGCACCATGTCGTAGGCCTGGGACAGCGCTCCTTCGGGATCAGCCTCGAGCTGCTCCGGGGTGCAGGCCGGGCGCGTGAACGGGTGGTGCAACGGCGTCAAGTTACCCTCGTCGGTCTCCTCGAACATGGGGAAATCGACAACCCATAAAGGTGCCCACTTGCTGGTGTAGAGATTCAGATCCTCACCCAGCTTGCAGCGCAGTGCACCCAGGGCTTCGGAGACAATTTTTGACTTGTCGGCACCGAAGAAAATCAGGTCACCGGTGCTGGCGCCGGTGCGCTCCAGGATCGCAGCGCGCACCTCGGTGGGAAGGAACTTGACGATTGGTGACTGCAAGCCCTGTTCGAGATCACTGGCATCGTTAACCTTGATATAGGCCAGCCCCTTGGCGCCATAGATGCCCACATACTCCGTGTACTTGTCGATCTGCTTGCGGCTGACCAGATCGTTGCCACCGGTGACTTTCAAGGCCGCAACGCGCCCCTTCGGATCGTTGGCCGGACCGGAGAACACCTTGAAGTCCACCGCGGCCATCAGGTCCTTGATTTCCACCAGTTCCAGGGGAATGCGCAGGTCCGGCTTGTCACTGCCGTAGCGCGACATGGCCTCGGCATAGGACATACGGGGGAACTCTCCGAGCTCAATATCCAGCGCCTGCCTGAATACAAGGCGAATCATGTCTTCGTTGACCGCCATAATCTCTTCTTCCGAGGTGAAGGAAAACTCCACATCCACCTGGGTGAATTCCGGTTGCCGATCAGCGCGGAGGTCCTCATCGCGGAAGCACTTGGCGATCGGGTAATAGCGCTCCATACCGGACACCATCAACAGCTGTTTGAACAACTGTGGCGACTGGGGCAAGGCAAAGAATTTGCCTTCGTGGGTGCGACTCGGTACCAGATAGTCGCGCGCACCCTCCGGCGTGGCACGGGTCAGGATCGGCGTTTCAATTTCCACGAAGCCCTGGTCGGACAGATAGTTGCGAATAGTTTTGGTCACCCTGGAGCGAAACAGCAGGTTGTGCTGCATCTCCGGGCGACGCAGGTCCAGGTAGCGATACTTGAGGCGAACCTCCTCGCCCACCTTGTTGTGCTCATCCAGCGGGAAGGGGGGCGTCTCGGAGCTGTTGAGAATTTCCAGTTCCAGTGCGTAAATCTCGATTTCGCCGGTCGCCATTTCAGGATTGATGGTGGCCTCAGTCCTGGCGCGAACACGCCCCTTCACCTGCAGTACATACTCGCCGCGCACCCGATCAGCCCTGGCGAAGTGCTCTCCGCAATCGGGGTCGAATACCACCTGCACAATGCCTTCCCGATCTCGAAGATCGATAAAAATCACACCGCCGTGGTCGCGGCGCCGGTCCACCCAGCCACAGAGTGTTACCTCCTGGTCGATATGTTCCTTGCGGAGCAGACCGCAGTATATAGAACGCATATTTTTTGCCTTTTACTTACGCAGCAGAACAGCTGCTGTCGGATGTTTTCGCGGGACAGGATTCACAGGACGAATCGCCTGCCAGGTTTTTTTTCTTACCCGTTTTGAAATCAGTCTCGTACCAGCCGCCACCGCTGAGCCGGAAAGCGCCCGCAGTCAGCTGCTTCCTGAGTTCAGGCTTGTTGCAGGCCGGGCAATCGAGCAACGGTTCATCGCTGATTTTCTGGATTTTCTCAAGCGTGTGGCCACAGCACTGGCACTGGTATTCATAAATAGGCATGGATCGTCACCTACTCAATTGTCTGTTTCGCAATGATTTGGTTTAAACACACGACGTGTGACAGGTTGAAAAGCGGCGCATTATACCCCAGCTTGCA
Organism: Porticoccaceae bacterium; assembly: GCA_041571855.1. Taxonomy (GTDB): domain Bacteria; phylum Pseudomonadota; class Gammaproteobacteria; order Pseudomonadales; family Porticoccaceae; genus JACKOF01. Next base: position 3,277 of record JBFFTH010000115.1, read on the forward strand.
GGGCGCTAGAAGGAGCAATCGGCTCCGAAATACCGACAAAATCCGCTTTGCAGGACTGGCATTTTGCAACGATGGGAGTATGATGGCGCGCTCTTTGAAATACCGAGGAGAGGCCGATGCTCACCAAGAAACTTCTCTACTCCAGAGGGCCGCTGGCAAATTTGAGCTGGGGTATGGCGGATCACGCTGTCGATGTCGCCAACAGCCTGTTTTCCCACGCCCCATTGGTCAAAACTGTCGATATAGCCGACAATTTTGCCAGGGTAACCAATATTGGCGAAGAGACCAGCCCCGAGAGGCTCGGCCTGCCGGCAGATACAGCAGATAAAATCTGGAAATCTGTGGAAGGCTTTTACCGCTCACGCGTGCACAACCAGATCACCCTGTGCGTGCGCCGCGAAGGGAAAATTATCGTCAATCGCTCCATCGGCCTGGCACAGGGCGAATTTGGCGACAGTGATACCGTTGCGGGCACAGTTGACACGCCCTTCTGTCTTTTCTCCGGTGCGAAAGCCATTTCAGCCCTGCTGATGTGCAAACTGGAGGAAGAAGGTGCCTTCAGCCTGAGCGATAGAATCACCAAGTATGTCCCAGAGTTTGGCCAGCAAGGCAAAGAGAAAATTACCATTGCCGAGCTGATCGCACACCGCGCAAGGGTTCCGGCGGTCGATGTCAAAGGGAATCCCTCTCTCATCGCGGATCACGACTATATTCTGGACCTGCTCTGTAAAGCCAAGCCCCACAGCTCAAAACAGGCCTACCACGCGCTAACCGGCGGCTTTATCATGGCCGAGGTGGTACAGCGGGCAACCGGAAAACCCATCGGTGATGCGCTGGATAAATACTTCCGCAAACCGCTGGGGATGAAGTACTTTACCTACGGACTTGACAAAAAGTATCGCGACAAAGTTTCCCTTTGCCACGAATCAGGATTCCCGCTGGTCGGCCCGATGCAAGGTCTTCCGCTGCAGATCATCGGCGTCACCATTGAACAGGCCGTCGAGCTCGGGAACTCGGAGGTTTTCTATGACCAGGTGCTGCCGGCGGGCAATATCTTTGCCACCGCCGAAGAGTGCTCCCGCTTCTACCAGATGATTCTGAACAAGGGCAGCTACAACGGAGTTCAGGTGTTGGACCCGGAAACCATTCGCAAGGCGCGCAGTGGTGACTTTCTGCCATCCTGGGATGGCACCTTTAACATCCCGGCCCACTTCTCCAGAGGCGGCTTTATGTTGAATTCACCCCCCGCGCCTCTGTTTGGCATCGATGCGCCAAGGGCCTTTGGTCACCTGGGTTTCATCAACATCATAACCTGGGCGGACCCTCAACGGAAAGTTGCCGTGGGCCTGATGAGCTCCGGCAAGCCTGCTCTGGGACCTCACCTCTATAACTTCAGCAACATACCCAACAGCATCAATCGCTACTGCCCAAAACTTGGCAGACGATAACAGTAGTCTAACCCTGCTACCCGGCGGGGTTAAACTCTTCGCCCTGTAACAGCTCGACCACGGGGTCTGTTCGCGCCTGCAACTCAGCGTCGGCATAATCCCTGGCAGCCGCCGCACCCCAGACGGGTTTTGGCCATGCCGGGTCGTCGTGAAATCGGGCGATATGGTGTACGTGCAACTGGGGCACCATATTCCCGAGGGCTGCGACATTCATCTTGTCCGGCGAAAAGGCAGCGACCATCGCCTCAGACAGCATGCAGGACTCTCGCAGCAGCTGGACTCTTTCATCCTCCCCCAGGTGATGAATTTCCGTCACGTCTTCAAGCTGTGGCACCAGGATAAACCAGGGATAATTGGCGTCTTTGCTGATCAGCAGGCGACTGAGGCGAAACGAACCAATGGTATGGGTGTCATTTACAAGCTGCGGGTGAAGTTCAAACATAGTCAGGGTTCCTTGTGCTGTACCCGAAAGTGCCAGCACCGTAAAATAGCGCCTTTTACCCACACCGCCAACCCCTTACTGCCAGGATAAAGATTTCACCATGCGAGCCACCCGTTTTCTGATCGCCACCCAAAAAGAAACCCCCGCCGATGCGGAAGTCATCAGCCATAAGTTAATGCTGCGGGCGGGGATGATTCGCAAGCTGGCGTCGGGTCTCTATACCTGGATGCCGATGGGGCTGCGAGTGCTGAGAAAAGTGGAAGCAGTGATTCGCGAGGAGATGAACCGGGCGGGGGCGCAGGAAGTTTCGATGCCAGTGGTACAACCGGCCGAACTGTGGCAGGAATCCGGCCGCTGGGAACAGTACGGGCCTGAATTACTGCGCATCAATGACCGCCACCAGCGGGATTTTTGCCTCGGTCCGACCCACGAGGAAGTGATCACCGACCTGATCCGCAATGAAGTTCGCAGCTATCGCCAGTTGCCCGCGAACTTCTACCAGATCCAGACCAAGTTTCGCGACGAAATCCGCCCGCGCTTCGGCATTATGCGCGCACGCGAATTCCTGATGAAAGATGCCTACTCGTTCCACACCTCGCAGCAATGCCTGCAGCAGGAGTACGACGCTATGCACGCCGCCTACACGGCGATCTTCAGCCGTCTCGGCCTCGACTTCCGCCCGGTGCTGGCTGACACGGGCAGCATCGGCGGCAGCAGTTCCCACGAGTTTCACGTACTGGCCTCCTCCGGCGAGGACGCCATCGCCTTTTCCGACCAGAGCGACTATGCGGCCAATATTGAAATGGCTGAAGCTCTGGCACCGGCGGGCAGACGCCCCGCCGCTTCGGCCGAATTGGCAGAAGTCGCCACGCCCGGCCAGCACAGTATCGAGGACGTCACCGCCTGCCTGAAAGTGGCCGCAACAACCGTCGCCAAAACCCTGCTGGTGCTGGGCGAATCGGAAGATGACAGCACGCAGCTGGTGGCACTGGTGCTGCGCGGCGACCACGATCTCAATCCGATCAAGGCTGAAAAACTGGATGGGGTCGCCTCCCCGCTCACCTTTGCCAGCGAAGAGCAGGTCAGAGATGCTATTGATTGCAGTGTCGGTTCCATCGGCCCCGTGGGATTAAAAATTCCTGTGATCGCAGACAGAAGCGCCGCCCACCTGGCCGATTTCGTCTGCGGTGCCAACCGGGACGGTTTCCACCTGACTGGCGTCAACTGGGAGCGCGACTGTCCGCTGCCCCGCATCGCGGATATCCGCAATGTCGTTCCCGGCGACCCCAGCCCGGATGGTAAAGGTGTACTTGATATCAGGCGCGGGATTGAAGTAGGGCATATTTTCCAGCTCGGCACCAAATACAGCCAGGCCATGAACGCCAGCGTACTGACCGAGGACGGCAGGGAGCAGACCATGATCATGGGCTGCTAC
>JBFFTH010000116.1:0-6427 GCA_041571855.1 Porticoccaceae bacterium
AGGTTGCTGGGGAAGCTGACCGTCGTGGGGTCGACAAATGACTTGAACCCGGCCAATTTTATACACTTAAGACGCATTGATTTCTCTTATTGATAACTGACAGTCACTGGTTTTTGTTAATGCCTGGGTCTCACACTGCAGACGTTTACTGGGACTAAAGGACGGTCAGGGCACGACCTCGGAGATAACCACATCAACCCGGTGGGGACCGCTCGCCATCTCGAGCCCCTCACTGGTGCCAATAAAATCTCCCGGTGCGGTCATGGCAGTGCCCGTGGCAGAAACTCTTGCGACTATTTCTACCCGCCGGGCTGCGGACAGGGGTTTACCGCCAGGCATGGCCATGCTGTCGTCCAGGACCACCGTTGTCGGCAGATCTGCAGCCGACAGTCGCTGGATCGCCAGCGGCATCGGTGGCCCGTCAACTTCCCTGGCGTAAACAAAGAGCACCTGCTCGGGGAGAGGTAACAGTGAGGGATCGAGAGAGACACTGACTTCAATGCCATCTTCCTTGCTCACCACGGGCAGCGGCACCATTTTGTCGATCACCAGGTCGAGCTTGCGCTGGCCCCCGTCGAGCTTTATCACATCACTGGCAGCCTCCAGGTCTCCGGGAGAGGGCATCACGCTGCCAGTCCTCGAGACCCGTGCCACAACCTGTACCTCGCTGACCTCGGACAATGTCTTGCCACCGGGCATGACTGCACTGTCATCCAGCAGCACCGTGGCGGGCAATTCACTGGCGTCCATCTTAACCACTGCCACCGGCATCGGCCTTGGTCCCACCTCCCGGGCAAAGACATACAACACATCGCCAGGTTGTAGCTTGAACTGGGGTGACAGCGCAATATCCACACTCAATCCGGGCAGCGGCTCTCCCAGGGCTTTCGACGCCATGGCAATGCTCGACTTGAAGACAGCGGCCTGTGGCGAGTTCGGTGGCAGATTGCGCAGCGCCGCCTGCCAGCTGCTGATTGCTGCACGGTAATCATCATTGCGGTAGGCCTGTATTCCCCTCAGCCCCAGAGCGGTGCCGTTTTCGGGGTCAATGGCCAGCGCCCTTTCGATTGACAGCAGGACATTAGGTGTAAACTGGCTGTCAGCGGCAAAATATTCGACCTGCGCATATTCTGCGATAAGCCGGGCGTCCTCCGGAAAGATCTCCATCGCCTTGCGGTAATGATCGCTGGCCCTGGTGTATTCCCTCATTTCAGTCATCAGCCTGGCCTGGGTGACCTGATAGCCGCCGTGATCCGGTTTCTGTTCCAGTCGCTTTTCGATCTGGTTAACCAATCGACTCCGCAGAGCCGTGTATTCCGCTTCAGTGCGAGCCTGATCCTGCTGGTTCATCAGCTCGGCGATGCGGATATCTGCCGTGGCACCAAGGAAGTAATAAAGGGAGAGCGCCGCTACCGGCAGCAGCAGAGCCAAAGAAAGCACGAGCATGCGGCCCCGGTTTTCATGGCTCACCTCAACCGCTACTTTTTGCTCGGCGTCAATTAACAACAGTCTCTGCTGCTCAGTATGAAGCTCGTCGTACTGCTGCTGGTCAATCTCACCATCTGCCAGCTGCTGTCGCAGGAGTGCCTCCTGCTCGCGGAAAAGCTCGGCATTTTTCAGCCCCTGGTCAACTGCATCACCCGCGCTAAAGTGCCTGCGCAACAGGGGGGCGCAGATAAATGCCACCGACAGCAACAGCAACAGGCCGAAAACGACGATATCAGTCACTACTCTTTACTCCTTGGTTTCATCGTTATTGCTATTGACAGAGGCCTGCAGCAACTCATCCAGCTTTTGTTGTTCTTCCTTACTGAGCCCGGAGCCAAGGTCGGCCTTCGGCCTGTTTTTACGCCTGACAACCAGGATCGCCACCAAACCCAGAAGAACGAGTACCGCCGGTCCACCCCACAACATCCAGGTGGTGGACTTTACCGGCGGCCTGTAGAGCACAAAGTCACCATAGCGGGCGACCAAAAACTCCGTTATTTCGCTGTCACTCTTGCCCTCTTCCAGCATGCGACGAATTTCGTTTCGCAAATCAATGGAGATCTCCGAGTTGGAGTCAGCCAGATTCTGGTTCTGGCACTTGGGGCATCGTAACTCCTGGGTCAGATCCAGGTAGCGCAAGCGAAGCGTTTCAGACGAGAACTCTTCGGTATCAACCACTCCGGACACTGCCGGCAGACAAATCAGCAGCAGATATACCACCAGCCACAACGAGCTGATCTTTTCTGGTCGGGTCACTTTTTCACCTGATCCTGTTGAATTTGTCGCCACAGAGGTAGCAGTTCTTCCTGCCAAACGGTTTCATCGAGAACTCCCACATGCTTGGCGCGAATGATTCCCCGGCTATCGACGACATAAGTTTCCGGGGCACCAAAGACGCCCAGGTCCATTCCCAGCCGACCATCGAGATCCATAACACTGAGAGCATAGGGATTGCCCAGGCGCTCAAGCCAGCGCAGGGCAGCATTTGGGTCGTCCTTATAATTCAGGCCGATGACCCGCACGCCTTCTGAAGACAGCTTGTTGAAGAAAGGGTGCTCGGCACGGCAGGAAGCGCACCATGTGGCCCAGACGTTTAACAGCGACGGTTCGCCGAGAAAAACACTCTGGTTGGCCGCGCTGTCGCCCCCGAGAATCGCCAACTCAAATGCCGGCACCGGTTTATCAATCAGGGCCGAGGGCATGGCATTGGGGTCGCGACCCAGCCCGCGCAACAAAAAAACCGACATGACAAAAAAAACCAGCAGGGGAACAAATAACCACCAGCGCTTCATTTTGTCAGCTCCTCTGCACCAGCCATTGCAGTTGAAGGGTTTGGCGACATTCTTTTCTGTCTGCGATAGCGCGGGTCGAGTATCGCCAGCAGCCCACCCAATGCCATCAGCACACCACCCAGCCATATCCAGCGGACAAAGGGTTTGACGTAAACGCGAACAGCCCAGGCTTCACCGGCCAGGGGCTCACCCAGCGCCACGTAGATATCGCGCCACAAGCCGCCATCGATCGCCGCTTCGGTCATGGTTTGGCCACCGGCCAGATAATTGCGTTTTTCCGGGGTTAACGTTGCCACCGGCTTGTTGCCCAGAGTGACATGAACAATGCCCTGATCAGCCACATAGTTAGGACCCTGCACGCGCCTGATACCCTCAAAGAGGAACTGGTAACCGGCCACTTCGAGCGACTGGCCAGGCTCCATCCGCACATCCTTTTGCACACTGTAGTTGCTGGTCAGGCCGACGCCAATAATGCAGACAGCGACACCCAGGTGTGCCAGCAACATGCCATAGTAGCTGCTCCTCAGCTTGCGCAGCCCCTGCCACAGGCTCCCGGCGTTACGGGTCTTGCGCCACAGATCCTTGGCTGATACCAGGATCAGCCAAAATGACACCACCAGCGTGGCAGCGACCGGCCAGGAATAATGGTCACCATAAAATGCCGGAATGATCAGCCCCGCAAACACTGACACAAGCGCAGGCATATTAAGCCAGCGCCTGAGAGACTGGCCATCATTGCGTTTCCAGCGCAGCACCGCACCGACGGCCAGCACCAGCGCCAATACCAGCATCAACGGCACAAAGAAAAAATTGAAATACGGCGGACCTACCGAAATCTTTCCCCAGTCCAGCACATCGGCAACCAGCGGATAGAGCGTGCCCAGCAATATCATCGCTGTCGCCGCTACCAGCAGGATATTATTCAGCAGCAGAAACATTTCCCGCGACAGACCTTCAAATTTGGCGACACCTTTGACATCGGGTCCTCGAACGGCATAGAGAAGGAGCGACCCGCCAACCACAAAGGCCAGGAACGAGAGGATAAACACGCCCCGCTCCGGATCCGCGGCAAACGCATGGACTGATGTCAACACCCCCGAGCGCACCAGGAATGTACCCAGCAGGCTCAGGGAGAAAGCAAAGATCGCCAGCAACAGTGTCCAGCTTCTGAAAACACCGCGCTTCTCAGTCACCACCAGTGAATGCAACAGCGCGGTTCCCACCAGCCACGGCATGAAGGATGCGTTTTCAACCGGGTCCCAGAACCACCAGCCACCCCAGCCCAGTTCGTAGTAGGCCCACCAGCTGCCGAGCGTTATTCCCAGGGTCAGAAACAGCCAGGCAACGGTTGTCCAGGGGCGTGTCCATCGCGACCAGGCAACATCCAGGCGACCTTCAATCAAGGCCGCTATGGCAAAGGCGAAGGCGACGGAAAAACCCACGTACCCCATATACAACATCGGCGGGTGCAAAATCAGCCCGATATCCTGTAGCAGCGGATTGAGATCGGCACCATCTGTCGGCGAGTAGGGCAGGTTCCGCTCGAAGGGATTCGATGTAAACAGCACAAACAGATAGAAGCCGACACTGACCACGCCCATGACGGCCAGCACCCGGGATGACAGGGTGACAGGCAAGGAGCGGCTAAAAACAGCGACCGCGGCCGTCCACAGTGACAAAATCAACGCCCACAGCAACAGCGAGCCCTCATGGGCTCCCCAGACAGCGCTTACCTTGTAATGATCCGGCAACAGGCTATTGGAGTTTGAGGCCACATACTTAACGGTGAAATCATCCTCCAGGAAGAGCAATACCAGGCAGGCAAAACTGATCATCGTCAACAGCGTCTGCCCCAGTGCCAGGGGTTTGGCAGAGGCCATCCATAACAAATTGCCCCTAGCCGCCCCCACTTGTGGAACAACAGCCAGCATCAACGCCAGGCAAAAACCGAGAATCAGTGCGAAATGTCCGTATTCAGCAATCATTTCTGCGCCCGCTCGTGTGCTTCCTTCATCGCTTCGGCAACTTCAGGCGGCGTGTAGTTCTCGTCGTGCTTTGCCAGCACCTCGCTGGCCTGAAACACCTGGTTCTGATCCAGTTCGCCCGTCACCACCGCCGCCTCGTTTTCAGCAAACAGGTCAGGCAGAATGCCCGTGTAATTCACTTCTACCTGGGCCAGACCATCCGTAATCAGAAAACTGGTAAAGAGGGAATCATCTGCTCGCACAACACTGCCGGGCACCACCATACCACCGGCACGGATTCGCACACCTGCCGGGGCCTCACCAGAGAGGATTTTTTCTGGGGGGTAAAACAGGTTGATATTCTCACGCAGCGCGTAAGTCAGTAGAGCCACTGCAACCGAAGCCGCAATTACCAAAAAAATGACCGTTATCAATCTTTGCCGTCTTACCGGGTGCATTAGCCTGCCTCCCCTCCACTCTGGTTAACTTGTTTTCGCTTCAATTCGCGATTGAGCTGGCGCAAAACCTCTCTGCGCTTGATGATGGGCAAGAGAATCAGCCACAACATAACGACAATGCTCAGCAGGTAGCCGACCCAGACATAAACGCCGTGCCCATCCATATGTAGAAAAGCAGACAAGCTATCAAACTGAAAATTCATTTATTTTTCTCCGCCTGCAATATCCTCGACCCAGCGCGTGCGACGCTCGCGACGCAGTATCTCAACGCGGGTATTCAATATCAGCACCAGTGCATAGAAACAGTAAAAACCGATGATCATCAAAAGTAACGGCTTGAACATCGAGGGATGGATGGTGGACGCCTCGGTGAGCTTGATCGTTGCCGGCTGGTGCAGGGTGTACCACCAGTCGACAGACTTATAAATGATCGGGATATTGACCATACCCACCAGCGCCAGAACGGCACTGGCCTTATTGGCTGCGTCCTTGTTGCTGTAGGAATACTGCAGTGCAACGACCCCCAGGTAGAGGAATAGCAGGATCAACATGGATGTGATGCGCGCATCCCATACCCAGTAGGTACCCCAGGTTGGCTTGCCCCAGATGGCGCCGGTAAACAGTGCCGTAAAGGTCAGCGCCGCGCCGATGGGCGCCGCCGACTTCATCACCATGTCAGCCAGTTTCATTTTCCAGATCAGGCCGACAGCGCCGGAGAGGGCCATCACGTAGTAGCCCGCCAGTGCCAGGAAAGCTGCCGGTACGTGGATATAGATCAACCGGAAACTATTACCCTGCTTGGCATCCTGGGGTGCAAAACCCAGCCCCCATACCATGCCGGTAAGCAGCAGTGCCGCTGTGGCAACGGCTAACCAAGGCAGCCATTTTGTTGAATTTGTATAAAACCATCGGGGAGAACCAAACCGGTGAAACCACTTCCACATATCAATTATTCACCTAACCGTTGAGTTAACCTTGCATGCTGACACGCAATGCGCCAGCCGTAGCGAACGGCGATACTACCAGAGAAAATGCCAGCAGAGCACCCATCAAGGCCAGTGATCCACCGACTGGGAAACTGTCGACAGCTCGCTGAACTGTACCTGCGCCAAAAATAAGCACCGGCATATAGAGAGGCATAACAATAAGCGACAGCAGCAGGCCACCCTTTCTCAGGGCAACCGTCAGCGCCGCACCAATAGCGCCGACCAGGCTTAGGGTCGCC
>JBFFTH010000117.1:0-6379 GCA_041571855.1 Porticoccaceae bacterium
AGCAATCAGAACACTATCCTGCTGGATTCCACCGGGCGCAGTTACTCGCTGCCGACCCATACCCTGCCTTCAGCGCGGGGTCAGGGTGAGCCGGCGACCGGCCGGCTGAATCCTCCCTCGGGAGCCGAGTTCAGCGGCGTGTTGCTGGGCGAGGACAAGCAAGCCGTTCTGCTGGCCAGTGATGCCGGCTACGGTTTTATCACCCGTCTCGCGGACCTGCAGAGCAAGAACCGGGCCGGCAAGGCCGCACTGAAGCTGCCCAAAGGCGCCCGCGTACTGCCGCCGGTCATGGTTAACGATCCTGAACAGAGCTTTGCGGTTTCCATCAGCAATGAAGGCCGGTTGCTGGTTTTCCCCCTATCTGACTTGCCGGTGCTTGCGCGCGGTAAGGGCAACAAGATGATCAATATTCCGTCATCACGGTTACAGTCGCGAGAGGAGTTTGTGGTTGCTGTTGCCGTTATCAGGCAGGGTCAGCAACTGGTGGTTCACTCTGGCAAGCGCTACCTGAATATGAAAATGTCAGATCTTGAGCACTATCGGGGAGAGCGGGGACGTCGCGGCAACAAGCTCCCCCGGGGCTTCCAGACAGTCGATCGAGTGGAAGTAGCAGACAGCTGACATTTACCCGGTGCCTGTTATGGCCTACCATTACCCGGTTTAAAGTACATGCTTTTTAATTGAATCATCCATTAGGAGGAAAAATGGATAACAACAAACTGGTGTTAATTATTGTCGCAATTCTTCTGCCGCCGCTGGCTGTGTTCATGAAAACCAACGAATTTGGCAAAGACTTTCTGATAAACGTCCTGTTGACCTTTCTTGGTTGGCTGCCCGGTGTGATTCATGCCCTGTGGCTTGGCCTGAAAGACTGACTGATACCAAAACCTGTTTAGTTAACTGAAAACCTTTGGGAGGAAAAATGGAAGATTTAATGACGAGAGCAGTGGAGTCCGCATTGATTTATGGCTGGCAGCTGCTGATGGCAATTGTCATCTTTGTGGTAGGTCGTATCGTGGCGAAGTGGCTCAGGGGTGTGGTTGAAAAGCTGATGGCCAAAAAAGAAGTGGATGTAGCCATCCAGCATTTCGTCAGTGCACTGGTCTACTATGTGCTGCTTGCCTTTGTCATTGTTGCGGCCCTGGGGCAACTGGGTATTCATACCGCGTCCTTCGTTGCCATCATCGGTGCCGCGGGCCTGGCCATAGGCCTGGCGCTGCAGGGTTCACTGGCCAACTTTGCGGCCGGGGTGCTGATCCTGTTGTTTAAACCCTTCAGGGTTGGTGACTTTATTGAAGCGGCCGGAACTTCCGGTGTGGTACAGAAAATCCTTATTTTTACCACCGAGCTTCATACCGGTGACAACAAGAAAGTGATTATTCCCAATGGGGCGGTCTCCGCAGGTACCATCACCAACTACTCAGCCAACGATACTCGCCGGGTGGACCTGGTTATGGGTATCAGTTACGAGGATGATATCGACAAGGCCAAGGCGATCCTGGAAGAGGTGGTTGCTGCTGATGAGCGGGTACTGAAGGATCCCGCTCCAACTATCGCAGTGGTGGAGTTGGCCGACAGCAGCGTCAACTTTGTGGTTCGGCCCTGGGTGAAGACGGCAGACTACTGGGGCGCCTACTTCGGCCTGACAGAAGCAGTGAAAAAACGCTTCGACAAGGAAGGCATCTCCATCCCCTATCCCCAGCGGGATGTTCATCTCCATAACGCTGGTGAAAAGTAACAGTACGTGGCCGGAGGGCGGCGGTACTTTTGCCGCCCTTTCTTTTCCCGCTGATTACAGGCCGGCGATTTTATCGGGGCGCCAGTATAAAGTGGTTTTCAACAACAGAGCGAGATCTGAAATCGCTGTTTTATCCTGGATTGTTCTGGGGTTTGTCACCGGTTTTCTTGCGAAGTGGATTTGCAGTGCAAGGATAGCGGTGGACGCATTGTCACCCACCTGGCCGGTATCGCGGGGCCTTTGTCGGCGCATGGTTTGGCGTGCTGGTTGGTTTTGGTGCGACCGACGGACCGGATTTTGACAGCATTATCAGAGCCACCGTGAGAACTTTGCTGCTTTTGTTGATCTGCAATAAAATGAAGTACTGATCACAAGGGATTAGAATGCTACACCGCTTTCATTATCGCAGAAGGCGTTTTTTTTAAGACTACCAACACAGAGGTAACGCTAATGAGCAGGAAAATAATTTTATGGCTGGTGGCAATGGCTCTTGCAGCCGGTTCAACAGGTATGGCCTATGCTAAGCCGGATGCAGAGGATCTGAAAATCGGCAAGAAAATTTATGATGATAGGTCCCGTGACCGGGATGAGGACTCTGACTCTGACTCTGACTCTGACTCTGACTCTGATTCCGACTCTGACTCCGACTCCAAGTCGAGAGACAGGGATGATGACAGCAGTGAATCATGGCTGGACAATCTGCGAGAGGACGACCACGACAAAGACCATGACAACAACGCTTCCAAGCGGGGACAAGAAATGCGGGAAGAGCACAGCCGCAACTGGTAGCAGCTTTGGAAGCAAGCCCGATATTCCGGGATGAAAAACGCGGCATCTGCCGCGTTTTTTGTATCCGCAGGGCTGGTATTTTCGCCCCTATAGGGCATTTTTTTCAGCGTCTTTTCGCATCGCCCTTCTTCGCACAAAGCGGCGGTTTTTCCGATAGGGGAACACGTCAATAACCGTGCCATTGCGAATTCGTTTCTGTATGCGCTGCCAGAACTCAACCTTGTAAAGATCGCTGTGCATCTTTTCAAAGGCTTTTCTCGCCTTAGGATTGCCGGAGAAAAACAGCGAAAACTCTTCCGGAAAGACATCATTGGGGCCGATGCTGTACCAGGGCGTGGCTGACATCTCCTGCTCTTCCGTCTGGGCTTCGGGAATTTTGCGGAAGTTGCACTCCGTCAGCAGACAGATTTCGTCATAGTCATAAAAAACAACGCGGCCATGGCGTGTGACACCAAAGTTCTTCAATAACATATCGCCAGGAAAGATATTGGCCGCAGCCAGTTGCTTGATGGCGTTGCCGTATTCCTCCATGGCGTTTTTGGTCTGCTCGTCATCGGCTTCCTGAAGGTAAATGTTGAGCGGGATCATTTTGCGCTCGGTGTAGAGCAACCTTATCAGTATCCTGTTACTTTCTTTGCTGATCTCGATTTGCGAGGGGGCCACCTTCTTCAATTCCTCCAGCAACTCGTCGCTGAAACGATCCAGCGGCAGGGTGAGATTGACGAATTTCTGTGTGTCGGCCAAGCGGCCAGCCCTGTCGTGGCGCGATACCATTTGGTATTTCTCTTTTACGATGTCATGGGTGACCTCTTTTGGCGGATCAAAGCGATCCTTGATCAGTTTGAAGACGACATCGTAGGAGGGAAGGGTAAATACCGACATCACCATGCCCTTGATTCCAGGGGCGATAATGAACTTTTCTTGGGATCTGCGCAGGTGTTTAACCAGCTCCCGGTAGAACTCGGTTTTGGCATGTATCGGGAAGCCGAGTGACGAGTAGATTTCGTAATCGGACTTGTGAGGCAGTAACTGTTTGATAAAGTTCAAGTACTGGTAGGGTAGGGGGGCGTCCACCATGAAGTGGGACAGCGCAAAGCTGAAAATGATGCTCATTTCCTCCCGGTTGAAAATGGCGGTATCAACAAAAATGGCGCCCTTTTCATTGTTCATGATGGGAAGCACGCACGGTAGCACCTGCGCTCCGTCGACAATCCTGCCAATCAGGTAGGCCGCTTTACCGCGGTAAAATACGGCCTCCAGCAGGTCGAATTTAAGCTCAGTAATCGGGTTGTTGAGCAGTGGAGTTACCGCCTGTTCGAATTCGCTATTGATATTGCCGACATCCCTCTGCAGATCCTCAAAGGGTAGTGAAAACTCGGCCTCCTCGAGCAGGCATTGAAACAGCTCTTGGGTAGAGGAGAGCTGCTCATATCGAATGAAAATACTGTATTCCGCTTTTAGCGGTGACTTGATTTGGGAGGAGAGTACATAGATGAGATCGTCATCGATCTTGTCGTGATCGTTGATGTCACCGAAGACGGAATTGAAAAAGGTTTCAGCAATTTCGAAATTGGGAAAGTTGTAAACCAGTTGTGTATAGGCCATTTTCGCCTGCCGCCATAATTCCAGGTCCGTGATATCTTTGTTGGTAATGGTTGGCAGCAAGGCTGAGACTTGCTTGACCTTGGTTTTGTAAAGCGCCAGGCGCTCTACATGCGCCCTCTGACCACCGAGCCAGTCCGCCTTCTCAAAGCGAGCCTTGGCCCCCAGTGTCAGGTTGAGATAGTCGGCAAAATAACTGCGAAACCCGTTGAGGATGGTTTTTGCGATCCTCCTGCTGGTGCTGTTACTAATCGTGTTTTTGCGTTTCGCTATCATGGTGTTGGCTCTGCGCAACTTTTACCGGCGTGGCGGGGATTACAGCTTCAGGTTTTCCCGCAATTGCTGCAACTTTTTAATGTTTTCTTCCCTTGGCAGTGCAGGACTCGCCTTTTCAGCCAATACTTTGTTTGGCGCCGGGAATGCCTTGCCATGCGCCACCTGCCGGGTGATATGCCGGTAGTGATCGGAGAATTTTGGGAAGCTCACCGCCTCCGCTGCGCTGGCCAGAAGATGCCAGCCGGTTTCCAGGCCAGCGTAGTAAACCGCCGGATGTGACCAGTCGTAGGCAGCCTTGGGGCTGGGTGCAAGGCAGGCCTCCAGGTAAGCCTCTCTCACCGGAGGCAGGCCATCTGTACCACTGACCTTTTCACAGCAGTCAATCATTCGGTGCAAGGTGGGCAAATAGTCCGAGCTCTCTATGACGTCTTTTGCGCCGCGAAGAATTTGCTCCCGGGAGAAATGCCCCAGGCTTTCCAGCCAGAGCTTTTTGGCCTGGTTAAGCAGCTGTGTATCGCCAAACGCCGCGTGGTACTGGTTGTGATAGTTGATGCGAAACAGCGCAAACACCTGATTGATGACATCCTGTAATTCGACGCTATTACTTTTCGGTTTATTGTGCCCAACTTCGGTCGCTGAGGTCTTCCTCGAGGCTTCGATCTCTCGTACGGACTGGTTGATCAGTACTTTGCAGTCTTTCATGTTGTGATTCCTGTTGCAGGTTGCAGTGCCTGGCCCAGCGCCGTTTTACATGCTGTAAAAAACGCGTATTCCAGGAACCATGAACCTGGCCGCTTTCCCGCCAGTAGAGTACGAACTCCGCTACCTGCTCTATGGCAAAGGCCTTTGAAATGTTCGCCAGCGCCAGCACCTCGTAAAGAGATTCGCTGGGCTGCCAGTCATCCGGCAGCGGTTTGGGGCGAGTGTCATTTTCCATGGCGTTGGTATAGCGTGCCCACTGGTGGCGGACATGGTTGATGAATTTGCTGTTCCAGGCACTGCTTGATTCGCCCCTTTCCCGCCAGTAAAGAATGAACTCGGGGATGGCGTCTTCAATAAAATTTGCGTTGATCCCAGCCTGTTTTATCAGTATCTCCATGGCGTCCTGGGAGGGGCGCCATTGGGCATGCATAGCCGACGCCTGCTTTTGACGGGCGATATCAGATTCTTGTTCACGCCACTCGCGCAAAACCCGCTTGATAAACTTGCTCTCCCAACTGTAGCTGGGTTCGTTGCGTTCCCGCCAGTACGTGACAAACTCAGGTAGCAGCTGCAGGGCAAAATCGCGAGGTATATTGTATTGCGCAAGCTGGCGGAATGTATCTTCGCCCGGCAGCCATTGGCTTGCAATCAGGCGTGCACCTCCGGCGTTATTCGGTGGTGCGCTGTGGATTGGAGCCGGATTAGAAGTCTGACCCTCAAGGGCAAAACACAGTTGGCCAGATTCCGTGACAGGCGCTGAACTTAAGGCGATAACCCCTTTGTCCTTGAGGCTTTGGGCGATTCTTTGAATATCCCGAGTCTGCCAGAAGGGCAAAAATCGCGTCAGCTGATCCAGGCTTATTTCAATCCAGGACGACTGACCGTGTTCAGCATGATCCCTGAATTCGCCCAGCATTTGCAGCAATACTGCTTCCTCCAGCCCCAGGGTGGCTGCCAGTGAAGGTGAAATAATCAGGGGCTTTTCCGGGATCAAAGACATTGGCAGACTCTACCACAGAACCTGCAGCGAGTTTACTGTCAGCTGCCGCTTATGGCTGTCCAGATGCGGCGGCGAGCTGAGAAATCTTGAACTGCGGAGCATAGGGAGTAAAATGCAAAAAATTGGTTAACAATAAAACCAAACTTTCAAGGTAGCAGGCAGGGAAGGCAAATGCTAAAGAGGTTATTGGCTGGATACGGAGAATCCATTGAGTCCTTTTTTTCTCCACTCTTATTATTCATCGCACTTGCAACACTGTCAGCCCCATCACC
>JBFFTH010000118.1:0-6343 GCA_041571855.1 Porticoccaceae bacterium
GAACCCCGGGGAATGATTGCAACCGAAGCCCTCTGGAAGCCCTCTGCTTGTTCAGGGCGCCGGGTTGGAGTAGCGCTTTTGTATCTCCTCAATGCCAGTGAGCACTTCTTCTGAAAGCACCACCGACAAGCTGTCGATGTTGGTTTGCAACTGCTCCAGGGTGGTGGCACCGATAATATTGCTGGTGACAAATTCGCGGCTGTTGACGTAAGCCAGCGCCATCTGCGCCGGATCCAGGTCGTGCTCCCTGGCCAGCTTGACGTAGGCTTCGGTTGCCTGCACCGCGCATTCCGCCTTGTATCGCCCGAAGCGTTTATAGAGCGTCAGCCGGGCACCCTCAGGCATCTGGCCATTGACATACTTGCCGGAAAGCATGCCAAACGCCAGCGGCGAATAGACCAGCATACTCACCTGCTCCCGAGAGGACATCTCCGCCAGACCGACCTCAAATGAGCGGTTCAGCAGGTTATAGGGATTCTGGATACTGGCAATCAGCGGCAAATCCTTTTCACGCGCCAGGCGCAGATATTCCATCACACCCCAGGGGGTTTCGTTGGAGATGCCGACCTGTTTTACCAGCCCCTCGTCAACAAGTTCAGCCAGCGCCGATAAGGTTTCCTCAACAGGAATCGCGCCATGGTCCGATCCGGGCTGATAGCCCAGCTTTCCGAAGAAGTTGGTATTTCGCTCCGGCCAGTGGACCTGGTAAAGATCGATATAGTCTGTCTGCAAGCGCGTCAGGGAGCCCTCAATGGCCCGGCGAATATGGTCCCGGTTCAAGCGGGGGCCTCCGCGGATATGCTTCCAGTCGGGCCATTGATCAGCCCGCCCCGTCACCTTGGTGGCCAAAACGAGATCCGAACGCCGACCCCGCGCGGAAAGCCACTCGCCGATGTATTGCTCGGTACTACCCTGGGTTTCTGCTCTGGGCGGGACCGGGTACATCTCGGCGGCGTCAAAAAAGTTTATGCCGCGGGAAACGGCATAGTCCATTTGTGCCATCGCCTCGTCCAGGCTGTTCTGCTCGCCCCAGGTCATGGTGCCAAGGCAAATCTGGCTCACCTCGATATCGGTCCTGCCAAGTTTGCGGTACTCCATGCGGTCCTCCCGTTATTACATCAGCGCCAATGGCGGCTCGTTCAGGGCCGCCAACTGTTCGCGAAGTTCAAGAATATGTTCGCCCCAGTAACGGGGTGTATTAAACCATGGAAAGGCTGGTGGAAAAGCCGGGTCATCCCAGCGCTGCGCCAGCCAGGCGGCATAATGCATGATGCGCAGTGTTCGCAGCGCTTCTATCAAACGCAATTCACGCGGATGGAAGGCATAAAACTCATTGTAGCCGTCGACGATTTCCGCCAGTTGCTGCATCTGTCGATGCCTGTCACCGGATAGCAGCATCCAGATATCCTGCACCGCGGGTGCCATCCGCGAGTCATCCAGGTCGACAAAATGGGCATTGTCATCGCGCCAGAGTATGTTGCCTGAGTGGCAGTCCCCGTGAACGCGGATCAGCTGCGGGGCCTCTACCGAGGCCACGGTTTCATCCAGAGCCTGCAACAGATCACGGGTTAGCGTATCGTAGGAGAGCTTTAACTCCGGCGGGATATAGTGTTCGCTGATCAGCGCCGCACTGCTATGGCCGAAAGTCTGGGTATCCAGCTCCGGCCGGTGCACATAGTTCCGGGCAGCGCCAATGTTGTGTATCCGCCCCAGCAGCTTGCCCAGCAGGTAAAGGTTATCGAGATTATCCAGTTCCGGCGCATGCCCGCCCCGGCGGGGGTAGAGCGCGAAGCGAAAGCCTGCGAAGGTAAACAGGCTTTGCCCCTTTATCTCGAGGGGTGCAACCACCGGCAACTCGTGTTCAAACAACTCAAAACAGAACTGGTGTTCCTCCAGAATCTGCTGGTTACTCCAGCGGCGCGGCCGGTAAAACTTTGCAATCAGAGGCGGGGCATCCTCCATACCGACCTGGTACACCCGGTTTTCGTAGCTGTTAAGGGCCAGCAGCCTGCCGTCGCAGACGTAGTCAAGAGACTCCACCGCATCCATTATCAGGTCAGGGGTCAGCGCATCAAACGGGTGCCCGGGTTCTTCAGTCATCTGTCATCCAATCGCCATGGCGTTTTCATATTTCTGTCACGCGACCGCCCTTTCCTGTAACGCGGAAGATGAAAAAGAAAAAATGAGGAAAGAAAAATGATAGCAACGAATCCGGGGCAAGGTAAGGACAACCCGGTGATAATGATGCCTGTAGCGGTAAAAAAACTTCGCCGATCGAGATCATCCCATAATGAGCCGGCCTTGCGGAGCATCGACACCAGTATCGAGAATCTCCCGGATGAAGAACTCGAAAAGATTATTGGCCTGTGCTGCCTGCACGGCTGCAATATAGATGACGATTTTCTGGATGCACTGGTAGTGGAACTACTCTGCCGGAGAAGCGGCTTGTAACAACAGGAAGCGACTGTTCCTCTATTCAGCAGCGACCGTCATAACTCCATTGCGGTAAATATCTTCTCGCGCAGTATCGGAATTTCGTTCACCAGCTGGTGTCGCCCGCCGCGAATCAATTCAATTTTTGCCTGGGGAAACTTTTCCCTGATCGCGCGCAGGTTGTAGCGCCAGTCTACGGTTCTGTCATTATCGCCCTGCACCACCGTCAACGGGAAATCACGTTGCGGCCGTTCTTTAAAGCTCTCACCCCATTGCTTCATTGCCCCCATCCAGGGTATCGGGATACGCATATCCTGCAGCGGATCATAGAGACGTACAAAATCATTAAATGTTTCATTGCGGCTGCTGGGATAGAACCTTCGCTTCAATCCCCGCCTGAAGGCCCGGTTTGCAAAATAGATCATTTTGCGAGCCCACCATTGCACCGGCCTGACCAGTGGCGCCAGCAGCACAGCCCTCTCGAGCATGTCCTGCTGTTGGTGCAGAGAGGAATCCAGCAGGTAATTCAGCAGTATCGCGCCACCCGTGCTCTGCCCTGCGCCGATCCACGGCTGCGGCAGGCGCTGGCTGGATCGATCGAGCAAGTCTGCAAAGATCCGCACATAGCGATTAAAGCTGTCGATGGAAATTCGCTCGCCGCTGGAAAGACCGTGCCCCGGCAAATCAAAAGCAACGACAGCGTAGTTTTTCTCCAGCAGGTAGCGGAACAGGTTGCCATAGAGCCCCGCATGATCAAAGTAGCCGTGCAGCACAAAAACCGTGCCTCTTGGTTCAACCGGCAGCCAGTAGTGGCAGGCAACCTGAAAACCGTGGGAGCTGAAGCAACCCATGCGGTGAATCGCCCCGTGGATACCCGGCAGGGAGTCGAGACCATAGTGAGCGAGGTAATCCCGTTCTTCATCACTCCGCTCGCCCCTGTCCAGCCGGTGATCAAACACCAGCTGTGGCAAGTTGCGTCGAATACGATTAATGGTTCTCAGATTCAGCATGGTCACATTATAGGGTTTCAGTGAACACAAAAAAGGGTGGCAAGCCACCCTTTGTCAACACTTGTCGCGGGTTAATTGACCCGGGGATCCAGCTGCCCGGACAGGTAGCGCTGGAACATGGTTTCCAGGCTGATCGGCCTGATCTTGCTGGCGTTGCCGGCGGTGCCAAATGCCTCATAGCGTGCCAGACAAATCTCCTTCATCGCCTCGGTGGTTTTCGCCAGGAATTTGCGTGGGTCAAACTCTGAAGGATGCTCTGAAAGGAAGCGCCGAACAGCGCCAGTCGATGCCAGCCGCAGGTCAGTGTCAATATTCACCTTGCGCACACCGTGCTTGATGCCCTCGCAGATCTGTTCAACCGGCACACCATAGGTTTCCGGTATCTCGCCGCCAAATTCGTTAATGACCTTCAGCCACTCCTGCGGGACGGAGGATGAACCATGCATGACCAGGTGGGTATTCGGGATGCGGGCATGGATCTCCTTGATGCGGTCAATCGCCAGGATATCGCCAGTTGGCGGGCGGGTAAATTTGTAGGCGCCATGTGAGGTACCACAGGCTATCGCCAGCGCATCGACGCCGGTTTGCTTGACAAAATCAGCCGCCTCTTCCGGATCAGTGAGCAGCTGATCGTGGGAGAGTTTGCCGGCTGCGCCGACCCCGTCTTCCTCACCCGCTTCGCCGGTTTCCAGCGAGCCGAGGCAGCCGAGCTCACCCTCTACCGAAACGCCACAGGCATGGGCCATCTCCACGGTGCGCCGGGTAACGTCGACATTGTAGTCGTAAGATGAAGGTGTTTTACCGTCCTCCAGCAGCGAGCCATCCATCATCACCGAACTGAAACCGAGCTGGATAGAGCGCTGGCAGACGGCCGGGCTGGTGCCGTGATCCTGGTGCATACATACCGGGATATGGGGAAATTCCTCAATGGCAGCAAGTATCAGGTGGCGCAGGAACGGGGCGCCGGCATATTTCCTGGCACCGGCGGAAGCCTGGACAATGACGGGAGAGTCGGTCTGGTCGGCCGCTTCCATAATCGCGCGCATTTGCTCCAGGTTGTTGACGTTATAGGCTGGTACCCCGTAATCGTTTTCGGCTGCATGATCCAGCAACTGCCGCATTGAAATAAGTGCCATTTTTTCTCTTCCTTTACTTGCTCAGAATAGTGTTATCGAATTTGGATCCGGTCATGCCTGCGCACGCTGTTCAAGAACCTCAACAGCTGGCAGCTTTTTACCTTCGACATACTCCAGGAAGGCCCCGCCACCGGTGGAAATATAGGATACTTTATCAGCGATACCAAACTTGTCGATAGCCGCCAGCGTATCGCCGCCGCCGGCCAGCGAGAAGGCTGCCGAGTCCGCTATTGCTTCTGAAATCAGGCGCGTACCCTCGGCGAACTGATCAAACTCGAACACCCCCACCGGACCATTCCAGAGGATGGTACCCGCGTCCTGTAGCATGCGGGCCAGCTGCTTTGCCGACTCCGGGCCAATATCAAAAATCATATCGTCCTCCTCCACATCAGCGACAGCCTTGAGCGTCGCCTCGGCAGATTCCGAAAACTCGGCGCCCACCACCACATCTGTCGGCAGCGGTATCGCGGTTTTTTCCATCAGCTTTTTTGCTGCCGGGATCAGGTCGTGCTCACACAGCGACTTGCCCACCGGGTTCCCGGCTGCAGCCAGAAACGTATTGGCGATACCGCCTCCGACGATTAGCTGGTCGACCTTGTCGGACAGGCTCTCCAGTACGGTCAACTTGGTGGAAACCTTGGAGCCGCCAACAATGGCCACCATCGGGCGTGCCGGGCTGGCAAGGGCCTGCTGCAGCGCCTCCAGCTCCGCCGCCAGCAGGGGCCCGGCGCAGGCGGCAGGTGCAAACTTGGCCACACCATGGGTTGAAGCCTGGGCGCGGTGGGCAGTACCAAATGCATCCATCACAAAAATATCACAGAGGCTGGCGTAAGCCTTCGCCAGCGCATCTTCATTCTTTTTCTCACCGGGATTGAAACGGACATTCTCCAGCATTGCCACATCCCCCGCAGCAAGCTCTATGCCGTCGCGCCAGTCATCAACCAGCTTCACCGCCGTGCCGAGCAGTTCGCTCATATGTTGAGCCACCGGTTGCATTGAAAACTGGGCGTCGTACTCCCCTTCTGTCGGGCGCCCCAGGTGGGACATAAGAATCACCCTGGCTCCCGCCGCCAGGGCTTGCTGGATCGTTGGCATTGAGGCACGGATTCGCGCATCGCTGGTGACAACACCATCTTTAATCGGGACATTGAGATCCTGGCGAATCAGCACACGCTTGCCTGCCAGGTCCAGATCGGACATTTTAATAACGCTCATACCCCCCCCTTATGCTTTTGCAACAGTTTTGTTAATGACCTTTTATCTGCTCAACCAGTATCCGGCAACATCCAGCATACGGTTGGCATAACCCCACTCGTTATCAAACCAGATTAACACCTTCGCCAGCCGGTCTCCACTGACCCGCGTCTGGCTGGCATCGACAATTCCACTGCGTGGATCGTGGTTAAAATCACAGGATGCTAGCGGCTCATCAGTAATACCAATGATACCTGCAAGACGGCTGTGCGCCGCTTCTTTTAACGCTTGGTTTATCCCGGCAACTGTAACAGGGTTTGTCACCACGACCGAAAGGTCGATGGCCGAGACGTTGACCGTGGGCACACGCATGGCCTGGGCCTCAAAGCGCCCGCTCAGTTCCGGCAACAGGCGGTCAATCCCCCTCGCCAGACCGGTATCGACGGGAATAATCGACTGCATGGCTGCGCGGGTTTTACGCAGATCGGTGTGATGATAGGCATCTATCACCGGCTGGTCATTCATGGTCGAATGGATGGTGGTGATAACGCCATTCTCGACCCCGAAGGC
>JBFFTH010000119.1:0-6304 GCA_041571855.1 Porticoccaceae bacterium
CCAAGCTCTATTACCTGCGCGAACTCTCCGGTCGTGCGGCCCGCATCAAGGAAAAGCTCAACTAGGGCTTTTGCCTCGGATGAAAATTACACAAGCCCTGCCGCGTGCAGGGTTTGTTGTATTGGCAATTGGGAAAAGGAGGGAAGATGTCGGATCTGAACCTTGAAAACTGGTGGCAGCCATTTACCAACGTGCGCGGGTTTCGCGCCAATCCGCGATTGATCGAACGCGCTGAGGGTTGTTTCCTCTACACGCCGGATGGCCGCGATGTGCTGGATATCACCGCCGGCCTGTGGTGCGCTAACCTGGGGCACAGCCGCAGGGAAGTCGCCGATGCGGTTCAGCAACAGCTGATGAAGATGGACTTCTGTCCGCCGTTCCAGTTTGGATCACCGGTAACCTTCAAATTTGCAGAGAAGCTGGTTGAACATGCGCCGGAGGGCCTGAATCGGGTTTTCTTTACCAACTCCGGTTCAGAGTCAGTGGAGACGGCGATAAAGATTGCCTACCGCTACCAGCAGGCCAGGGGCAACACCGGCAAGGTTCGTTATGTCTCACGCCAGCGCGGTTATCACGGTGTCAACATGGCCGGCACCTCGCTGCAGGGCATCCCCAACAATCGCAATGGCTTCCCGGTGATGGAGCAGGTCGATTTTATGGCCGATATGCTCGATATCGAAAACAGTGCGTTCAGCCGCGGTTTGCCTGAAAAAGGGGCGGAAAAAGCCGACGAGCTGGAATGCATCATTGCCAAACACGGCGCGGATTCTATCTGTGCTGTGATCGTCGAACCGGTGGTCGGTGCCGGTGGCATGGTGCCGCCGCCCCAGGGTTACCTGCAGCGGTTGCGCGAGATTTGCGATGCCAACGATATTGTGCTGATCTTCGATGAAGTTGTCACCGGCTATGGTCGCACCGGCAGGGCGTTTGGCGCCCAGTCACTGGGTGTGACACCGGATATGATGACCACCGCCAAGGCCATCAACGGGGGCACTGTGCCCATGGGTGGCGTCTTTATGAAGCAGGAAATCCAGGACGTTATTTTTGATCAGGCAGCTGCCGGTATGCCGGAGCTTTTCCACGGCAATACCTATGCTGGAAACCCTGTCGCTGCCGCAGCCGGCCTCGCCGCGTTCGAAATTTATGAGCGGGAAGGGTTGCTGGATCGCGCCAGTGGCCCTATCGGCCAGTACTGGGAGGACGCGCTGCACAGCCTGCGAGACATTCCCCATCTGATTGATATTCGCAACTACGGCTTGCTCGGGGCTATTACCTTTGCGCCACAGCCGGACAAATATCCCACCGGTGTCGGCGTGCCGGTGCACAACAAGTGTTTCGAAAACGGACTGTTGTGCCGTGCCGTTGCCGACAATATGGTGATGTCACCGCCACTGACCATCAGTGAGCAGGAAATCGACCTGTTTATCGAACGCCTGCGCAGGTCCATCGGCGAGGTGCTTTCATAAGTCCCTGGCCTGAGTGTCTTCCGGGCAGAAAACGGGCGGCAAGAATCCTGCTAAAAGCCTGAAACCAGCAACTGCAAAAAAGCCATCACAGTGTGTGGTGGCTTTTTTTGTTGGTGTTTGACTGTTGCGGGCAGCCTGAATGCCGGGTGAAGAGAAATGGTTATTGCGGGCCGATGCTGCCGTCAACTAGGAATTGGCTGGCGGGCCTTTTTTCTTTGCTTTAGCCGGCGTCCTTTTTGCCGCTGGTTTGGCGGCGGGCTTTTTTGCGGGTGATTTTTTTGCCGGCGGTTTGGCTGCGGGCTTTTTTGCGGGCGTCTTTTTTGCCGGTGGTTTGGCCCTGGGGTTTTTCGGGGGTGTCTTTTTTTCAGGCGTTGTTTTTTCAGGCGTTGTGCTGACGGGCTGCTTCTCGACCCGGGCCATTGCTGCCGCAGTCTGCCTGGATGTCGTCAACTGCTTGTTGAGGCTTTGCGAAGCTTCAAAGTATTCACCCACTTCCCGCTCGAGGGTGACCAGCCGCTCTTCAATCTCCTCGCGGATTTCGCTCTTGGACTGCAGTCTTATGTAGGTCGTCATTTCCTCCAGCATCTGCGAGTAGTGCTCCAGGAAATAGATTGAGGCGATACCGCTGATTGGTGCCATCAGCCACCAGAACCAGACCGGCAAAAGGCCGTAGCCAAGAATGTTGGCCTCCACAGTCCAAAGCAGTGGGCAGACAAAAAAAGCGGCGAACAGCATCACTGTTGAGGTGCGATTCTCCGGCATATTCCTGAAGTTGCCGATCGCGCGCACCAGCAGATAGGGGAGGGCATTGAGAAAAATCCCCAGCATGGCCAGCGGCAAGCGCACCAGGAACAGCGATACTTTTTGCAGGTTGGAGATGGTTTGAATAATGCCGGGGCGATCCTGCATAAAGTGTTCGTGTTGAATGCCAAGGACGCGCAACAGGCGGTCATAGGAATTAACCGCATGAATCACCCGGTTCACTTTGCGCGGGTTCTTCTGTTTCATATCCTGATAAGTATCCGCAACCTGTTTGTGCAGCGAAAATGTATCGACCAGGCTTTGTTCCGTGCCGAGCTCCCGTTTCTTGATCGAGAGATACAGGCTGGCGGCACGCTGCAGGTTGTTGGCCTCCTTCCAGCTGGGATAGTTGAGGGTGACAGACTTGATCCCTTTCTCAATGCGATCAGTGACGTTGCTGACCAATTCCCGATTTTCGGCATCCGGTGTCTTTATCCCTTCTGTGGGGTTGAAGGGCTTGCCGATGAAGATCAGTACACGCGAGCGAAACTTTTTCTTGTCATCGAAAATCAGGCCAACAGGAACAACCTGGACATTGATATTGTCGTGCTCTTTTCGGGCAGACAGCGCAATGCGCGCAGCACCCGTTTTGATCGGTTTCAGTGTCGGGTCGTCATGGCTGACGCCTTCCGGGAAAAGCACAATGGCACTTTTTTCGGCCAGGGCTTTCGTGCAATTTTGAAACATGTCGGAATTATCAACCGGTTTGTCGGGGCTCTTGGCGTCCATCTGGCGATTAACCGGGATGGAATTGGTCGCAACGACCAACGGGCGGGTTATAGGATTGTTCCAGAGTGTCGCCTTGGCCAGGGCTCTCGGGTCGCGGGGCAGGAAGGCCCTGGCAAGCATGCCGTCAATGATGGAGTTCGGATGATTTGGTGTGTAGATAACGGGTCCGTTTTCAGGTACGTTCTCAATATTGACGACCTGTATTTCCCTGAAAAACAGCTTTAACAGGATCCTCATCAGTGGAACCAGCGTCTTTTCCAAAAACTCCTGCACCATGATTAGTAACTCGTCTGGGTTGTGAACTGCCTTATGATAATGCTTTTTTCTGTTTGGACGCGACTGATTGCTGTTTTTCAGTTTGTTTGAATATCGCCTACTATTAGGGTAGGTCAGTTATTTCACAGGGTGATATGGCTTGTAACCGTAACAGGGGCAGTCAATAGCGATGAAAACCAATACCCGTCTCTCCTTTCTGGGTGCCGCAGGAACGGTGACCGGTTCCCGCTATCTGCTGGAAGTTGGCGCGCAACGGGTTCTTGTCGATTGCGGGCTGTTCCAGGGTTACAAAAATCTTCGCCGTCGCAACTGGCAGCCCTTCCCGGTTTCTCCCGCAAGTATTGACGCTGTCTTTCTCACCCACGCACACCTTGATCACAGCGGTTATCTGCCGCGGCTTGCAGCCGAGGGCTTTGATGGCCCGGTTTACTGCTCGGCCGCGACCCGTGACCTGTGTAAAGTGCTGCTGCTTGATTCGGCGAAAATTCAGACCGAAGAGGCCGCATACCGCAATCGCCATCAGTACAGCCGCCACCCCTCAGCTGAGCCGCTCTACACCGTCGAGGATGTGGATCGGGTTATGAAGCAGTTTAAAGTGGTTAAAACCTCTTCGCAGCACAGCGGCTTGTTTCCCGTATCAATGGGTAACTTCGAAGCCGTTTTTTACCCCAACGGTCACATCCTCGGTTCCTGTTTTCTCGATGTCTCTGTTTCCGGTCGGCATATTTTGTTCAGCGGCGACATGGGCAGACCCACTGACCTGCTGATGCGTCCACCTGAACTACCGGTTTACTGCGATTACCTGGTGGTGGAATCGACTTACGGAAATCGTCTGCACGACAACAGGGACGTCTGGGATGTGGTCTCTAGAGTGGTGTCCGAAACCGCCAAGCGCGGTGGAAAACTGCTGATTCCGTCATTCGCTGTCGGCAGGGCGCAGGTGATGTTGTACCTGTTGACGGAACTGCGCCGTCGCCAGCGGATTCCCCAGCTGCCGATTTACCTGGACAGCCCGATGGCGATCAGGGCAACCAAAATCATGCAAAAGCACTGCGGATTGCACCGGTTGAGCAAGTCCGCATGCGATCATCTCTCCCGGGAAGTTGAGTTTGTGGAAACTGTGGAGGAATCAATCGCCATTAACCAGGTAAGAGTGCCCTGCATTGTACTTTCCGCCAGCGGCATGGCGACCGGCGGCCGGGTGCTGCACCACTTGCAGCGCATGGTTGAGGATCATCGCAACACTATCCTGTTTGCCGGTTATCAGGCCGGGGGCACCAGGGGTGGGCGGCTGGTGGCAGGAGCCAGGCAGATCAAGATTTTCAACAAGTATTTCGATGTCCGGGCGCAAATAGAAAACCTTGACTTCCTGTCAGCGCATGCTGACCGTATCGAGTTGATTCGCTGGCTGCAGCAGATGCCCGTTGCCCCCAAGCATTGTTTTGTCACCCACGGGGAGCCGGAGGCTGCTGACCAGTTTCGCATCAGTCTGCAGGAGGAGCTGCAATGGTCAGCCACTGTTCCGGAAATCGGTGATTCTGTTGAACTGTAGTCAGGATCGGCGATTTGCCAACTGACGGAGGTCAACTTATAGCATTCACGCCTGTGACAATCACTACCACTAGGGCTAACATCTTCTTATGGTAGCTAAAAAAAGGAGAGGTCATGAAAAAGCTCGTTTGGGTGATGGTTGCTGATTCAAGCCGTGCGCGTTTGCTGGGGACGGACGATCCTGCGGGCGCTCTCGAAGAACTGGAAGACATGCTGCATCAAGATGGCAGGAGCCGGGAAGGTGAACTGGTATCGGACAGGCCGGGCAGAAACCGCAACGGGAGTTCATCTGGCAGTCATTCTATCGGTCATGAGCAGGACGCAAAGAAACATGAAATGGTGGCGTTTGCCAAAGATATCGGCCGGCGCCTGGTGCAGTCCCGGCAAAAAGGGGAGTTCGAGAGACTCTACCTGATGGCGTCTGAAAAAATGCTGGGGTTGATTAAAAAAGAGCTGGATGACGAAACTACCCGTGCGCTCGAGCAGGCGGATGCACTGAATCTTGTCCAGCACAGTGTAGAGTCGATCCGGGATCATTTGCCGCATCGAATCTAGCCCCACAGAGCCCAAAATAACGGGGGAGGTTATGTCAGAGAGGTTGCCAAAGCCACTGGCTGTCGAGAAGTTGTTCAGGCAGTGCGAAGAAAAGAAGTTGCCTTTTTCTGACACTTCAGAGCTGACACCTCTGGATAATTATTTTGGTCAGGACCGCGCCATGGAAGCGCTGCGGTTTGGCACCGGAATTGATCGGGAAGGCTACAATATTTACGTACTCGGTTCGTCGGGAATGGGTAAACACCAGATGGTGAGTGGCTTTCTGGAACAGTTTGCCAGGGATCGCCCGGCTCCCTTTGACTGGTGTTACGTCAATAACTTTGAGGCACCCCACCAGTCGCGGGCATTAAAGCTGCCCGCAGGTTGTGGCCGGCAATTGCAACGGGATATGGAGCAGTTTGTCGAGGATTTGCTGGTAACCATACCCAGTGTCTTTCAGAGTGTGGAATTCAAAACCCAGGTATCAGAAATATCAGAAGAATACAGGGAGCGGGAGCAAAATGCTTTTGGTGACCTGGCAAGCCGAGCCGCCGAGGAGGGGGTCGCCCTATTACAGACCCCGACGGGCTATACCCTGGCGCCCATGTCAGACGGGAAAGTGCTCACGGCCGAGGAATTTGAGGCGCTGCCGGAGGACGAGCAGGAGAGAATTCAGCAGGCAATCAATGAGCTCAAGGGCGAGTTAAAGGGCATCATTCTGAAAATGCCGCAATGGATGAAGGAGAGCCGGGAGCGATTCAAAAAATTACAGCGCAGTATCATCCAGAACACCGTTGATCAGAATTTTGAGGAACTGGAGCGGGGCTATCAATCCCTGCCGGAAGTTGCCGCCTACCTGGAACAGGTCAAGCAGGATGTCATTGACAACGTGGATGCCTTTCGCAGCGATGAAAACACTAATCTGCCTGACAACCTGAAAAGCGCGG
>JBFFTH010000120.1:0-6290 GCA_041571855.1 Porticoccaceae bacterium
GCAACGGAGAAGTTGTGAATCAGCTCGCCGCCAACAATAAACAGCGCAGACAATACCAATAGTGTGGTCAATGATGTAACCAATGTCCGCCCCAGCGTCTGGGTCAGTGATTCGTTTATCACCCCGGTTGCATCTTCCAGCCGCAACAGCCTGAAATTCTCACGAATGCGGTCCGAGACGACGATGGTGTCATTGAGGGAGTAACCGACCACGGCCAGGACTGCCGCCAATACGGTGAGATCGAATTCCAGGCCTGTCACCGAGAAAAAGCCGAGCGTGATAATCACATCATGGGCCAGCGCCAGCACTGCACCAAGGGAGAATTTGTACTGGAAGCGGATGGCAACATAGAGCATGACCACCATCAGTGCCGCCAGCATGCCGAGGCCACCGTCCTCGCGCAGTTCCTCGCCCACCTGCGGGCCGACAAAATCTACCCTTCGCAGATCAATTTCACTGCCGTTTTCTTGCAGCGCTGCCAACACCATGTCAGATAATCCGACCTCGGGCTCACCCTGCAGGCGAATCAGCACGTCACTTTCGGTGCCAAAGTGCACCACAACCGCCTTTTCAAAGCCCGCCTCGCTCAGCTGCTCACGCACAAATGCCAGCTCAACCGGCTGCTGGTAGCCCACTTCAATCTGGGTACCGCCGGTAAAGTCGAGCCCCAGCACCAGGCCCCTGGTGGATAGCGAAACAATGGAGCCAAGCACCAGCAGAATCGAAAAGACCGCTGCCAGCTTGCGCTGACCCATAAAATTGATGATTTTTTGCGCTGACATAGTTTTAAATCCAGAGTTTCTTGAGGCTGCGACCGCCAATGGTGAGGTTGACCAGGGCGCGGGTGCCCATAATGGCAGTAAACATGGAAGTCAGAATACCGATCGACAAGGTGACAGCAAAGCCCTGTACCGGCCCGGAGCCAATCGCATAGAGAATGACAGCCACAATCAGCGTGGTGATGTTGGCATCGAGAATCGACACAAAAGCGCGGTCATAACCCGCATTGATCGCCGCGTGCGGAGCCATCCCGGCTTTCAGTTCCTCGCGAATACGCGAAAAGATCAGCACATTGGCATCTACCGCCATGCCGACCGTCAGGACGATACCGGCAATGCCGGGCAGGGTCAGGGTTGCCGAGAGCAAGGACATTACCGCCACCAGGATCACCAGGTTCATAGCCAGGGCGACATTGGCGAAAAGGCCAAAAAGCTTGTAGTAGACCAGCATAAAGGCCAGCACCAGCGCCATGCCGATAGTGACCGACTTGATGCCAAGCTGGATATTCTCGGCACCCAGAGAGGGACCAATGGTGCGCTCCTCGACAAAATACATCGGGGCCGCCAGAGCCCCGGCGCGCAGCAACAACGCCAGTTCTGAGGCTTCGCGGGGATCGTCCAGGCCGGTAATGCGGAACTGCACTCCGAGTGCACTCTGCACGGTAGCCAGGCTGATGATCTTTTTCTCGACGAAGGGCACGGGGACAAGCTCCATTTCGCCCTGGTCATTTAATTTTTGCTCGTCACGGGTCTTGTATTCGATAAACAACACGCCCAGGCGACGCCCGATATTATTGCGGGTTGCGCGGTGCATTTTTGCACCGCCACTGCTGTCCAGGCGGATATTGACCTGGGGCATACCGTTTTCGTCGTAGCCACTGTTGGCGCCTGCCACCTGGTCGCCGGTAATCACGACGCTCTTTTCCAGCCAGGCGCTGCGGACGCGAACCGGGTCGCGGAACTCGAACTGCTCCCTGCCGGTAATTTTGCCGGGCTCGGCCTCCAGGCGAAATTCGAGATTGGCGGTCTTGCCGATAATCCGCTTGGCTTCAGCTGTATCCTGCACACCGGGCAGTTCCACTACAATGCGGTCCCTGCCCTGGCGCTGAACGATGGGCTCGGAGACACCCAACTCATTGACCCGGTTGCGAAGGGTCACCAGGTTCTGGCCGACGGCATAGTCTTCGATCTCGCTAATGGATGCCTCTGATAACCGGTAGCGCAGTTCCAGTTCTCCCTCGCTGGCACTCGGCTCGCGGGCGAGGTCGCGGAATTTGCTCCGGATAATATCGGCGGTCTGCGCCTTGTCTTCTTCGGAACGAAGCTCAACCACCAGCAGGGTTTTATTTTCCAGCCCCGCCGATTTGTAGCGCAGCTTTTCCTTGCGCAGTTCGGCACGAATCTCAGAAGCGGTGGTATCCAGGCGCTTTTCCACCACTGAATCGGTATCCACCTCCAGCAGGAAGTGAACACCGCCGCTGAGGTCGAGGCCCAGCTTCATCGGCTGCGCGCCCATTGATGTCAGCCAGTCAGGTGTCGTCTGGGCCAGGTTTAGAGCCACCACGTAGCTGCTGCCAAGCACCTGTTGGGCAATACGCTTGGCCGCCAGTTGCTGCTCACTGTCACGCAGCCGGATCAGCACGTTGTCGCCGGAGACTTCGCCACCGAAATATTCGATCCCCTGCTCCTCCAGCGCCTTCGACACCTTGTCCACCACGGCTTCATCCATCACCGTCGCCATGCTTTGACCGGAAATCTGGATCGCCGGATCTGGAGCATAGAGATTGGGCAGCGCGTAAACAAAACCGTAAATGACCACAATGAGGATCAGCAAATATTTCCAGAGGGGGTAACGATTCATGGCAATTAGTTGTTTCCTTTCCCGGCCAGTTGTTGGAGCGGTAATAAATTCAAGCCGCGCATTATAGGGGGTATCACCGGTTAATGCTTTTCTTTCTCGGCCAGTGACTTCTATTTGGGGTTGGTCGCTCCAGCTTCAACCCCGGGATAATTATTTTGGCGCTTCCAGCCCCTGCTGCCGGTAAAACTCAGCGGCATACTGGTCGAGCCGCTGCTCGGCAATGGCCGCGCGCAGGTCAGACATCAGGCGCTGGTAGTAGCGCAGGTTATGCATCGTATTGAGCTGCGCCCCGAGAATTTCGCCGCACTTGTCCAGGTGGTGAAGGTAGGCGCGGCTGAAATTCCGGCAGGTATAGCAATCGCAGTCTTTATCGAGCGGGCCCGTGTCGTGACGGTGCCTGGCATTGCGGATTTTCACCACCCCCTCACTGGTAAAAAGGTGGCCGTTGCGGGCATTGCGGGTGGGCATCACGCAGTCGAACATATCAATGCCGCGCCGCACCGCTTCAATAATATCCTGTGGCTTGCCCACACCCATCAGGTAGCGGGGACGATCCGCGGGCATTTCCGGTGCCAGGTGCGCCAGCACGCGCAGCATATCCGGCTTTGGCTCGCCAACCGAGAGGCCACCGATGGCGTAGCCGTCAAAGCCGAAATCGACCAGGCCCTGCAGTGACTCGCTGCGGAGATTCTCGTACATGCCCCCCTGGACGATCCCGAATAACGCCGAGGGGTTGTCGCCGTGAGCATCCCGGCTGCGCTTTGCCCAGCGCAACGAAAGCTCCATTGAGTCCCTGGCCTGTTTTTCAGTGGCCGGGTAAGGCGTGCACTCGTCAAAGATCATCACCACGTCAGCGCCCAGTTCATGCTGCACACGAATAGACGTTTCCGGATCGAGAAATACCGGGCTGCCGTCGATCGGCGACTGGAAAGAGACGCCGGCTTCAGAAATCTTGCGCAAATCGCCCAGGCTGAACACCTGGAAACCACCCGAGTCAGTGAGGATTGGCCCCTGCCACTGGGTAAAATCGTGCAGGTCACCGTGCGCCTGAACTACTGCCGTGCCCGGTCGCAGCATCAGGTGAAAGGTATTGCCGAGGATAATCTGCGCACCGATCTCTTCAATATCTCGCGGCAGCATACCCTTGACCGTTCCATAAGTGCCCACCGGCATAAAGGCTGGCGTCTCCACCGTACCGCGGGGAAACTGAAGCTGGCCGCGCCGTGCCTGACCGCAGGTGGCGTTGAGGCTGAATGACATAAAACACTGGCGACTCATTGCGGAATGGCCTGCGCGGAAGAATGATCACGGGTCAGAAACATGGCGTCACCATAACTGAAAAAACGGTATTTTTCTGCCACCGCCTGGCGATAGGCCTCGCGAATGTGGTCGTATCCGGCAAAGGCACTGACCAGCATCAGCAGCGTCGATTCCGGCAGGTGGAAATTGGTCAGCAGGCAATCGACCACCTGAAACTCATAGCCGGGATAGATAAAGATATCGGTCTCGCCCTGGGTCGGCTGGACCTGGCCACCGGCGGCGGCACTTTCCAGGCAGCGCACGCTGGTGGTGCCGACGGCAATCACGCGCCCGCCCCGCTCCCTTGTCGCTGTTACCTGTTCGCAGACAGACTGCGGGACATCGATAATTTCCGCATGCATCCGGTGCTCCCGGATATCATCGACCCGCACCGGTTGGAAGGTGCCCGCCCCCACATGCAAGGTGACAAAGGCCATGTTGACGCCTTTATCCCGCAGCTGTTGCAGCAGCGCCTCATCAAAGTGCAGCCCGGCCGTCGGTGCAGCCACGGCGCCCGGCTCGCTGCCATAGACGGTCTGGTAGCGCTCGCGATCACTTTCCCGGTCTGGCCTGTCAATATAGGGCGGCAGCGGCATATGACCATGCGCCTCCAGCAGTTCAAGTGCCGACTTCTCACCCGGGAACCGAACCACGAACAGGTCGGCATCACGACCTTCGACCTCGGCCTGAAACGCTCCTTCAAACATCAGCGTTGTCCCCGGTTTCGGCGATTTACTGGCCCTTATATGGGCCAGCACCCGCTGTTCGTCCAGCAGTCGTTCAACCAGCAATTCAATCTTGCCGCCGGTTTCCTTCTGCCCAAAAAGCCGCGCGGGGATGACCCGGGTGTTGTTAAACACCATCAGGTCCCCCGGCTGGATAAACTCGAGGATATCCGGAAACTGGCGGTGCTGGATTTCACCACTGTCACCGTCCAGCACCAACAGGCGACTGCCACGTCTTTCAGCCGCTGGCTGGCGTGCAATCAACTCGTCTGGCAGCTCATAGTAAAACTGGTCGCGGCGCATGATGAAGTGGCTCAAAATGAAAGGCGCAAAGGGTAAGGAAAGCGCCGGGAGAAAACAACTGTGAGCTAGGGTTTTCCTTGATTCTGCAAAGTCCACTGCTATAATCGCCAGCCTGTTGCCGGAGTGGTGAAATTGGTAGACACGACGGATTCAAAATCCGTTGCTAGAGATAGCGTGCCGGTTCAAGTCCGGCCTCCGGTACCAAACGCAAATGCCCACCAAAAGGTGGGCATTTTTTTTAGCGGCTCTGAAAGTCCTACCGGCCCGGGAAACCCTTCGGCGAGTAATTCACAATTACGCCTCCCGGTTAATGGTGCAGGGCTATTCCGAGTGCATCCAGCACCGATTCATGCATAGCCTCTGACAGCGTCGGGTGGGCAAATACGGCATGGGCGAGATCGGCCTCGGTGGCTTCCAGGGGCTGGGCCAGGCCGAAGCCCTGGATCTGTTCAGTGACCTCCGCACCGATCATATGCGCACCGAGCAGCTCGCCGCTCTGTGCATCGAACACCGTCTTGACGAAACCCGTGGCCTCGCCGATCGCCAGGGCCTTGCCGTTGGCCTGCAGCTTGTAGCGACCAACATTGACCGCCCTTCCCTCGGAGCACGCCTGGGCCTCGGTCATGCCGACACTGGCCACCTGCGGCCGACAGTAAGTGCAGCCGGGCACGCGTTCCTTGTCCAGCGGATGTACATCCGCCACGCCAGCCAGCTTTTCCACGCAGATCACGCCCTCCTGGCTGGCCTTGTGGGCCAGGCAGGGCGGGCCGGCTACATCGCCGATGGCGTAGACACCGGCGACACTGGTGCGACACCAGGCGTCAGTCACAATGAAGCTGCGGTCGGTTTCGACGCCGACTTCTTCCAGACCGATATCCTCAATATTGCCCTGAATGCCGGCAGACAGAATCACCCGCTCAACGGTCACTGTTTCCTCGCTGCCATCGGGCCCCTGCAGGGTGCAGATCACGCTGTCACCGGTCTTTTCCAAAGCGGTCACGCGGGTGGACCTTCTCACCTTACCGCCAAGCATCTAGGATGTAGGTCCTGACTATCTAGAATATGCGGGAAGAACCTTGAGATGAAAGCAACAATGAAAGCAGCCGTGCTCTACGGCAATCGCAACCTGAAAACCGTTGAGGTACCCAAAGCCGAGGCAGGCGAAACAGGGGTTCTGGTAAGAGTCAACACAGTTGGCGTTTGCGGCACTGACCTCCACACCTACAAACTCGGCATGTTCAAGGAGATGACCCTGCCCCAGGGAGACGGCCACCTGTTCGGGCACGAATTTTCCGGCGAGGTGGTAGAGATCGGCGAGAAAGC
>JBFFTH010000121.1:0-6289 GCA_041571855.1 Porticoccaceae bacterium
AATAAATTCCTTTTCGAAAGAAGATAGGCTGTCCCTTAACCCGTCCCTTAAAATCAAACAAAAAAGGCCTACCACTTCTGGTAAGCCTTTGATTTATATGGCGCACTCGGTAGGATTCGAACCTACGACCGCTCGGTTCGTAGCCGAGTACTCTATCCAGCTGAGCTACGAGTGCGTGAGGCCGCGTAATATAGTGAAGAGACCGGATCGAGTCAAGTTACAACTGAGGGTTGAATTACAATTTCTCCAATTCACCTGGAGAGGCTCAAATAGAATTGGGCTCATGCGAGCCCAATTGTCTCATCAACACCCTCATCAAAAGTGATATTGCCGCTATCAAGCAAACTGTCTCCAAATACCACCAGCTTATCAAAATACATTTCCTCTGCCTGATAGTGCCGGGACTGCACAACAATCCGCCATAAAAGCAGCCAACAGAATACGTTTCATTTCTTCCCCTCCTTTTTTTAAGGATTTTATAACTTAAAACTATAGAAAAAATTTCCACTTTTTGACGTAATCCCAGGATCTTTAAACGTCCCTTGTTGAGCCCTGCCAAAGCCTCTTGAGATCACCAAAAAACAGCATCGTTTGGCCTTGGCTTTGGCGTAGGAGCACAGGGTCGGCGAGGGACAAGTAAGCTCGCACGCCATGCTGGCACTGAGTAAAGGGATGGCCCGGGGAAAACCAAGATGATGCACCCAGCGGCTTGATGTGGAGGTATTAATCAGAAAAATACGAGATTTTCAGGCACAAAAAAACCCGGAACTTTCCGGGTTTTTATCAGTGTTGCTGCTGGCTTATCAGGACTTTTTCAGTGAGCGACCGGCAAAACGCTTATTGAAGCGGTCGATACGGCCACCGGTGTCAACAATCTTCTGCTTGCCGGTGTAAAATGGATGACAGTTGGAGCACACGTCTATATGGATGGATTCGGAGAGGGTAGAACCCACTTCTACAACGTTGCCACAGCTACATGTGGCTTTCAGCGTACCATAGGACGGATGGATTTCTGCTTTCATTGGTTTTTGCCTCGTAGTCTTGCATACCGCCATCCGGTCATTTAACGTCTGCGTTTTGCCGGACACCATATGCGCTTTTCAACAGAGCGCGCATACTACCAGAAAAACTCCGCGTTTCAAGCCAAAAACCGCGTAATCGGGGACATAAATCGCCCATGCCAGATAAGCGCATTACCGTCTATCAGGTTGCTGTACCCTCGCCCCTGCGAAGGGTCTTTGATTACCTGCCCGCCAGCCACAGCGACCAGTCGCTGAGGCCCGGCTGTCGGGTTCGGGTGTCCTTTGGCAAACGCCAGGTGGTCGGCATCGTGGTGGCCACCAAAAACGGCAGCGATATACCTCTGGGTAAATTGAAACCCATTGCAGAGATACTCGATCCAATCCCCCTGGTCAGTGCAGCGTTGTTTGACCTTTATCTCTGGTCTGCAAACTACTACCAGCACCCCATCGGAGATGCCCTCGCCAACAGTTTTCCGACGCTGCTGCGCAAGGGTAAGCCCATCCCCGGAGACGCGCAGCTAAAGTGGCGCCTGAGCACTCTCGGCCTGGGGCTGCCGGACCAGGCCCTGAAAAGGGCCCCACGGCAACAGCAGCTGCTGCATCTGCTGCAGCAATACGATGCGCTGACAGCAGAGGAAATCAAGGGCCAGGGCTTGTCTCCTGCCATCGTTCGGCAACTGGAAAACAAGGGCCTTATCGAATCCTTTGAACAGCCGAGAGCGGAAAGCCACTGGCAAACTGGCGATTTGCTGGCTGAGCAGCCACTGTCACTCAACAAAGAGCAACAGCAAGCAGTTGACGGCATCAGAACAACCGGCTTCTGCACGTATTTGCTGCAGGGTGCGACGGGCAGCGGCAAAACCGAAGTTTATCTGCAACTCATTGAAAAAATCATACGCCAGAACAAACAGGCACTTGTTCTGATCCCGGAGATAAATCTCACCCCGCAGACACTGCAGCGCTTTCGGTCCCGATTCACCTGCCCCGTTGCCGTTCTCCATTCAGGTCTCAGCGACCGGGAGCGAGCCATTGCCTGGAATCGGGCCCGGACAGGACAGGCGCCCATCGTGCTGGGTACGCGGTCCGGGATTTTCACACCCTTAAAGAACCCCGGTGTGCTGATTGTTGACGAGGAACACGACAGTTCCTACAAGCAGCAGGATGGTTTCCATTACTCTGCCCGCGATGTGGCGGTGATGCGGGCGAAGATGGAAGCTATCCCCCTGCTGCTGGGATCGGCCACGCCGGCACTGGAGACTCTTCACAACAGCAATAGTGGTCGTTACACCCGGCTCTCTCTGTCCGGCAGGGCTGGTATTTCGCGGCCACCCGAATGGCAACTGGTTAACCTGCGTGACAAAAACCTGAATGCCGGCTTTTCCGCCGAGTTGATCGACGCCATGGCTGACGAACTCCGGCAAAATCACCAGGTGCTGGTTTTCCTCAACCGCCGGGGCTACTCGCCCACCTTCAGCTGCCATAGCTGTGGCTGGATTGCCAGCTGTCACCGCTGCGAGGCAAGGCTGACTCTGCACCTCAGCATCAATCGCCTGCTCTGCCATCATTGCGAACACCAGGAGATGGTGCCGGCGGCCTGTCCCGATTGTCGCAGCGGCAAATTGCAGTGCCTGGGCCAGGGCACGGAGCGCAGCGAGGCCATTCTTGAAGCACTTTTCCCGGAAACTACGATTTTGCGAGTCGATCGGGATTCAACCCGCAAAAAAAATGCCATGAAAGCGGTCTTCGACCGGGTCAACAGAGGCGAGAAGTGCATCCTCATCGGCACCCAGATGCTGGCCAAAGGGCACCACTTTCCCAATGTGACACTGGTGGTAATACTCGATGCAGACGGTGGCCTTTTCAGCGCAGATTATCGTGCACCGGAACGGATGGGACAGCTGATCACGCAAGTTGCCGGGCGCGCGGGGCGTGGTACCAAGCCCGGTCGCGTGATTCTGCAATCCCACCACTGTGACCACCCCCTGATCCAGATCATCAGCCAGCAGGGTTATGGCGCCTTCGCAGACAAGCTGCTGCAGGAGCGCGAACTGGCTGAACTGCCACCATTCAGCTTTATGGCAATGCTGCGGGCCGAGTCACACCAGCGGCAGGATGCCGAA
Source organism: Porticoccaceae bacterium (assembly GCA_041571855.1). Classification (GTDB taxonomy): domain Bacteria; phylum Pseudomonadota; class Gammaproteobacteria; order Pseudomonadales; family Porticoccaceae; genus JACKOF01. The sequence continues at coordinate 3,143 of JBFFTH010000121.1, forward strand.
ATATTTCTTCGCAAGGCCAGGCAGGCAGCCGAAAAATTACTGCCGCCCTCCCCGTCTTGCCGCTATCTTGGTCCGCTGCCTCCTGCAATGGAAAGGCGCAGCGGGCTGTTTCGCCAGCAATTAACCATCACCTGCAATCACCGCCTGCAACTGCAAAAAATGCTGTCTGCCCTGAGCCAGGAACTTGAAAAAAGTACCGGCGGCCGCAATGTAAGGTGGTCAATTGATGTCGACCCGCAGGAGATGGCCTAGTTTTGGATTTTAATTTACCCATGACAGCCAGCCGCATTCTGCATACAATTCGCCGCCTGTTGAAATAACGAGCTGCCATGACCAGAGACTACGCAAAAAAAAACCAAGCGAAACGCCGCAAAACAAAACAGTCCGCTGCACCGGGCTGGGTCTGGTTGATAACCGGCGTTTTCCTGGGTCTGCTGATTTCCACCCTGGCGCAACTGGCAAAGATGCCGGAAAAAGAGGTGGAAAAAGCGGCAGCCGAGACCGCTAAACCCGAAAAGCAGCCGCGACACAAACCCAAATTCGACTTCTATACCCTGTTGCGTGAAACAGAGGTCATGGTCCCCGACGGCCCCGATACCGAACGGCAAATCCGGGAGTCCGGGTCCGATACGATTTTTCTGCTGCAGGCCGGTTCCTTCAAACAGCAACCCGATGCAGACAGCCTGCGGGCCAGTCTGCTGCTGCTCAACCTGACGGCCAATATCGAGACATTCAATGCCAGCAATGGCGAGACCTGGCACAGGGTCCTGGTCGGTCCCTTCGCCAACAACTCGCAGATGGCATCCGCTCGCGGCAAGCTGGCGGCCAACGGCATTGAGTCACTCCTGCTGAAACGCAAAAAATAACCCCGCTGACAAATCCTCCTCGCCAGAGTTGAATTTGCATCGCCCGCCCCCATCTTCAAACCATTACGCCATATAACAGGAGCGCACTGTGGAACAGTACCGAGGCACAACCATTCTCTCCGTTCGCCGCAACGGTAAAGTCGTCATCGGCGGCGATGGCCAGGTTTCACTGGGCAACACCGTTATGAAAGGCAACGCCCGCAAAGTACGCCGCCTCCACAACAATAAGGTTATCGCAGGTTTTGCCGGCGGCACCGCCGATGCCTTTACCCTGTTTGAGCGATTCGAGGCGAAACTGGAGCAGCATCGCGGCAACCTGACCCGTGCTGCCGTGGAACTCGCCAAGGACTGGCGCACCGACCGTATCCTGCGACGGCTGGAGGCGCTCCTGGCGGTCGCCGATGCCGATGCCTCGCTGATCATTACCGGCAACGGTGATGTCATCCAGCCGGAAGATGACCTGATAGCGATCGGCTCAGGGGGCCCGTTTGCCCAGTCTGCCGCCCGGGCGCTGCTCGACAACACCGAAATGGATGCACGCGATATTGTTGAAAAGGGTCTCGCGATCGCTGCCGATATCTGTATTTACACCAATCACAACCGAACCATAGAGGAAATGGACTCCAATACATGAGCCATTTTTTCACCGGTCAGTTCTCTATTGTTTCAGGAACACATTATGTCCAACATGACACCCCGTGAAATCGTTCACGAGCTCGACCGCCACATCATCGGGCAGGATCAGGCCAAGCGTGCTGTGGCCATCGCCCTTCGCAATCGCTGGCGCCGCATGCAGCTGGGTGAAGAGCTGCGCAATGAAGTCACACCTAAAAACATACTAATGATCGGCCCTACCGGGGTTGGTAAAACCGAAATCGCCAGGCGACTGGCGCGACTTGCCAATGCACCCTTTGTCAAAGTGGAAGCGACGAAATTCACCGAGGTGGGCTACGTCGGCAAGGATGTGGAGTCGATTGTCCGCGACCTGGTTGAACACTCTGTCAAACTCCTGCGCGAGCGGGAAATGGCCAAGGTGGAACGGCGCGCACAGGATGCCGCCGAAGAGCGCATTCTAGACGCCCTGCTGCCACCCGCGAGGGGTGTTGAGCCCGATGAAAGAAGCTCCGGCACCCGCCAGATCTTCCGCAAGAAATTGCTGGAGGGCGACCTGGATGACAAGGAAATAGAGATTGACGTGAACCCCCAGGCCGTTGGCGTCGAAATTATGGCTCCTCCCGGCATGGAGGAGATGACCAGCCAATTACAGAACATGTTCTCCAACCTGGGCAAAAACCGCAGTGAAAAGCGCAAGATGACTGTCGGCCAGGCTATGAAACTGATCACCGAGGAAGAGGCGGCGAAGCTTGTTAACGAGGAAGAAATCAAGGTTCGCGCCATTGAGGCGGCCGAACAAAACGGCATTGTATTTATCGATGAAATCGACAAGGTGGCCAAGCGCAGCGAAACGTCCGGCACCGATGTCTCCCGCGAAGGCGTCCAGCGCGACCTGCTGCCACTGATCGAGGGCAGCACGGTCACCACCAAATACGGCATGATGAAAACCGATCACATCCTGTTTATTGCCTCGGGTGCTTTTCACTTTTCCAAGCCGTCCGACCTGATACCGGAATTACAGGGTCGTCTGCCCATCCGGGTGGAGATGGATTCGCTCAATGCGGCCGATTTTGCCCGCATCCTGACCGAACCCAATGCATCGCTCACCGAACAGTACCGGGAACTGCTCGCTACTGAAGGTCTGTCCATCAGTTTCACCGAAGACGGTGTCAAGCGTATTGCCGAGGTAGCGTACGAGGTTAACGAGAAAACGGAAAATATCGGTGCCCGCCGGCTTCACACCATTATGGAGCGCCTGCTGGAGGAAATTTCTTTCGAGGCCGCAGACATGGCGGCACGAAACCAAACAATCGCTATCGACGGCGAGTTTGTTGACAGGCACCTGGCGGAACTCGCCAGGGATGAGGACCTGTCCAGGTTCATTCTTTGATTGACGGCAACATGATACCGACCGCTATCAAGTTAAATCGAGAACAGGGCAGCCTGTCACTGCAGTACGGCGATGGCGCCTCGTTCTCATTCAGCGGTGAATATCTCAGGGTCCACTCCCCCAGCGCCGAGGTTCGAGGCCATGGTGCTGGCCAGGAGGTACTGCAGTCATGGACAACGGCTGTATAGAAATCGGCAACATAAACACCCGGGCCTCTACCGACGTTATCAGAAAGCTGAAATCTATCCTTGATCTGCACAGCATTTTTCACATTAT
>JBFFTH010000122.1:0-6263 GCA_041571855.1 Porticoccaceae bacterium
GATTCCGCCAGCCGGTCTGCAAGCGCCTTTACCATTATGCTGTTGTAGTCGTAACCCCGGGCTTTATAGCTTTCGGCCAGCTTTTCGGCACCGATACCAGCCGTGACTGCGAAGCCGCCAATGTAATCGACGACACCGGACTCTGCCGGGGCTACAAAATCGGCCAGCGACAGCAGTTTGTCATCTGCACCGGGCTTCCTGATCTGCTGGCGGATGTGGTGCAGAGTCGCCAGTTTTTCATCACGCCCGGCATCGCCGTAGACAGAGATATCGTCCCGGTTGACAGTATTGGCGGGCCAGAAACCAATGACCGCCCTGGCCCTGAGCAATTTTTGGTCGATAATTTTTTGCAGCATTTCCCGGGCATCATCGTAAAGATTCCGTGCAACTTTGCCGATTTTCGGGTCATCCAGTATTTTCGGGAATTTACCCGCCAGCTCCCAGCTGATAAAGAATGGCGTCCAGTCAATCGTGTCTACCAGTTCTTCCAGTGGGTAGTCTTCAAATACCTTGATGCCGGTAAATTGCGGAGCGGGGGGCTGGTAATTATCCCAGTCCCAGTTGAGACCGGAATTTACTGCCTTGGAGTAGGGTACTGTCTCCCCTTTGGGTTTGCGGTTGGCGGTGCGAATGCGTACCTGTTCATATTCGGTCTGCAGTTCCGAGACAAACCCCGGGCGATGTTCAGCACTCAACAACTTGCTGGCGACACTGACGGCCCTGGAGGCATCGGGCACATAGACTGCCTGGTTGAGCTGGTACTGCGGATCAATTTTCACCGCCGTGTGCGCCTTGGATGTGGTTGCACCGCCGATCAGCAGCGGCAGGTCAATTTGCAGTCGCTCCATTTCAGCCGCGATATGTACCATTTCATCGAGCGAGGGAGTGATCAGGCCGGAGAGACCAATAATATCTACCTTATTTTTCTGTGCTTCGTTGAGTATGGTTTCCGCGGGCACCATTACCCCCAGATCAATGACTTCGTAGTTATTGCACTGTAGCACCACGGCGACGATATTTTTGCCGATATCGTGGACATCGCCCTTGACCGTAGCCAGCAGAATCTTGCCGTTGGCATCGCTGCCTTCTTCTTTCTCGGCTTCGATATACGGCTGCAGGTAGGCGACGGATTGCTTCATCACCCGGGCCGACTTCACCACCTGGGGCAGGAACATCTGGCCCGAGCCGAACAGGTCGCCGACCACATTCATGCCGTCCATGAGTGGACCCTCGATTACGTCCAGAGGTCTTTTGGCCTGCTGACGCGCCTCCTCGGTATCTTCTTCTATGTAGTTGTTGATACCCCTGACCAGGGCATGCTCCAGGCGCTTATTGACCGGCAGTGTGCGCCAGGATAAATCTTCTTTTCGCTCGGCAGCGCTACCATCTCCGCGATATTTTTCAGCAATGGCGAGCAGGTTATCGGTGGCCTCGGGGTGGCGGTTGAGGATAACGTCTTCAACCCTGTCCCGGAGTTCATCCGGTAGATCGCTGTAAACGGCCAGCTGTCCGGCGTTGACAATGCCCATGCTCAGCCCGGCGCGGATGGCATGAAAAAGAAAAACGGAGTGAATGGCTTCTCTTACCGGATTATTGCCCCGAAAAGAGAATGAGACATTGCTGATGCCGCCGGATACCCTGGCCCCGGGCAGATTCTGCCGTATCCAGCGCGTCGCCTCGATAAAGTCAACCGCATAGTTATTGTGCTCGTCGATGCCCGTAGCCACGGCAAATACATTGGGATCGAAGATGATGTCCTGTGGATTAAAGCCGACGGTTTCGGTGAGTATGTCGAAGCTGCGCTGGCATATATCCATGCGGCGCTGCAGGCTGTCGGCCTGACCCTGTTCGTCAAAGGCCATTACTACCACTGCAGCACCATATTGCCGGCAGAGTTTGGCCTGGCGAATAAAGGATTCTTCACCTTCTTTGAGGCTGATAGAGTTCACTATCGGCTTACCCTGGATCCACTTCAGGCCCGCTTCGATGACCTCCCACTTGGAGGAGTCGACCATTATCGGCACCTTGCAGATGTCCGGTTCTGAAGCCAGCAATTTGAGGAAAGTCGTCATGGCGTAGATGGCGTCCAGCATGCCCTCATCCATGTTGATATCAATGACCTGGGCACCGTCCTCAACCTGTTGCCGCGCGACTTCGAGCGCTGTTGCATAGTCCTCTTCCAGGACCAGCCGCTTGAAACGGGCCGAACCGGTGACATTGCAGCGCTCACCCACGTTCACAAAAAGTGAGCTGTCAGTAATATTGAAAGGCTCCAACCCGGACAGACGGCAACCCGGCTCAATAGCGGGAATTTCGCGCGGCCGGTGCTTGCCCATCGCCTCGGAAATCAGAAGAATATGTTCGGGTGTGGTGCCACAGCAGCCGCCGATGATATTGATCAGGCCGGATTCGGCGAACTCATCGACGATGGCGGTCATTTCCTCGGCTGTTTCATCGTATTCGCCGAATTCATTGGGCAGCCCGGCATTGGGGTGGGCGCTGATGCGCGTGTTGCTGATTCGCGACAGTTCTTCGATATGCGGACGCAATTCGGTAGCACCCAGTGCGCAGTTGAGTCCAATCGAGAAGGGGTCGGCATGGGCCAGTGAATTCCAGAAAGCCTCGGGCGTCTGGCCGGATAGGGTTCTGCCGCTGGCATCGGTGATTGTGCCGGAAATCATAATCGGCAACTCGATACCGCGCTGCTCGAAAACCTTCTTTACGGCAAAAATTGCGGCCTTGGCATTGAGGGTGTCGAAGACCGTTTCAATAAGGATCAGGTCGGAGCCGCCGTCAATCAGTCCCTCTGTCGCCACCGCATAATCGGCTACCAGGTCGTCAAAACTGGTGTTGCGCGCGCCCGGGTCATTGACATCCGGTGAGATCGAGCAGGTGCGACTGGTCGGGCCGATAACGCCCGCGACCCAGCGCGGTCTGTCCGGGGTCGCAAAGGCATCGCAGGCCTCGCGGGCCAGTCTGGCGCCGCTCTGGTTGAGTTCCCGCACCAGCGATTCCATGCCGTAATCAGATTGAGAAGCGGCCGTCGAGTTGAAGGTGTTGGTTTCGATAATATCGGCACCGGCCTGCAGGTAGGCGTGGTGAATTTCCCGGATGATTTCAGGCTGGGTTATTGAAAGCAGGTCGTTATTCCCGGCCACATCCTGTCGCCAGTCGGCAAAGCGCTCACCTCGATAATCGGCTTCAGCCAGTTTGTGGCTCTGGATCAAGGTGCCCATGGCGCCGTCGAGAATCAAAATGCGTTCTTCCGCGGCGTTGTGAAGTGCCTGTATGCGTTGCTCTGAGTTCACTTGGAATCCTGTAGTCTACCGCTTTGTAACCCGTGAGAGGGCCAGAAAAGGCGCGTATTCTAACAGAGCTGTGGTTGAATGTGGCGGCGTTTTGTTGTCCGGGAGGTGTACTGCTGGTAAAATACTCTAGTAATTTGGTCAAGTATATCTCGCCAGGAGAAATCGTTGTATGACAGCTATAACAATCACTGACAGTGCCCGTGAATACTTGCGGGATTTGCTCGCCAAGCAGGAGGGCGACGTGAGCATACGCATGTTTGTCTCCGACCCGGGCACGCCAAAAGCCGAAACCTGTATTGCCTATTGCCGGCCTGGCGATGAGGAGCAGGATGATGTGGTTGAGGATCTCGACTACTTCAAGGTCTATTTCGAGAAGCGCAGCATGCCGTTTCTTGTTGACGCCAAGGTAGACTTCAGCCAGGACAAGTTTGGTGGTCAGTTAACCATTCGCGCGCCCAATTCACGGGTACCCAATGTCACCGATGACAGCCCCATCGAGGACCGGATCAACTACGTGCTTTACAATGAGATCAACCCGGGGCTCGCCAGTCATGGCGGCAATATTACGCTGGAAGAAGTGACTGACGGTATAGCCATATTGCGCTTCGGTGGTGGCTGTCAGGGCTGTGGCATGGTGGATATGACACTCAAGGAGGGCGTCGAGTCCACGCTGATTAACCGGATACCTGAACTCAAGGGTGTTCGTGACGTCACGGATCATACCGATCGCAGCCAAGCCTACATGTAACAGCCAAAGCCGCGGTGACCGCGCCAGGTCTCTGCGACGCAGGCAGCGGAACAAATTGTTACCCGCCGGATAGATTTCCGAAACAAGATAGTTTTCCAGCATAAAAAAAGAGCCGCCACACTAATCTGTGGCGGCTCTTTTTGATTTTTTGGCTGTCAGTCAGCCCCTGATGCGATTCACCCTGTCAGAGGCAACCATCAGCCGATGCGATCAGGCAGTATATCCCGCAATTTCGCGGCCATTTCGCCGAGGGAGTCCTCCGTGGTTTCCCAGCCTATGCAGGCATCCGTGACCGAAACACCGTACTCAAGATCGTCCAGGTTTGCCGGAATCTTCTGGTTGCCCGGTTTCAGGTTGCTTTCCACCATAATCCCGATAATGGACTTGTTGCCCTCGCTAATTTGGTTGGTGACGTTCTCCATCACCAGGGGCTGCAGCTCATGGTTTTTGTTGGAGTTGGCGTGACTGCAATCGACCATGATGTTTTCGGCGACACCGGCCTTTCTCAATTCCTGCTCTGCCAGTGAAACACTGACCGAGTCATAATTCGGTTTGCCGTCGCCACCACGCAGCACTACATGCGCATACGGGTTGCCGCCGGTGGTGATAATGGAAACCTCACCGTCATTGTTTATACCCAGGAAGCGGTGGGGGCTGGCAACCGATTTCAGGGCATTAATTGCCACGGTCAGGCTGCCATCAGTACCGTTTTTGAAACCCACAGAGGAAGACAGCCCCGAGGCCATTTCCCGGTGGGTCTGGGATTCGGTTGTGCGGGCGCCAATTGCTGACCAGGTGATCAGGTCCTGCATGTACTGGGGGGAAATCGGATCCAGTGCCTCGGTAGCAGTGGGTAGTCCCAGTTCTGCGATATCCAGCAACAGCTTGCGGCCAATGTGCAGGCCGTCCGTTATTTTGAATGAATCATTCATGTACGGATCGTTGATCAGGCCTTTCCAGCCCGTTGTGGTGCGTGGTTTTTCGAAGTAGACCCGCATCACGATCAGCAGGGAATCCTTGACCTCTTCAGCCAATGCCTTGAGGCGATGGGCATATTCCATTGCTGATTCAGTGTTATGGATTGAACAGGGACCGACGACAACCAACAAGCGGTGGTCGTTCCTGTCCAGAATATTCTGCACAGCCCGTCGACCATCTGAGACAGTCTTCATCACCTGCTCGGTTACAGGCATTTCGTGTTTTAACTGTCTCGGCGTAACCAGGACTTCCTGAGACAGGATATTAATGTTTTCGATAAGGCTCATGTTCCACCCGTTTTGCTGCTAGGCATACTTGAATTTCAGAAAGCCGCGCATTCTACTGCAAAAAACAGTACTTGTGTCGCCTTCTGGTGGATAATGACAGGGTATTTTGGCTGCATTCATGCAGACAAGCCAGGTTTGAACTCCTTGGCGCCCTCAACTAGATTTATACAACCGGTGGCGTGAAGGGTGAAATTACCGCATCGGATCTAATGAGAGGGTTTATGGCTATGGGCGTTTTTATCTACAGCGTACTGAGCTACCTGATAGGCGTGGCTTTTCTGTTCTACTTTTTTGGTTTTGTGGGCGGGTACGATTTTATCCCGCGGCATATCGATTCCGGGGAACCGGGTGCGCCGTTGCTGGCGGCGCTGGTGAATTTCTGCCTGGTTCTTCTTTTCGCGCTGCATCACAGCATTGCTGCCCGGGCTGGCTTTAAGACCTGGCTGAGACGGTATATACCGCCAGCAGCAGAAAGGAGTACCTATGTGCTTGCCTCTGGCGTGTTAATCGGCTTGATCTGTCTGTTCTGGCAGCCACTGCCAGGGTCACTCTGGACGGTTGAAAACTCCTCTATCTCCAGTCTGTTAATCCTGTTCCAGTTGGCAGGCTGGATCATCACCGTTTTATCCTCCTTTTTGATCAACCACTTTGAACTTTTCGGGCTGCAACAGGCCTGGTTACACCTGCTTGGAAAAGAGCCTGCGGCCCCTTCATTTACCGACAGATTGTTTTACAAGGTTGTCAGGCATCCGTTGCAGTTTGGACTGCTGCTGGGCCTCTGGTCCACGCCCTATATGAGTACAACGCACTTCATGTTGTCAGCCACAATGACCTGTTATATCTATATCGGCCTCTATTTTGAGGAAAAAGATCTGGCGGCAACACTCGGCGCGCCCTATATGGAGTACCAGCAGAGAGTCAGAAAACTGCTTCCTATACCCA
>JBFFTH010000123.1:0-6207 GCA_041571855.1 Porticoccaceae bacterium
GGGCAGAAGCGCCGGCACATCGAAGCCGCGATTTATAGGTACGCTTGGCACCTGGTTGATGATCCTGGTGTCATCGCTACTGGTTTTGATCAATGCACTCTAGTGCCTTCAGTTCAAACCAAATTCTTGCACTATCTGCCGACACCAGTCTCGAACTCTCTCGTCTGTTAACTCGGCCTGGTTTTCATCGTCGATAGCCAGGCCTACAAACTGATGGTTATCCGTGAGTGCTTTTGAGGCCGCAAAGGTAAAACCGTCGCTGCTTGTGTAACCGACCGTTTTTGCCCCCAACGCCCGGACTTTTGCCCACAGGTAACCCAGCGCATCCAGGAACCACTCGGGGTAGCCAACCTGGTCGCCGACACCGAACAGTGCCACCCTTTTGCCGCTCAAATCCAGCTGGTCCAGATTGTCCCAGTTGTTTTCCCAGTCCTCCTGAAGCTCGCCGTAATCCCAGGTGGGGATGCCGAGAATCAGGTAAGAGTATTCGCTCATGGCAGTTACCGGTACCTCGGCAACGTTGTGTAAATCAACCCGGTGCTGACCCGGCAACTGTTGCAGTTCTGCGGCGATCTTCTCCGCCACAATTTCTGTGTAGCAGGTTGAGGAGCCATAGAAAAGACCAATCGGTGAGACCTCAGACATTGCCAGCTCCGGCGAAGTCGAGCTGGCGCCAGGCCTCATAAACCACAATTGCGACCGCGTTGGAGAGGTTCAGGCTGCGGCTTTGCGGCTGCATGGGTAGTTTGAGCACATGACCCAGCGGCAGGCTGTCTCTGAACGCTGCGGAAAGCCCCCTGGTTTCAGGACCGAAAACCAGGGTATCACCGGCCTGATAGCAGACGTTGGAGTAGCAGGATGCACCCTTGGTACTGAGCGCGAAAATGCGCTGCGGCTTTTCGCGCTCCAGAAAGGCGGGCCAGCCGGGATGGCTCTGCGCCATCTGCCATTCACGGTAATCCAGCCCCGCACGTCGAAGTCGCTTGTCGTCCATCTCGAAACCCAGCGGCTCTATCAGGTGAAGATGGAATCCGGTATTGGCGCAGAGACGGATAATGTTGCCGGTGTTGGGTGGGATTTCGGGTTCAAAGAGGACAATGTTGAGCATTGCGGTATGATGCCGTTTGCGGGGTCAAATGAAAAGTAAGCGAGCACGGTAAAGGGAGACTTGATGAGCGACAAAAAAGCCCTGATGTCAAAAGAGGAATATATCAACCACCACCTGCCGCAGAAAATCGCCCAGCGTCTGCAGGTGGGCCCTGATTCGGTTTATCTGAAAGACTTCGTCTACGGCGCCATTGATGGTGCAGTCACTACTTTTGCAGTGGTCGCAGGTGTGGCGGGCGCGGGTCTGTCGGCGGGAATTATCATTATTCTTGGCTTCGCCAACCTGATTGCCGATGGTTTCAGTATGGCGGTCAGCAACTATCTGGGAACACGGGCGGAAAACCAGCACCGGGAGAAAATGCGCGCCCTCGAGCGCCAGGAAATCAGCGAGTTTCCGGAAGGGGAAAGGGAAGAGGTGAGGCAGATCTACGCGCTCAAGGGGTTCGAAGGGCAACTGTTGGAGGACATCGTCGAGGTGATTACTGCGGATGAGGATCGCTGGATAGATACCATGATCCAGGAAGAGCATGGCATGGCCCTGCAGGAGCACAATGCGGTCAAGGCCGGGGTGGCGACCTTTGTGGCTTTTATCCTGGTCGGATTGATTCCGCTACTGACTTATCTCGCCAACTGGATCTTTCCGGGCCTGATAGGGCAACCGTTTCTGTGGAGTTGTGTGCTTACACTGGTGGCTTTTTACTGGGTCGGTGCCGCCAAGGGACGATTTGTCGACCAGAACCATTTCATGTCGGGAATGGAAACGGTCCTTATCGGCGGACTGGCGGCAATCATGGCCTATGCCGTAGGCGCGCTACTGAAAGGCCTGGCCTGAGGGCGACTGATATGAGTGCCGAGAGGAAAGAATGAACAAAACAGCCAGTAATGCTCGCGTGGCGCAGGATGAAATCGGTTCACTCTATGACCGGATCGCGCCATTCTATGACCTCTGGGGCTTGTTAACCGAATCCCGGGCCAGGAACAGGGCATTGGAATTAGCCGCTGTTGAGGACGGTGAGACGATTTTGGAGGTGGCCGTGGGAACCGGTCTCGCCTTTTATGAACTGGTGAAGAGAAATCCCAATGGCGTTAACCTGGGTATTGATCTTTCAGCCGGCATGCTCGCCAGGGCAGAGAAGCGCCTGCAAAATCTTCCCGGGGGAAATTACCTGTTGCAACAGGGCTCAGCTTTTGAGTTGGCGGTTGAAACGGAGTCCGTGGATACGCTGCTCAACAACTACATGTTTGACCTTATCGCTTTTGCGGATATGGGAAAAATTCTGGACGAGTTCCACCGGGTGCTGAAACCAGGAAGCAAGCTGGTGCTGGTCAATATGACCGAAGGCGAGCGCTTTGGCAGCGGCGTCTATAGTCGTATCTACAACCGATTTCCCAGGGCCATGGGAGGGTGTCGCGGTGTTAGTTTGGAGAAGACACTTGCCGGAAAAGGCTTTAGCATAGAGCTTCGGGAATACTACCAGCAAATGCTGTTTCCATCGGAAGTGATTCTAGCCAGAAAAGTCTGAATAATAGCAACTGATCATAAAGGGGCCACAAGGCGTAATGGAACACCAGAAAATACCGGGAACCAATTTTATCGCAGAATTTCTCAAAATGGAGTCAGCCGGTGGCATCAAGCTGATGCTCGCCACGATACTGGCCTTAATATGCGCTAACACCGGACTCCAGCCCGTTTATGAGGCGCTATTGTCGACACCGGTAGAAGTCAGGGTAGGTGCGCTGGAAATCGCCAAACCGCTGCTGCTGTGGATTAATGACGGCCTGATGGCAATCTTTTTCTTCCTGGTCGGCCTCGAACTGAAGCGGGAAATGATAGAGGGTGAGTTGGCTGACAAGCGCAATATCCTGCTGCCAGGCGTCGGTGCCATCGGGGGCATGGCTATACCGGCACTGATCTACATTATATTTAACATTGACGATCCTGTTGCCCTTGAGGGCTGGGCAATACCCGCAGCAACAGATATCGCTTTCGCGCTTGGTGTCCTGTCTCTGCTCGGTTCCAGGGTGCCAACCTCGCTTAAAATATTCCTCACCTCGCTGGCGATCTTTGATGATATCGGCGCTATTTTGATTATTGCCATTTTTTACGCGTCCAAAATTTCTTTGACGGCGCTGCTGGTGGTTGCCTGTTGCATCCCGGTTCTCGCGCTGTTGAACAGGAGCAACGTGGTGGACAAGACCCCCTATATTGCGGTTGGCATCATTATGTGGGTTGCCACACTCAAATCGGGTGTACATGCTACGCTGGCCGGCGTGGTGCTGGCGATGTTCATTCCGATGCGATCAAAAGAAGACCCGGATTTCTCGCCCCTGCGAAGCATGGAGCATGACCTCCACAGCACAGTGGCCTTTCTGATCCTGCCTCTGTTCGCTTTTGCCAATGCAGGTGTCAATTTTACGGGCATGCAAGCCGAACAGGTGCTGCATGGGGTTACCCTTGGCATATCCCTCGGTTTGTTTTTGGGAAAACCGCTGGGCGTTTTCGGTTTTTGCTGGTTGATTGTGAAGCTCAAATGGGCCGCTTTGCCGGAGGGGATGAATCACAAAGTTCTCTATGGCGCCTCAGTTCTTGCCGGTATTGGCTTCACCATGAGCCTGTTTATCGGCTCACTGGCATTTGAGGAAGTCGGCGCCAACCGGATTTTTGACGAGCGTTTGGGGATTCTGATCGGGTCTGTTGCATCCGGTATCGTGGGTTATTTGATTCTCAGCGCCTGTCTGCCAAAAACTGCAGGCGCGAAAGGGAGAGCCTGATTCAGGGTTTTCCCCAGAACTTCTCCATCTCCAGGTACATGAATGATGCTGTCCAGGTAATCATTATCAGGCCTACCAGAGCCTCAAGTCCGGCGACAAAACGCAGTTCGCCAACCGGAAAGATATCGCCGTAGCCAAGAGAAGAGTAGGTGGTAAAGGACAAGTAGACACAATCCAGAAGGCTCTTACTGCTCTGACCCTCTAGATTGCCGTAACCTCCAGCCTGAATCAGGGCAAAGTACGCCAGTGCATATAGCCAGATCTCAACGGAGTGAGCGACCAGTGCCCCCAGAAGACCGATTGCAACCCGTACCCGTCTGAACATCCTCATCTTTGGCAGCAGCCGGTTTAAATTACTGAGAACCTCGTAATGAATGGCTACGGTCAGGATGACCATGGTGATGTTGACGAGGGTGACAGTAAACACGGGCTCCCCCTAGGCTGTTTCCAGTTCCACGACCAGATCGTCAGACAGCCCTTCCAGCGCTGTTTGCAGGTCGTCAGTGACCAGGTTCTCCGGCAACTGTATGCGAGCGGATGCCCGAAAGAGTATTTCGGCACTCATGGGAGCGCTCTCGCAACTGGTGGTCAGTTCTTCGAGATTGACAGACAGGCGCGCCAGCAGGGCGGAGATTTCGCTGACAATGCCAGGCCGGTCATTGCCAACAACGGAGAGCAGAAGCGTTTGCCTGGAGCCTCCCGCCTCGCCGGTACTGGCCTCCCCGTGAACCCTGATGCCCTGTTCCTCGAGCCGGGACAGCTTGTTGAGCAAATCAGCCTGTCTTTCGCCTGCGATTTCAACCAGCAGAATACCGGCAAACTTGCCCGCGAGGCGAGACATGCTGCTTTCCAGCCAGTTTCCTCCATTGGCGGCAATGACATCCGAAACCCGCTCGATAATTCCAGGTCGATCATCGGCTAAAATGGTCAATGCAAGGTAATTACTCATGTACAAATCCATCCCTAAAGAGAACGCTATTATGCAGAAATAATAGAGGCTTCACCATGTCGATGGGTCTCTGACGCCAGAGCCAGCTGGCTGCAATCGCCTGTTCGAAAATGGCAGGGCCAGGAATGACACTGAAAACGGGCGCCAGGTTGCGAAGCAGACCGGTTCTGTAGCATCCTGGCTGACAACGAGTGCAGCCAGCTGGCGACTTTGGGTTGACTCTTGGCCTGTTTGGCGGGGCCAAAACGGATTTGAACTGCCACTTTAACCAGTTAGAATGGCATATTGCATCTTAAAGAGTAGTGATTATGAAGTTTTCCGGCACCGATCAATATGTAGCAACCGAAGATCTGCAAATGGCTGTCAATGCTGCGGTAGCTCTGCAGAGGCCACTCTTGATCAAGGGTGAACCCGGCACGGGTAAAACCATGCTGGCAGAGGAGGTGGCTTCAGCTCTGGGCAAGCGGCTTATTTCCTGGCATATCAAGTCGACCACCAAGGCCCAGCAGGGGTTGTATGAGTACGATGCCGTATCGCGGTTGCGGGACTCCCAGCTCGGCAACGACAAAGTCCAGGATATCGCAAACTACATCAAGAAGGGGAAGCTTTGGGAAGCCTTTGACGCTGACGAGCAGGTGGTTTTGCTGATTGATGAGATCGACAAGGCGGATATCGAGTTTCCCAACGATTTGCTGCTCGAGTTGGATCGAATGGAGTTTCATGTCTATGAGACCGGTGAAACTGTCAAAGCCACTCAACGCCCGATCGTGGTTATTACCAGTAATAACGAGAAGGAACTTCCCGATGCTTTCCTGCGCCGCTGTTTTTTCCACTTCATCAGTTTCCCCGATCGGGAAACCATGAAAAAAATTGTTCAGGTACACCATCCCGATATCAAAAAGCGGTTGGTCAATGAAGCGCTCGATATTTTTTTCGAAGTGAGGAAAATTCCAGGCCTGAAGAAGAAGCCGTCGACCTCCGAGTTGATCGACTGGCTCAAGTTGCTTCTCTCGGATGACATTCCGGACGAAATCCTGACCGACCGTGATCCGACCAAGGCCATCCCACCTCTCTATGGCGCCCTGCTGAAGAACGAACAGGATGTACATCTGCTGGAGCGGCTGGCGTTCATGGCTCGCAGGGAGAATGGCTGACCGGGTTCCTACTGATGCTGCTTAACTTTTTTGAAGGACTTCGCAAGGGTGGCGTACCTGTATCGATCAAGGAGTATCTGGTGCTACTGGAAGCGCTGGATAAGAACCTGGTGTTTGCCGATATTGACGATTTTTACTTGCTGGCTCGCACCTGCCTGGTCAAGGACGAGAAGTATTACGACCGCTTCGATCGCGCCTTCTCCCTGTACTTCAAAAACCTGGAAA
>JBFFTH010000124.1:0-6169 GCA_041571855.1 Porticoccaceae bacterium
GTCGCCGTACCGATCAACAAGCTCAACACCATAGGTACATACCCCGCCTCTGGCAGGGACAACATCATGCCCAACAACGGCGCCAACAGTGTCAGCGGCAGCCCCGCGGTCAACCAGTGAGCCAAGACCTTGCCCAGCACCAGAAGGTACAGCGGCTGGGGTGCAAGCAGCATCTGCTCCAGTGAACCATCGCGATAATCACTCAAAAACAGACCATCAATCGACAACAGGGTCGAGAGCAGGGCCATCACCCAAATAATCCCCGGCGCAAGCTCTGCCAGTCGACTGGCCTCAGGTGATACTCCGAGCGGAATCAGGACCACCACCATCAGGAAGAAAACCACGGGGTTAGCTATTTCACCCCGGTGCCTGTAGGCCAGCAAAAGGTCACGGCGCAATACCGCCCAGAACCCGCTCATGCGCTGCAACCCTTGGAAGCTGCCAGGTTCAGGCGCCGCAGGTTGGGCAACTCCAGCGGCTGGTGTGTGGAAAGCAATACCATCCCCCCCTTTGCCGCGTGGTTCGACAACAGGGCCGAAAGCTCGGCCACCCCTTGCTTGTCGATAGCGGTAAAGGGTTCATCCAGCAGCCAGATGGCCGCACGGCTGATCAATAACCGGGCCAGGGCAACCCGGCGCAGCTGTCCCGCTGACAGGCTGTAACTGGGGACATCCTCGTAGCCGGCCAATCTCATCGCCGAGAGAGCCTCGAGATCTTTGGTTTCCGAATGACAATCCATTACCTTGCGCCAGAAACGTAGGTTTTCCAGGGGCGAGAGTTCAAGCTTGACCGCTGGCTGGTGTCCGACAAACAGAATATCCCGCAAATAATCCTGTCGCACCCGTGAGACAAGTTGCTGCCGCCAGAATATTTCGCCGCTGGTTTGCGTCAGTGATCCGGCCAGAATACGGAGCAGAGTTGTTTTACCGCTGCCATTCGGTCCTTCCACCTGAAGGATGTCACCGGCGTTGAGCTGATCAGTTACGTCGGCAAAAAGCGGTATATCGTCCCTCTCGAAAGACAGGGAAGAAAATGCAAACAACGGGGAATCAGACAACGGACCACACCATGCTCTAAATCAGCGGGTCATTATGCCAAAAATGGTTGTAATGGCTAGATAAATTTGGGCCGCCAGAGGGCGATTTCCTTGCTGCCGCTGTCAATCCAGGTCGAAATCGTAATCCTGAATAGCCTTTTGCAAACGGCGCTGTTCAAGAGCCTCCTCAAGTCTGCGCCTGGACTCCAGATTGCTGGTGACGCTTTCTTTAGCGGAGGCCTTCAATGACCCCTCTTCCAGGTCATCGTCATCAAGATCGTCATCCTGGTAATCTTTTTCGCCGCTCACTTCGAACCCCCTGAAAACCCGAAACAAAAACCGCGATACAGTTTTCACTGCCCTATAAGGGTGCAAAATAGGTCGAAACAAAAAAATCGTCAAGAAATAAATATCCTTATATTTCAGATGGTTATCTTATTTGGCTAAAAAAGTACCCGAAGAAAAACCCGGTAATGTCGGTATTGAGGCCAAGTCACCCGGCCGGTCGATGTCTGAAAGCGTCGTAAGCATTCCCAATTGCCAACCCATTCTGTCGAGCTTATTCCTGGTCACTTCCAGCACCTGGTTGGTTCCCCATGGGACACCTTCAAACAGGCGCGTATCCATTCGTCGCAGCCCGATCAGCACATAGCCGCCATCGCTGGCAGGTCCAATTACGGCATCGGCTCCTGCCCGCAGGGCAAGTATCGCCCGCTCAACATAGGCTGCATCCATGGAAGGGCAGTCGCTGCCGATCAGAATGACATAGCGATAACATTCGAGACGATCTTCAAAACAGTTCGACATTCGCGCGCCAAGATCGCCTCCGGCCTGAACGGCCAGCCTCTGCTCGCCACTACCGATCAGTTGTTTGGCAAAAGACAATCCTTGCCGGGAACTCACCCACAACTCCAGCGGTGCCAGGAGCGAAGACCGCTGGCGACAGAACTGGTGTTCGACGAGCGCTTTGTGCAGGGCCAGGCAACCCCGATCTCCTAGAACTCCCCGTAGCCGGGTTTTAACCATGCCCAACTCCGGCGTTTTGGCAAACTGCACGATGCAGGCATCCGGATAGCGGTATTTTGTTGCATAGCCGGGGTAATAGATTCTGGCCAGACGCTGGGCTGGAACACCCACAAAATAAGCCAACCGCAAACCCCACATCTGGACAATGGTTTTCAGTATCCCGTTTTGCTCCCAGCGACGGCTCGATGTCACCACTCGGCAAGAAACAGTGACCGGGGTAGCAATACGTTTCAACCTTTTGCACAGCTCGACATCTTCCATCAAGGGCTGGCTCGGGAATCCCCCGACCCGTACAAACAGGTCTCGACGGACAAACAGACACTGATCGCCCGTGGCTATAGCTGACAGGCGCGAGCGAAGATTCATTCCCGTTTCAACACAGCGCAGCAACCAGTGGGAACCTGACAACCTGACCGGGAAAAAACCCCACCCCGGCCGATCGATCAGCCAAAGCTCGACAAGATTTGAAAAGTTTTCCGGCAACCGGGTGTCAGCGTGCACAAACAGCAGATAATCCGCCGTTGCAACTTCGGCACCAGCATTCATCTGACAAGCGCGGCCTCGAGGAGCATGAATAACCCGATCCGCCAGCTGTTCGGCGATGGCAACCGTATTATCACTGCTACCGCCATCGACCACGATCAGTTGGCTTTCAGCGAGAGTTTCGCGCAGCCGCTTCAGACATTCAGCAATTTGCCCTTCCTCGTTGAGCACGGGAACAATAATGCTGACAACTGGCCTGGCGGCATTCACATCAGTGATCCAGAGCGCCCCCACAGCTGCTGCCCTGGCCGGCAGTACAGCCATAGCAGTGCTCACCGACAACGATGGGATGCCCGGCTAAGGGTCTATCCAACAGGTAACGCAGATGCGTTCTGCCGCCACCCGATGGATCATCCTGCCCGGCAATGCCGGCAATCGGCAGGCCCAGCATCTGATTAAAATCACAGTCGTAAAGATAACCCTGCCAGTCGACACTGATCGTGGAACGACACATCACCGCGGGCAGATTTTCCGCGCAGTAACTGTTTTTCAACAGCGTCATGTAGTCCTCATACTGCCCCTGCGCCAATAACACTGCACCAAAGCGGTTGATAGGCATGTTTGCGATGGTAAACAACTGGTTAAAAACGATACCAAACTCGTCCCGCAACTTTTGCTTGTATTGCCTCTCCAGCGCATCCTGTGCCGGCGGCAAAAATGCGCCCCCCGGGTTATACACGAGATTCAGGGCCAGCTGCGGCTGCTTGCCATAGCCCGCTTCATTTAACCTTTGCAGGGCCTCAATACTGCCCGAAAAAACACCCTTGCCTCTCTGCTGATCGACATTTTTCTCCGAGAAACAGGGCATCGATGCAACGATACCAACCTGTTCAGCGGCCATGAAATCAATCATTGTTTCAAAGCCCGGCTCAAGCAAAACGGTCAGATTACAGCGGTCAATCACCTCCACCCCGAGCCGCCTGGCCTCGGTGACGAGATGGCGGAAATGCGGATTCATTTCCGGCGCCCCGCCAGTCAGATCAAGCACATCAATACTGCCCTGCTGCA
This sequence comes from Porticoccaceae bacterium, assembly GCA_041571855.1. Taxonomy (GTDB): domain Bacteria; phylum Pseudomonadota; class Gammaproteobacteria; order Pseudomonadales; family Porticoccaceae; genus JACKOF01. The sequence goes on from JBFFTH010000124.1 coordinate 3,614, forward strand.
GCACGGCCAGAACCAGTTCAATGGTTTCCCGCGCCATCACCTCCAGGCGGTTGGGCCCGGCATTGACATGACAGTGTGTGCAGCTGAGATTGCAGCGGTATCCAAGGTTGACCTGCAAACAACTCACGCCCTCTCGCCGGATCGGCGGAAAATCTGTTTGCAGCAACAGCGGCTTGGTATCTTGCATGAAATTCTCTACTCGCTTTTAATGCGCCCACGATATATGAGCTGTAGCCACAAATAAAGAAGAGACAAAGAGAGAAGCAACTGCCTACTATGGCCTCCAACAACCGATTTCAGTCAATTGTTGTTCTGACCGGTGCCGGCATTTCGGCGGAGTCCGGTATTCGCACATTCAGGGGTGGCGATGGCCTCTGGGAAGAGCACCGCATTGAAGATGTCGCTACGCCAGAAGGCTATCACCGCGACCCGGCGCTGGTTCACCGATTCTACAACCAGCGCCGACAGCACCTGCTCAACAACGGTATTGAGCCCAATGCCGGGCACCTGGCGCTGGGCGAGTTTGAACATAAATTCAGTGGCGCCTTTACCCTGGTGACACAAAACATCGACAACCTCCACGAACAGGGTGGCAGCAGGAACCTGCTGCATATGCACGGCGAGCTGTTAAAAATGCGCTGCGAGAGATCCGGAAAAATCTTCCCGTGGACGACAGACTGCTACCCGGACACAGTGTGCGAGTGCTGTCGACAACCGGGCCTGCTGCGGCCCGATGTTGTCTGGTTTGGCGAGATGCCCTACCACATGGATGCAATTTACCACGCGCTCGGACAATGCGACCTGTTTATTGCTATCGGCACTTCTGGCAATGTCTACCCTGCTGCCGGTTTCTTTGAGATCGCCGGGCAATCGGGCGCACACACCGTCGAGTTAAACCTGGAACCCTCTCCCTCCGGCTCCCGGTTCAGCGAACAACACTACGGACCAGCAAGTGAAGTGGTACCGGAGTATCTGGACCAGCTGCTTGATTGAACAGCCACCCTTTTTGCCGGTCAAAGAATCATTCTTCACTGGCAGAGGATACTCAAATGCCTCCCTACCAAGCCCGACCCTCTCGATGCCGCGCTGCGGTCTTGCCGATGCTGTTCTTCTTTCTAATGCATTCTCCGCTATTGTTGTCTGCAGAAGTCACTGCCATCTTCGCCGGTGGATGCTTCTGGTGCATGGAAAAGCCCTTTGACGAGCTGGAAGGTGTTCTGGACACTACCTCGGGCTACATCGGCGGCCACACAAAAAACCCTACCTACAAGGCAGTATCGGCTGGGTTTACCGGACATATCGAAGCTGTCAGAGTCGCTTATGACCCGGATATAACAGACTACCTGACACTGTTGCGCACCTTCTGGGTCAATATCGACCCCTTTGATCCCAGCGGCCAGTTTTGCGACAAAGGCTCCCAGTACGTCAGCGCCATTTTTGTCGGCGATGAATCTAGCAGAGAGATGGCAGAAAAAACCCTTCAGGCCATAGACAGGCTTTTTCCGCAACAACAGGTGGCAACCCGGATTCTCCCCGAAACAGAGTTCTACCCGGCCGAAAACTACCACCAGGACTACTACCAGAAAAACCCGCTTCGCTACAATTTTTACCGCTCCCGTTGTGGCAGGGACGATCGCCTGCAACAGCTTTGGGACAACCGCAAGCTGCCCTTCTAACCCCCGCAAGCGATCAAAAGCCGATGAATTATCGCAGTTGAAACCTATCGCCGTTTATTGAACAATGTTTGATCTAGGTCAATAAACGGAAAAACGAATGAGTAATTGCCTGACACTGCCGGGCCTCACCTGCAGCGATTGCCGCATGAGCCCGCTGTGCCTCCCGTTATCCCTACATGCTGATGAAATTGGCCAGTTAGATGCCATCGTTAGTCGTGGCCGGCCTATCCACAAGGACGACTATGTTTACCATTCCGGCAACCCGTTCCATTCCATTTTTGCTGTTCGAAGCGGCGCCATTAAAACCTATGCGGTAGACAGTGACGGACATGAGCAGGTGACAGGCTTCCACCTGCCCGGCGAGATCTTCGGTATCGACGGTATTGGCCAGGAGTCCCACCGCAATACGGCGGTTGCCCTCGAAACCTCCTCTGTTTGCGAGATACCTTTCAACAGGCTGTCAGAACTGAGCATCGCCCTACCCACTCTGCAGAAGCGCCTGTTTGCACTGATGGGCATGGAAGTGAATGAAAACCAGGAATTAATCACCCTGCTCAGCAAGAAAAGCGCCGAGGAGCGCGTGGCCACTTTGCTACTCAACCTGTCGGCCAGAAACCATGCCCGCAAATTGTCATCCATAGCCTTCAGGCTGCCAATGTCGCGCTCGGATATTGGTAACTATCTCGGCCTGACCCTGGAAACCGTCAGCCGCGTATTCAGCCGCTTCCAGAAGACAAAACTTCTGAGCGTGGATAAAAAGGAAATTGAGATTCTGGAAGACCATTATCAAAGTCCGATTCCAAATCGGCTTCGTTGGCGCAATTGGGCGGCCAATCCAGAAGGCATCACCGGCGATGAACTACTTGAATTTATCAATAAC
>JBFFTH010000125.1:0-6076 GCA_041571855.1 Porticoccaceae bacterium
CTGGCCCTCTTTTTCCCACTGTTCGCGATGTGGCGCCGCCTCTGCTGCCAGAAACCTGCGCACGGCATCGCGGAACATTTCATGCTCGGCATCAAATACACTTCTCGGAATCATTTTTTTCGGCCCTCTATTCTGGATCAGCTGTTGCTGAATGTTTCGCCTTTTTTCGCCATTTCCAGCAACAGCTGCGGCGGGCTGAAACGCTCACCATATTTGCCGGCGAGTTCCTTGGCCCTGGCGACAAATTCGGGCACGCCGTAGTAGTTGATGAATTGCAGTACCCCTCCTGTCCAGGGCGGGTAACCAATACCGAAGATGGAGCCGATATTGGCATCGCGGACATTGACCAGCACGCCTTCCTCCATGCAGCGGACGGTATCCAGTGACTGTATGAACAGCAGTCGGTCCCGGATATCCTGCAGCGGAATCTGCGCATCCGCTTTGTAGAACAGTTCCCTCAGTCCCGGCCACAGGCGCTTTTGCCCACCTTGCGGATAGTCGTAGAAAGCACCACCGGTTGACTTACCCTGGCGACCCAATTCCAGCAGCTTGTCCTTCACCCGGGCACCGGGTTGTTCGGGTATAGGCTTGCCCTCTGCCTCGAGATCGCGAATCGTTTGCTGGCGAATTTTTGCCTGCAGTGTCAGGGTGACTTCGTCTGACACCGCCAGCGGGCCCACCGGGTGGCCATTGAGCCAGGCCGCATTTTCGATCGATACGGGATCAACTCCCTCGCCGACCATGGCCATGCCCTCGTTACAATAGGTGCCGAATACGCGCGAGGTGAAAAAACCGCGGCTGTCATTGACGATAATCGGCGTCTTGCCAATCTGTTGCACAAAATCGTAGGCTTCGGCCAGCGTTTTATCGCTGGTTTTGTCGCCGACGATGATTTCTACCAGCGGCATCTTGTCCACGGGCGAGAAGAAGTGCAGGCCGATAAAGTTTTCCGGCCTTGCGCTGACGGTCGCCAGGCCGGAAATGGGCAGGGTGGAGGTGTTGGAGGCAAACACCGCATCGGCCTCAATCTGAGCTTCGGCCTCGCGCGTGGCCTCGGCCTTGACGTCGCGGCTTTCAAAAACCGCCTCAATGACCAGGTCACAGCCATGCAGGTCCTCGGCTCTGTCGGTTGGCTGGATCAGTGTCAGCAGCTGTTCTTTTTGCTCATCCGTTGCGCGGCCTCTGGCAATGCGTTTGTCCATCAGCCCGGCGGAATATCCCTTGCCTTTTTCGGCAGAAGCCAGCGAAACATCTTTCAGCACACAGTGGATACCCCTGGAGGCGCAGGCCCAGGCGATGCCAGAGCCCATCATGCCGGCACCGAGAATACCGACCTTGGCAAACTGGCGGGGCTCGATATTTTTCGGCCGTGCGACCCCTGCCTTGATGGCGTTGAGCTGGTTCCAGAAAGCACTGATCATGTTTTTTGACTCTCTGCCGGTCACCAACTCTACAAAGTACTGGGTTTCTATCTTTGAGGCATGCTCAAAATCGACCTGGGATCCTTCCACCATGGTGCAGAGAATGCTCTCCGGCGCCTTCATAACTCCCTTGGTCTGCTTGCGCATCATGGCGGGTGCCACAGCGAGCATCCCCGCCAGTTTCGGGTGGGTCGGGGTGCCGCCGGGAATTCTGTAACCCTTCTGATCCCAGGGTTGGATGGATTCAGGATGGGCCGCAATCCAGGCAATGGCTTTTTCCAGCAGTTCTTCGTGCGTGGATGCAATGTCGTCGATCAGCCCCAGCTGCTGCCCCTTTTGCGGGTCAAACAAACGGCCTTCGGTCAGGTAGGGCATCGCGTCCTGCAGTCCCATCAGCCGCACCAAGCGCGTGACACCGCCACCGCCGGGAAGCAGGCCAAGGGTCACTTCAGGCAGACCCAGCTTCACGCCTTCTGATTGCGCAATACGGTGGTGCGCCGAGAGGGCAAGTTCCCAGCCACCCCCGAGTGCCGAGCCGTTAATACACGCCACAACCGGCTTGCCGCAGGTTTCGATGGCCCGCATTGCTCCTTTGATTTTCTCCGTCATGGCATAAACCCGGTCCCTGTCTTCGGGGCCTGCCCTGAACAGCATGTTGAGGTCGCCCCCGGCAAAGAAAGTGCTCTTGGCTGAGCGGATAACCACCCCGCGGAAATCATCCTCCAGTAATTGTTGTGCAGCGGTTCTGATATCGTCAGCGAACTGCTCGTCCATCAGGTTGGTTGCGGCGTCAGGCTTGTCCAGAACCAGGTGAACAATACTGTCGGCATCTTTCTCGTAACGGATTGAACGCATCTCATTCACCTCGCTTAAATTCTTTCTATGATGGTTGCGATACCCATGCCACCACCGACACAGAGTGTGGCCAGGCCGCGCTTCAGGTTGCGGGCTTCCAGTTCGTCGAGCAGGGTGCCGAGAATGATGGCGCCGGTGGCGCCCAGCGGATGACCCATGGCAATCGCGCCGCCGTTGACGTTGACAATTTCAGGCGGGACTTTCAGCTCGTTAATAAAGCGCATCACCACCGATGCGAAGGCCTCGTTGACTTCAAACAGGTCGATATCGGAGATATCCAGACCGGCAATGGCCAGGGCCTTGCGCGCCGCCGGGGCAGGACCAGTGAGCATAATGGTCGGGTCAGCTCCGACCAGGGCGGTGGATATCACCCGTGCCCGCGGTTCCAGCTTGAATTGCCTCGCGGCTGCTTCACTGCCAACCAGGACGACTGCTGCACCATCGACGATGCCGGAGGAGTTGGCGGGGGTGTGGACGTGATTGATGCGCTCGATCCAGTGGTATTTTTTGCGCGCCACATCGTCAAATCCCATGCCGCCCATTGCTTCGAAAGAGGGCTTCAGGGTCGCCAGGCTCGCCGCGGTACTGTCGGGGCGAATCAGTTCATCGTGTGAAAGGATGGGAAAACCATTGCGGTCTACCACGGGAATGACCGAGTTTGCAAAGGCGCCGCGCTCCCAGGCCGCAGCCGCCTTGTGGTGGGAGTTGGCGGCGAAAGTATCCACATCCTCGCGGCTGTAGCCGTCGAGGGTGGCGATCAGGTCCGCCCCGATTCCCTGGGGCATAAAACCGGTTTTGAAGTTGGTTTCCGGGTCGTTTGCCCAGGCACCGCCATCAGATGCCATCGGCACGCGGGACATGCTCTCGACACCACCCGCAACCACCAGCTGCTCCCAGCCGGAGCGAACCTTCTGCGCTGCCAGATTGATCGCTTCCAGGCCTGAAGCACAGAAGCGGTTGATCTGGACGCCGGCCACATCATCGTGCCAGCCAGCTGCCAGCGCGGCTGTTTTGGCAATGTCGGCACCCTGGTCGCCGACCGGTGTTACACAGCCGATGATGATATCGTCAACAGCCTGGGTATCGAACGGGTTGCGCTGCTGCAAGGTGTTTAACAGGTTGCTCAACAGGGCTATTGGTTTTACGCCGTGCAGCGCACCGTTGGCCTTGCCGCGCCCCCGCGGCGTTCGGATGGCATCGAAGATCAATGCTTCAGTTGTCATGCTGGTCTCTCCAGTGGGTTCGCAATAGATGATTCCGGAAGGCAGGCCTTTCGCCTGAATAATATTATTTGCCCACCGGGAAATAACAATGTGAAAAGCTGGCAATAGATTGATAAAAAGTGACAAATGGGGATTTCAGGCACCCCGTGGCGTTGCTGTGGGGTCGCAGCGGGGTCCTGGAAGCGGTTTCCTGACCTGCAAGCGGAATAAAACAGGGGGCAGGGCGGCCCTGTCAGGCACCATTGTTCCTCAAACAGGGGATTTCAGCTGCCTTTCAGGTAGCAAACAGGCCTCTAGATAGAAAACTTGCGACGGTATTGCCCCGGTGATATCCCCGTCCACTGCTTGAAGGCATGGTTGAACGCAGCGCTTTCAGAGTAACCCAGCCGGTTGGCGATTTCTGCAATAGAAGAGTCAGAATAAATCAATTCCTGCCGGGCTCTGGTTCTCAGTACGCCCGCCTTGATCTGCTGGAATGAGGTGCCTTCCTTTTTCAGCCGTCGCCGCAGGGTATGGGTTGTAGAGTGGAGTTGTCCGGCAACCTGCTCAAAGTTCAGGCGCTCGCTGGGCTGCTGCTGAAACAGCAGCTTGATCTCGGCGGTCAGGCTGTCATCGCTGCGGAACTGGGTGAGCAGATTTTCCGGGGCGTTTTTCAGGAATTCTTTCAGGGTCTCGTTATCCCGCACAATTTTGCAGTTCAGGGTATCTCCTGCGAATACGACCCGATTTTCGTTCTGGTTGAACATGGCAATGGCGGGAAACATCCAGGGGATTTCTTCGGCGTAATCCGGTGGTGAGAATTCAAAGCTGATTCGGTCAATCAGGATCGGTCGATTCACCAGCCAGCTGCCAAATCGAATCAGGATCACATACCAGCTCAGAATGAAGAAGCCGCTGGCAAAGTTGTGAGGATTCCGAAAGCACAGGGAGATACTCGCTTCCCTGTCCTCTTCGGTCAGGGCCAGCTCCAGGTCGTCAGACATCATGGACATGAAACGGCAGCAGCGATGCAGCGCCTCACCGAGGTCGCTGCTGGACAGCGCAGCGTAGGTCATCATGGCAAAGCTGCCGTTCGCCGCCGGGCGCGAGAGCATGCCGCTGCACTCGTCTGCCATCAGCAACCAGAGTTCGCGCAACAGGATACTGAAGCGGTTGAGCGACAGGCGGGCATCCCTTTTCTCGAGGTCGAGCGGATCAACGCCAATGCGGCGCAGCAGCGGCTCAAAAGCCAGCCTCTGTTTGCGGGCCCCCTGCAGCAGTTCGCGCAACATGCTGTAGGGGACGGAATGGCGATCTGGCATATCCGGGCGCATTGTCACTCTGCCAGCAGGAAACGCGCCGTGGCAGTGGCAGTGGCACAGGGCAGATTCGGTGATTGCGGCCATGCCTCGCCATTGATATTGCCGACATGCTGCCCATGCCGGGTGAGGCGACAGAGGGTGTAAGTAGTGCAGAGCCCCAGCGTGTTCATCGCAGGGCTGTTATCGATAATAAGGTGCAGCAGTCGGCGTTTTTCCTCAACTGGACGGTGTGACACGTCAGGATCCTCTCCCGGGTTGGTGGCATTTTAGCAGCAGAATGGTGGCTGTTAACTGCAGCTTGTACTTTATCGGCAATCTATTATTCTGAATGACAGCCAAACGGATATTCAATCTATGAAAATAAAATTGATGTTGACGCTGCTCGCCTCAGCTCTTCTGGGCTCACCCCCGGCCTGGACAGCAGATATTGACAGCAGCCTCGAAGTGGTCAGTGAAACCAACCAGCAAGCGATCAGCACCCAGAAGCGGATTGACAGCCTGGCGCTGCAGACGGAAAAGATGCTGGAGGAGTACCAGCGAATTATTCGCAAAACCGATTACCAGGATGCCTACAATGCCCAGTTGGAGCAGTTAAAGGAGAATCAGGAAAAGGAAATACTGTCGTTGCAGGAGCAGATTAACGACCAGAATGAAACCCAGATGCGGATTATGCCGCTGATGATGACCATGGCAGATGCACTGGAGAAATTTGTAGTGCTGGATTTGCCGTTTCACCAGCAGCAGAGAGTCACCGGTGTCATCCAGTTAAAGCAGCGCCTGCACAACCCCAGCCTGTCGGTACCCGAGAAATACCGCCTGTTACTGGAGGCATTCCAGGTTGAAAATGACTACGGTCGCACCATAGAAACCTACCGCGACACGCTTAGCCTGGACGGGGTGGAGCTGTCCGTGGAGTATCTTCGCATCGGTCGGGTCGCGCTTTACTACCGCACCCTGGATGGCGAGCGCAGTGGTTACTGGCGTGCTTCGGAGAAAGAATGGCTGTCCCTTCCCGATAGCTATAACAGCGATCTTGCCGATGCGATACGCGTGGCCGACAACCAGGTGGCACCAAAACTTGTCAGCCTGCCAATGGTGAATCGGCAATGAAAAAAGTTATCCGACCAATAGCTGCATTACTTTGCCTGGCAACATTTCTCCCGGTTTTCCCCGCTCAGGCCGAAACATCAGGTGCCGCGGCGCAACAGCAGATAACCAGCCTCGACGAACTGCTGCGGGCGGTGAAAGAAGACCAGCGTCAGGAACGAGCCAAAAA
>JBFFTH010000126.1:0-6060 GCA_041571855.1 Porticoccaceae bacterium
CCTGCTGTCCGGCATCTGAACTAAACAGCGAGAACAGCTTGGAGGGTGAAATATCCACCGGGCCACTAAACAGGGCCAACCAGAAAGCGAGCCCCAGCAAAATTGTCGCAGAAACAAAAAACAGTTTTGGTGAGATCCGCCGCATGCTCAGCTACTGCCCCGAATAGGTTGCCAAAGATTTATCGACAATCAATGCGCATGCTGCGGCCATGGTTAATACCCCGAAGTAAACGCCCCTCTCCAGCAGGCAATGCAGCGGGGCAGGTCGCGGGTATTTCAGAAATCAACACCGCGCCGGGCTTTGATACCTGCTTTATAGGCATGCTTAACCTCTTTCAGCTCGGTGACCGTGTCGGCCAGATTGGCGAGCTCAGGGCCGCCGCCGCGACCGGTGATCACTACGCTTTGCTCCACTGGCCGCTTGGCAAGAGCATTGAGTATCATTTGCCGGTCGAGGTATTTAAAACTGAGCATGTAGGTCAGTTCATCCAGTACCACCAGGTGGTAACTGTCATCAGCCAGCATGCGCTCTGCCTCGGCCCAGGTTTTTTTCGCAGCCGCGATATCCGCCTGCCGATCCTGGGTATCCCAGGTAAAGCCGGTACCCATCTGGTAAAAATCTACCTGCGGGCAGTGCTCCTTCAGATAAATCTCCTCACCCGACAATTGCTCGCCCTTGATAAACTGCACCACACCGACTTTGTAACCGTAGCCGAGCGCGCGCATCACCATACCAAAGGCCGAGCTCGACTTTCCCTTGCCGTCACCGGTTAACAGAATCGTGACCCCCCGCTCAACATCGGCTGCGGCGATGGAGCTGTCCACGGCGTCCTTCAGTTTCTGCATTTTCTGCTGGTGTTTGTCCTGGCTGGTGCTGGTCATGGTTATCGCCGATTAAAAACTGTAGGTTACTTTGCCTGCGATTGTCCTGTCCGGCTGAGGATACAGCCCATAAACAGAATTGTAATTGGAATAATCCCTGTCCGTGAGATTGGATATCCTCAGGTTCGCCTTCCAACGACCCACCTGCCACAAAAGGTTCATATCCACCACTGTATCACTATCGAGCTTGCCAGAGGCATTACTGTCATCATCAAGCCGGTAACGAGACCCCGTATAGTTCGCATCCAGATAGAGTGTCAGCTGCTCGCAGAAATCATAACCGGCTGACAGGCTGGCAATGTTACTGGCGACGTAAGGAACATCCTTGCCGTCGAAAGAACCCGACATCACTTCCGCATCGGTGTAGGTGTAATTGCCTTTTAACCAGAGCGAAGGCGTGAGCTGGTAGCTGGCTTCAGCAATAAAGCCGTTCCTGCTGGAACTGGGCAGGTTAACGTTAGCACCGTAAATATCACAGATATCACCCGGGCCGGGGAAGTTGCAAGGGTAGGAGAAATTGTAGACACCACTGTCGTAATAAATCTCGTCATCGATGTCCATATCATAGGCAACCAGTTTCGCAGTCCCCCCTGTATATCGCCACTCCACGCCCAATTCCTTCGAGTTACTGGTTTGCGGTTTGAGATATGCCACTGTCGGCAATGTAAATCCGTTTTCATCGACATTGGCAAAACGAAATGCATCTGCCGATCGAACAAACAATCTGACAGTTTCATTCAACTGGAAGGACAGACCCAACTCATAGGCTTCCAACTCATCGTCGTGTTTGCTGCCGAAAAGAATATTGTTATCTTCAACCTCACTGACCCTGGCACCTGCGGTGAACGTCAGCCTGCTGGAAAGTGGATAAATAATTTGCCCGTAGTAGGCATCAATTTCCTGTTCGGCCTCAATGTAGTATTCGGGGATTTCATGTTCGGATTGGACAGAATCATAGCCGAGGGTGAGCAGCATTTTGCCATGGGAAGTTTCAAATGAGCCCTGCAGTCGCGGGTTAAGGGTTTCTACCCGGGTATACTGGTTGAACCCGGATCCCCAGGAAAAACCTGCTGTATCTTCATCGCGCCAGGCGTACTCGCCAAGCAACTGCCAATTTTCCGCAAGCTGGTAACTGCCGCCAAAACGCGCCAGCTCTGTCTCACGATTGGAAAAATCGTCGGGGTTGTTGGTCTGGCGGGGGTCCACTTTAAACTGTGCTTCGGAGATAGCGCCAGCCAGGTTGAGGTCGTCATCAATCTTCTGGCCTTCGACAAAGATATGGCTGCGCGCTCCCTGGAAACGCAGATGCAAAAGACCGCTGCCATAATTGCCTTCGTTGTTATCGCGGTAGTTATCCGTCACTTTGCTTACTCCGGAAACGCGGTAACTCAAGCCATTGCCGAAGCCCTGGCTCAGGGATGCAGAATACCTCTCCAGATCGTCACTGCCATGGGAAGCTGAAAAATTGCCAGCAAGATCTCCTGCGCCCGGTCGCCTGGTGATGATATTAATCACCCCACCTACCGCCTGATCACCGTAGAGTACACCAGCACTGCCATGGACCACCTCAACCCTCTCGATATCGTCCAGCACAACACTGTTCAGATCCGGGCCCGCCAATGATGGATTGTTGAGCCTGCGGCCATCGACAAGGATCAGGGTATTGTTAGCCGCATTGGAGGAAAACCCACGCATACTGGCAACAACACTGCGACCGCCACTGCCATCGAGGTCCTGCACCTGGATGCCCGCCTGGGTGCGCAAGAGCTCAGCAAAATTTGTGACACCGGAAATTTCAATATCTTTAGCCGTGATAACAGTAATACTGGTGGCCACTGGCATCTGCGGGCCTTCTACACGGGTTTCGCTGACGACAACTTCCTCATACTTTTTGCTGCCATCGGCGGCCAATACAGTGGCAGGGGCCAGCGCTAACACCGCCAGAGAAGCAGATAACATGGGTTTCATTTTTTTCTCCCGCGCTCACACCCGAGCGCACAGATAAATTTGTGCGGGCAGGGTTGGCGGCAGACAGGCTTTTGTTGTGGAAACAGGCACTATCGACAGCACATAACCGCACCCCGCAGTTTGTCTGCGCAGCAACTGGCCGGTCTCCGGACTCACAGGTGAGCTTTTGCCCTGCCTGGCTTCCTTCCCATGCAAAAGCACAGTGGATTGTTTGCCAGACTTGCCTGTTTACCGTTGCGGGGGCAGTGTCGGGATTTTTCTCGAAAGAAAGCACCGACTTCCCGTTTCACCCGTTGACCGAATAGCCGCGGGGAACCTGTTGCAAAGCAAGGCGGCGGAATTTACGCGCTCCGTCATGCAAAGTCAAACTGATCAAGACCAGGCCGATGCCTGATTTGGCGATGAAACCTCTTGATCCCATACGCCGGGTGACCGCAGCTGCGCCCCTTACTGCCATGACTGACGGGATCCTCTCTGACATGCGGCACTTTCACTGCCAGCGCAGAATGCTGTTACTGCAGTGCATCGAGTGCTTCGGATAGCTTCCTGACCGGCATGACCTGCATGCCCTCGACGGCCTCCTTTGGCGCATTGCCCGCGGGGACAATGGCTCGCCTGAAACCGTGCTTGGCAGCTTCCCGCAGTCGCTCCTGTCCGCTGGGTACCGGGCGAATCTCACCGGATAGGCCAACCTCGCCGAACACCACCAGATCCCTTGGCAGGGGGCGATTACGGAAACTGGAAACGACCGCGAGCAGAAGCGCCAGATCTGCACTGGTTTCAAGCACCTTGACGCCACCAACAATATTTACGAACACGTCCTGATCTGCGACCATCAAGCCACCATGGCGGTGCAAAACTGCCAACAACATGGCAAGGCGGTTTTGGTCCAGACCAACTGTAACCCGGCGGGGGTTGCCGAGATGGCTTTCATCGACCAGCGCCTGCAGTTCAACCAGCAGCGGCCGGGTTCCCTCCCACACCACCATCACGGTGCTACCCGAAGACACTTCATCACTGCGCTGCAGAAAAATCGCTGACGGGTTGGATACTTCTTTCATACCCTTTTCACTCATCGCAAAAACGCCCAGCTCATTTACTGCACCAAAGCGATTCTTGTGACTTCTCAGAGTGCGAAAGCGACTGTCGTGGGTACCTTCCAGCATCAGTGAACAATCGATCATATGCTCCAGCACTTTGGGGCCGGCCAGGCTGCCATCCTTTGTTACATGTCCCACCAGCAGCAATACAGTGCCGGTCTGTTTCGCATATTGCACCAGCAAGGCGGAGCTCTCCCTGACCTGGGAGACACTGCCGGGCGCGGATTGCACGCCCTCGCAAAACATCACCTGAATTGAGTCGAGGACCAGGATTTTCGGCTGATACTTTTCTGCCGTCGCGCATACCCTCTCGGCAGCGGTTTCCGCCATCATTTGCAGGCCATCGGTTTTCAGCCCCAGCCGGTGGGCGCGCATGGCCACCTGCTGGAGGGATTCCTCGCCAGTGACGTAGAGCGCGCGCTGGCGATCGGCAAGGTTGCACAAAACCTGTAACAGGAGGGTGCTTTTGCCCGCCCCGGGACTGCCGCCGATCAGCACACATGACCCCGGCACCAGGCCCCCACCCAGCACCAGGTCCAGCTCCCTGATACCCGTACTGATGCGGGGTTCAGAATCAAACCTGACCTCTGAAAGGGGTTTGAGCTCACCGTCAACGGCACCGGCATAACCTCTTTTACCGCCGCCACTGTTTGTCATTGAATTGGCAAAACGCACTTCAGTGAGGGTATTCCAGGCACCGCAATCTGCACACTGGCCCTGCCACTTGCTGTAGTCGGCACCGCAGTCGTTGCAGACGTATGCCGATGTCTTCCTTTTTGCCATGGATGCTCCTGACCCAGATAAAACAGGCGCTAGTGTAGCACCTGTAAACCAAGCCTTATTAAACAGGTACGGCCTAGCGAAATTGAAGGGTCGCCCTGACAAAACCCCGAGTTTGAAAATTATTGCGGTCGTGAAACTCTTTGTAATCCCCGCCAAGATTCTGGCCGATTAACTCTAGTTTCAAGGTGGCGCCTGCTAGGCTGATGGTTTTTGCCAGCCTGGCATCGATCCGGTCATAGGCATCGGCATCGCAGTCACCGATGCCAAAATCACAACCCCACAGTATCCAGGTGGTATCGTCGAGATAGTAGTAGCCAGCACTGAACTGCCAATCATTGCCGAAACCATGTGACAGAAGCATGCTCGCGGTATGGCGCGGAGTGGCGTCGTTGCTGCCAGCACAACGGAAGGCCCCGGCCTGACAGTCCTGGTCCACTTCGGCAAATGCGTAACTTCCCCAAAGACGCGTTTTATCAGTGAGTTGCCAGCTAAAGCCTGTTTCCACCCCGGTGATCTCGGTTTCTCCGCCGTTGAGATCATAGATTGCGCCAATGTTGAACAGGGGCATGGGCTCGGGATGAAACGGATTCATAACTAACTCGACTTCATTTTCAAAGGACTCCCTGTAAACCTTGACCTCGATGCGTAAACCAGTATCCAGCCAGTGGCCCAAATATCCCAGTTCGTAACTTCTCAGCTTCTCCGGTTTGAGAGGAAAAGGCGCCAATTGCACCTGATCCAAAACCAATCCATCACTGTCACGCAATGCCACATCATGAAAAGTTTCAGCCACAAAGGGCTGGCGATAGCTCTCTGCAACAGACAGCCGCACCACCTGGCCATCGATGAAGGAAAAGTTCAGTCCAATGCGCGGTGAAACCTCCAGCGTATTGAGGCTATTGTCCTCAAGCATCGCGCCAGCATTCAGCAACAGCCGCGAAGACAGGGACGACTCGAAATTCCCATAGGCTCGAAAGGTCTCAACCTGCTTCCGATCATGGACGCCAATAGCATTGACGCCCTTTACACCATCTTTCCTATATCCGGCACCCCAGACAGCCCGACTTTTGCCGCCCAGTGCTAGACGATGCTGGAATTCAATATCCAGGCGTTCAGAGGTATAACCAAAAACACCTGCATCTAGTATCTGGGGGCCGGGCAAAGTGACTATGACCGGATCATCTTCTTCGGTCTCACTGCTACCTAACTGCAGATACCACTCATTGTCTGGCGAAAAAGATTTCGTCAGTCGCAAGTTGCCGTATTTTTCAACTGCCTCCTTGTCTGCGACAGGATCAATTATATTGCCGCTGCCACCCCGGCCCCA
>JBFFTH010000127.1:0-6029 GCA_041571855.1 Porticoccaceae bacterium
ACCTGAAACGGGTCACCGATAAACACGTCTTCCTTTTCGTCGGGAAGATTGATCCGGACAAGAAAGCCTACATGCAGCAGTGGGCATACCAGCATATCGACGCATTTATCGAAGAACTCGGCCTCATTGATGTGATGTCTATCGAGGATGTACTAGGTGTCAGTATCGATTCCAGCGAGGAGGAATAAAACCAGCGCAATAAACAGGCCATCTCCATTGAGACGACCTTCTTAAATAGTGGCGACCCGGAAGGGGTTGACTCGACACATCCTGTGTCTCGGGACGTTGCCCCGCCGTCGCAAGCTCCGGCGCCCAAATTGGCTTCTGCCAATTTGTTAAACCCTCTTCTCGGGTTCAAGTGCTTTTTACTGGACTCAACAATGAAAAAAGGTCATCTCTCTCGAGATGACCTTCTTAAATAGTGGCGACCCGGAAGGGACTTGAACCCTCGACCTCCGGCGTGACAGGCCGGCATTCTAACCAACTGAACTACCGGGCCGCGGTAGCTTTTTCGGATATGGTGGGTGGTGCAGGGATCGAACCTGCGACCCTCGCCTTGTAAGGGCGATGCTCTCCCAGCTGAGCTAACCACCCTCCGAAAGAGACGCGCATTCTACCGAATTGATGGCCGGTGTCAAACGGTAATTGGACGGAATTATCAACTGAAGCGTTTACAGGGTGAGCCCGTCAAATGACGGACAGATCTCGCTGGTGCCGCCTGCCGGTTAGGGTCACCGGGTCCACGATTAACAGCAGAGCACGGATCCTCAACCCCCTGCTGTAAGCATGGGAGTAGCGGGCTCTCCTTGCTTCTTTCAGGCTCAGTAATGGCCAGGATATTGATCACCATAACCAGGCCTAAGAGATCAACCCGGGCCCATGTTGAGGATCGGCGGGATCCTTGGATTGCAGCCCTGTCCTTTTCCACAGGATCTGTGGACAACCTCGTGAACGTGCCCTGGTGAAACTGCCACTGGCCATGAGATCGCCATTAGCACGGGCAAGTGATTGATTTTTGTTCAACAAGGCGTTCGGCGACATCAGCCAGTGAACGAGGAGTTTCCTGAATATGTCGAGTAAATATCAGCCGGGCAAGAGAGAGATTTATCTTTTTAACCGGACTGTCATATATCTCTTTGCTGTGTTTATACTCCCGTGACGGCCTGGAACAAAGACAACCAGAATTTCTCTTCAGAGACAATCAATGCACAAGGAGACAGGCATGACCGATATGTTTCACTTTGCCGACGGTTTGGGTCCGCTAAAAATTATCCATATCAACGATTCAGCCGTGGGTCTTCAAGCCGTGCTGGTCGTCGATAACATCTCGAGGGGACCAGCCATCGGTGGTGTGCGCATGGCCGAGGATGTCACCACCGAAGAATGCGTCCGCCTGGCGCGGGCCATGACCTTGAAAAATGCCGCGGCTGACCTGCCCCACGGTGGCGGCAAGATTGTGGTCAAGGGTAACCCAAGGATGGACAAGGAGAAAAAACAACGGATTATCCGTTGTCTCGCACAGGCACTGAAGACAGAGCTTACCTATATCTTCGGGCCCGACATGGGAACCAACGAGGAATGCATGGCCTGGGTCTGGGATGAGATCGGACGCGCGGTGGGATTGCCCAGGGAGTTCGGCGGAATCCCGCTGGATGTCATCGGGGCAACAGGCTGGGGCCTCGCCCATTCAGCGGATGTCGCAATGGAATTCAGCGGCTTATCGATCGACGGTGCCAGGATATCGGTCCAGGGCTTTGGCGCCGTCGGCATCAATGCGGCCCGCCACCTGGTTTCCAGGGGTGCCACACTGGTCGCAGTGGAGGACTCGCGGGGTGCCATCCACAATCCGCAAGGTCTGGACGTGGAATCACTCTGCAACCTGAAGGCTGGCGGGGAAAGTGTTGCCAGTTATCAGGCTGGCGAGACCCTGAGCCATGAGGAGTATCTCGGTGCCGACTGTGATATCTGGATACCGGCGGCAAGACCAGATGTCATCCACCGGGACAACGCCCGGCTGCTGAACACCAGGCTGGTTGTGCAAGGCGCAAACATACCCATCACCGAGGAAGCGGAAGTCATGCTCCATGAACGGGGCATTACCTGTATTCCGGACTTTATCGCCAATGCCGGCGGGGTGATCTGTGCAGCGATGGAATACCATGGGTCCAGCGAATCAGCGGCGATGGATACCATCAGGGACAAATTGCGCCACAACACCGAGACCGTGCTCAACATGGCCCGTGATGGCAATATCCTGCCCAGAGAGGCGGCATTTAAGCTGGCTGAGGAAAGGGTCAGAGCGGCCATGGGTTACCGGCGCTGGCCAACCTTTTCAACCGGGCCTGCTTACCTGTAGGTCGTTTTTGTAGACAGTAGATGGCGAACTATACTTCAGGTAACCAGCTGTCCGAGCGCTTTAGTTTTCCGTTACTGCAGAAAGTGAGGAGTGATCGTGTCTGACGAGGCGACCAATAGCCCACCACAGGCTGCCGGTGTTGTGGCACATTTTGATATCCCCTTTTTTCACTGCCTGAATGCTCGCGGCGAGGCAGAGACGGAACTTCCCGAATCGGCGATGGATTTCGACTCCCTGCGTTACCTCTATCGGATGATGATGCTAACCAGGACCTTTGACAAACATGCCATCGACCTGCAGAGAACCGGAAGACTGGGCACCTATGCTTCCTGCCTCGGCCAGGAAGCCATCGGCGCAGCCATCGGCGACACGATGCAGGCTGATGACGTGCTGCTGCCCAGCTACCGGGAAACCGCCGCCATGTTGATGCGCGGGGTCTCCATGGACGAACTATTACTCTACTGGGGAGGCTTTGAGGAAGGCATGGATTTCGCCAACAACAGGCTGGATTTTCCTGTTTGTATCCCCATCGCCAGCCAGGCTCCCCACGCCGTGGGTGTCGCCAGCGCCTTCAAGCTGCGGCAGCAGCAGAGAGTCGCGGTGTGTGTACTCGGTGATGGTGGCTCATCCAAAGGCGACTTTTACGAAGCGCTCAACCTTGCCGGCGCATGGAGCCTTCCGGTTGTCTTCATTATTCTCAATAACCAGTGGGCCATATCTGTCCCGCGGGACAGTCAATCAGCTGCCCGAACACTGGCACAAAAAGCCATCGCAGCCGGTATCGACTGCGAGCAGGTGGACGGCAACGACCTGATCATCCTCAGGGAACGACTGACAGCTGCGCTGGACCAGGCCAGAGCCGGCAAACCCTACCTGATCGAAACACTCAGCTACAGGCTTGGCGACCACACCACGTCCGACGATGCCTCCCGCTACCGCAGTCAACAGGAACTGGATCAGCACTGGCAACTGGAGCCTGTGGTTCGCCTTAAGCGCTACCTTGAAAGCGCCGCTGAGTGGGATGACGCCCGGGACGCAGCTTGCGTCGAAGCCTGTGAAGCCGAGGTCGCCGCGGCGGTCGATACCTACCTGTCAACGCCAGCTCCCAAGCCCGATGCCATGTTTAACCACCTCTACGAGACCCTGCCCGTGTCACTGCAATGGCAGTTACAACAGGCCAGGGAAAAAGGCCATGGCTGTGGCTGAAATCACCCTGCTGGAAGCCGTTAACCTGGCGCTGGCCCACGCACTTGCCGCTGACGAGAACGTTGTGGTTTTCGGCGAGGATGTAGGCGTCAACGGCGGGGTCTTCCGGGCAACAGAGGGGCTGCAAAAGCGCTTTGGCAAAAACCGTGTGCTGGACACACCCCTGGCCGAAAACGTCATTGCCGGCATGGCGGTCGGCATGGCAGTACAGGGACTGCGCCCTGTTGCAGAAATCCAGTTCATGGGGTTTATCTACCCCGCCATTGACCAGTTGCTCAATCACGCATCCCGGATGCGTACCAGAACCCGGGGCCGTCTCCACTGTCCGCTGGTGCTGAGGGCGCCTTTCGGCGGTGGCATCCACGCCCCTGAACACCACTCGGAAAGCACGGAATCGATGTTCGCCCACATACCGGGACTTCGTGTCGTCATCCCCTCCTCTCCACAACGTGCCTACGGGTTGTTGCTGGCATCAATCCGCGACCCGGATCCCGTCGTTTTTCTTGAGCCCAAACGCATATACCGCTTGCAAAGGCAGGAGGTGGCCGACGATGGCAGCGCCCTGCCGCTGGACGTATGTTATGTGCTGCGCAATGGCAGCGATATCACCCTGGTGACATGGGGTGCCATGGTGCATGAGACATTGCAGGCAGCGGATCAATTATCTGCCGAGGGCATAGAGGCCGAAGTCATAGATGTCGCCACGCTGAAACCGCTGGACATGGAAACGATCCTGGAATCCGTCAGCCGCACCGGCCGCTGTATCATAATTCACGAGGCCGCCCGCTGCTGTGGTGTTGGCGCCGAAATTGCCGCTAACCTGGCGGAAAGCTGCCTGCTGAACCTGCTGGCGCCGGTGCGCCGGGTAACCGGCTACGACACGGTAATGCCACTGCTGCGCAATGAGCATCTTTACCTCCCCGGGGTGGAACGGATTATCGACGCCGCCAGGGAAACCCTGGAGTTTGGATGAAAATATTTAATCTTCCGGATCTCGGCGAAGGGCTGGTAGAAGCCGAAATTCTCGAGTGGCATGTAAAACCCGGTGACGAGGTAAAGACCGGTGATATCCTGCTGGCCGTCGAGACGGCGAAAGCGGTTGTCGAGATACCCTCCCCCTGGGACGGCAGGATTGAAAAGCTTTTCGTTCCCGTCCAGGAGGTCGTGGCGGTGGGAAGTCCCTTGGTCGGGTTTGCCGGGACGGCCGACGATACTAAGAATGCACCAGAAAAAAGAGATACGGGGTCCGTAGTCGGCGAAATCAACCGCGGCGATGAAGTACTGGTCGAGTCAGCCGCTGAAATCGGCAAGCCCGGCAGTGGCATCAGGGCGGTACCCGCCGTGCGCGCGCTGGCAAAAAAATTGAAGGTCGATATCTCCCTGGTAAAACCGAGCGGCCCGGATGGAACCATCATCACAAAGGACGTTGAACGGGCGGCCGAAATTCTCGCCGGGGCCGGAACCCTGGAGCTTTTACGGGGCCCTCGCAGGGCCATGGCCCATGCCATGACCCGGGCCCACGCCGAAGTCGCCGATGTAACGGTAACCGATGATGCAGATATCAGCGACTGGCGGGAGGGCACCGACATCACCATTCGCCTTATCCGCGCAGTAATTGCCGGTTGTCAGCACGAACCGGCACTGAATGCCTGGTATGACCCCCACACCATGGGGCGAAGACTGCTGAAAACTGTCGACCTGGGCATGGCGGTAGATACCCCGGAAGGTCTTTTTGTGCCGGTATTGAGAGATGTTGCCAATCGCGATGATGAAAACCTGCGTGCCGGCCTGGAAAGGATCAAGGCGGACGTGCTCGCCAGAAGTATCCCGCCGGAGGAAATGCAGGGCTACGGCATTATCCTGTCCAATTACGGTGTAATCGGAGGTCGCTACTCGGACCCGATTGTGGTTCCTCCAACTGTTGCCATATTGGGCGCCGGACGGATTCGCGACCAGGTTCTGGCCATTGACGGCAAGCCGGAAGTGCGCAGGGTTGTCCCGCTATCCCTGACATTCGATCACCGGGTTGTCACCGGTGGTGAGGCGACACGTTTTTTAATGGCGGTAATTGAGAGCCTGTCCAGGGAAAGCTAGAAGACACCGGAACCCGGATTCGCTGCACGATAGGCCAGATGGGGTCATCTTTTCAGGCATTAAAAAAGGGCTCCCCGCCGGGAGCCCCATCCTGTTGCTGCTTTTGCCGAATGTCCGCACCCGGCCGTGGCCATCAAGGATCTATGATAATGGTGCAGGTATATGTACCTTCCTTGAGATTTGTGAATGTCTCATCAGTATCATCGAAAGCGGGATCGGCACTGCCATTTTCAGATACTGCAGCAATCGGCCCTGACCCGTCGGCACACACTATGCTGGCCGCTGTCACATTAGATCCCGCCAGTGAACTGAATATTACCCGGATCTCGGACAACGGATCGTTGACAAAGTTGATTGGATCCGACGTGCCGCT
>JBFFTH010000128.1:0-5977 GCA_041571855.1 Porticoccaceae bacterium
GCGCTTCCCGCGGTGTCCTGCGGTGTTTACGGCTACCCCCATGATGAAGCAGCGAAGATTGCCCTGGACGTTTGCAGTCGTGACAAGTACCGCGAACTGGATATTCGCTTTTATCTGTATGGAAGCGAGATGTACAACCTGTGGCAGTCAGTTCTGGCGGGCATAACCCACTGATCCCAAGTTTATTGGTTGGCCGATTTTTTAGCAACTTCACTGGCAGGGCGTCGGGAAACAGCCAGATATGGCCAGATTGGACAACCGCCAGGGAGGCTCTGCTATTCCCTTTCCAGATCTGCCCCTTTTTCGATCAGCAGTAGTCGCCCATTTTTGTGGATCCTGTGGCAACAGCAGAACGCAAAAAGTCGCCACAAACCGTGGCGACCTTGTTCGCTATCAACAGAGGCAGACGCGGAAGGAGTTATACAACCCCTTCACGCGAAGACCTGAAGGCGTACCTGGCGTCAGCCATCCACCCATTCGTTGATGTTGTACTCCTTGCCATTGTAAGGCAGCACCCACATCTGGTAGAGGGAAACAAGGATCATGATTCCCAGGCAAGCGATGTAACCAAAGCCACCGATAATGGTGATCCAGGCAAATTTGGGATCAAATTTGGTCAGCCACCAGGAGAGAACATCGAGAATCAGGAAGGTGAACGGGATTGAAATAATCACTTCCTTCACCAGTTTTGAGATGCCTACAGCAAAACTGAAAATCAAGCCGACAAAAAACAGGATAAAGCCGATACCAAAAATGTGGATATGGGATACCCTGGTCAGTGAATCGATACCAATCCCTTCATCCACTTTGGCAACTTCCTTGAGGCCTTCGTAGGTAGTGTAATCGGGTATACCGGGAATTGCGCTGTGGCACATGACACATTTGCTCTGCACAATGGGCTTGATGGTTTTTTCCCACTCTTTCTCGGAGGCGCCCTTTCTGACCCAGTAAACGAGCTGTCGCTTTTCTTCCTCGGTTGCCTTATCTGACATGGAACCGTTCAACTTGGATTCGAGCTTGCTGTTATTACGGTCACCGTAATAGCTGTATACAACGTCATCGACGGACAGGCCAAATTCACCATCAGCCATGCCGTGAGTCAGCAGAATCTGGCCACCCGCCATCAGCAGACCAAAACCGGTTGCCACCAGATACCCTGTGAACAGGACACGCAAGGATAAACCCAGGCTGGGCAGATTGTGCCAGGTTCCTTTCAAATCGCTCATAACTCCCCCTATGGTCAGTGCTTGAAAAGACAAATGCAGACGGCACGCCCTACTACTTGTTTTGGTACTTCCAAGCCGCCCACTAGCAAATAGAGGATAGGGTTAATCCAGCTTCAAGTCTAGTTGTAGAAATCTTTTTTGGTGGTAATTGCCAGCTATTCGACCTTGAACCAGGACAAGCTGTCGCGCAGTCTGACCACTTCGCCGACAATAATCAGTGTCGGTGCTTTTGCACCTCCCTTGCGCACCACTTCCGGCAGCGTTTCAATGGTCGCGGTAAAAACCCGCTGCCGAGGCGTGGTGCCTTTTTCAACCAGGGCCGCGGGCATATCCGCCGCCATGCCATGGGCAATCAGCTCCCGGCTGATGGTTTCCAGGCCGTTAAGGCCCATGTAAAACACCAGTGTCTGCCCGGGCGCGGTTAAGTCCCCCCAGTTTAGATCAAAGACGCCATCTTTCTGGTGGCCGGTAACAAATCGTACCGACTGGGCAAAGTCCCTATGGGTCAGCGGGATACCTGCGTAACTGGCGCAGCCGGATGCAGCGGTAATGCCGGGCACCACCTGAAAAGAAATACCCGCGTCGTGGAGGTGCGCGATTTCCTCGCCGCCTCGACCAAAGATAAACGGATCGCCCCCTTTGAGGCGTAATACCCTGTGCCCCTGACGGGCGTATTCCACCAGCTTGGCATTGATATTTTCCTGGCTGACAGGATGGTCGCCGGCGGTTTTACCGACATAAATCATCTCTGCATCCCTGCGCACCAGCTCCAGCACCTCTTTGGAAACCAGGCGATCATAGAGCACGATATCGGCCTTTTGCATCAGCCGCAGAGCCCTGAAAGTCAGCAGGTCGGGGTCACCGGGACCTCCGCCCACCAGGTAGACCTCGCCCACTTTTGCCGGCGCCCGCTCAGCCAATGCCTGTTTCAGGCGCTCTCCGGCCAGCTCGCTCTTGCCGCTGAATACCAGTTCGGCGATATCGCCCTCAAAGACGGACTCCCAGAAATAACGGCGATCACTCAAATGGTTAAATTTCTGCTTAACCGTATCGCGAAAGCGGCCAGCGAGCTCTGCCAGCCTGCCATAGCCGGCAGGGATGTCGGACTCCAGCCGGGTGCGCAGCATTCTTGCCAACACTGGCGCCTTGCCATTACTGCTGATCGCGATCTGCAGCGGCGAGCGATCGACAATCGAGGGGAACGTCACGGTACATAGCTCGGGGCTGTCCACGACATTGACCGGCTTACACTGCTCCCTGCAGAGGCGCGATATCCACTCATTGAGTATGTGATCATCCGTGGCCACCACCACAAGAACCGCTCCCTCTATATCCTCCGCCTGGAACTTGCGATGATAAAGGCTCAAATCACTCGACTCAGTGGCCGTTTGCTGAATTTCGGCATTGATCTTCGGTGCGACCAGGTCAACCTCTGCACCGGCTGCCAGCAACTGACGCAACTTGCGCTGCGCAATGCTGCCACCGCCGACGACCAGGCAGCGGTTACCCCTGAGTTTGTGAAATAACGGCAGCGAGTCCATTAGCACCAGTTACCTAGCAGATTTTGGTTTTGCCATGCATATAGGTGCGCAACACTTCCGGAACTTCTATGCTGCCATCCGCCTGCTGGTAATTTTCCATCACCGCGAGCAAGGTGCGCCCAACAGCCAGGCCCGAGCCATTGATGGTGTGCAGCAATTCCGGCTTGCCTGTCGCAGGATTGCGCCACCGCGCCTTCAGGCGGCGAGCCTGAAAATCCCTGAAATTACTGCACGACGAGATCTCCCGGTAACGATTCTGGGAGGGTAGCCACACTTCAATGTCATAGGTGCGAGCCGAGGAAAAGCCCAGGTCACCGCCACACAGAATCACGGTGCGATACGGCAGTTCCAGCTTCTGCAGAATGCCTTCGGCATGGGCAGTCAGTTCCTCCAATGCCTGCTCGGAAGCATCGGGACGCACAAACTGCACCAGTTCCACCTTCTCAAACTGGTGCTGGCGAATCATGCCGCGGGTATCCTTGCCGTAACTTCCCGCCTCGCTCCTGAAACAGGGCGTATGGCAGGCGTACTTCACCGGCAAATGTGTCTCTTCAATGATTTCATTGCGGAAGATATTGGTGACTGGCACCTCGGCCGTGGGTATCAGATAGAACTCCTGCTCTGCCCGCAGTTTGAACAGGTCTTCCTCAAACTTGGGCAACTGGCCGGTGCCAAACAGGGAATCGCTGTTGACGATATAGGGGACATTGACCTCCTGGTAGCCGTTCTCCAGGGTGTGGGTGTTAAGCATAAACTGTATCAGTGCCCGGTGAAGCGCAGCGATTTCGCCGCGCATCAGCGCGAAGCGGGAGCCGGTGATTTTTGCTGCCGTTTCAAAATCCAGCAATCCGCCATTGCCTGTACCCAGGCCGGCGCCGAGGTCAACGTGATCCTTAACCTCAAAATCAAAAGTTTTTGGCTCGCCCCAGCGGCGGATTTCGACATTGTCCTCTTCGGTCAAGCCCTCCGGCACTTGCTCATCCGGAACGTTGGGGATACCGTGCAAATATGCCTCGACTTTCTTCTGCGCTTCTTCAGCGGCCGACTCTGCCGCAACAGAGGATTTTTTCAGCGCTTCGCCCTTCTCCTTCAAAGGCGAAATATCCTCACCCCTGGCCTTGGCTTCGCCGATCAGCTTGCCCATGGTCTTGGCAAAGGCATTGCGCTCGGCCTGCAGGTTCTGGGCTGCTGTCTGCAGTTTGCGGCTTTCGGACACAAGCTCCGCCAGTTTCTCGACATCCAGCTCAAAGCCTCTTTTAGCCAGCGCCAAGGCAATGCCCTGCGGCTCATTAAGAACAAGTTTCGGGTCTAACATGATGGTTCTAAATATTCCTGCAGATAAGCTGGTAAAGCAAAATGCTCATTAAGATAACCAGCGAGTCAACGAGATAGCGCAAAAGACCCCCAGCAGTGAGAGAATCACACTGCCAAAAACATAGGCCAGCGCCTGCGAAAGGTGGCCATTTTGCCACAAAGCGAGGGCGTCAAGCGAGAATGTAGAAAAGGTGGTAAATGCACCGAGAAAACCGACCATTAAAAGGTTGCGCAATTCCGGCGGTAGCAGGGCCTTTTCCACGATCAATACGTAGAAAATACCCATCAAAAGCGAACCGGCAACATTGACCACCAGGGTACCGAGGGGGAATTTGTCACCCATTACCGGGTAAACCAACGCATTGACGCCAAAGCGAGCCATTGCGCCGATACCTCCGCCCAAAGCCACAAATAACCATTGCATAGACACTACCTTTTTCCGTCGGGTCCTGTTTTACCGTAGCGCTGTTGAGCAGCCTGACTGTTCAGCGCCCGCAACCGATTTAACTTTTCTGCAATCTTTAACTCAAGCCCCCGGTCGACCGGGGAGTAATAGTGAGCATCACCAATCTCTTGCGGGAAGTAGTTTTCACCGGCGGCAAAGGCATCCGGCTCATCGTGTGCATAGCGGTATTCCGCGCCGTAATCGAGCTCCTTCAACAGCTTGGTCGGGGCATTGCGCAAGTGCAACGGCACATCGTAGCTGGGCATTTTTCGAATATCCGCGCGGGCAGCATTGTATGCCCGGTAGACCGCATTGCTCTTCGGCGCTGCTGCCAGGTAAATCACGGCCTGGGCGACGGCCAGCTCCCCTTCAGGGCTGCCCAGCCGCTCCTGAACATCCCAGGCATTGAGCGCAAGTGAGAGCGCACGCGGGTCGGCATTGCCGATATCCTCGCTCGCCATGCGCACCACCCGGCGGGCAATGTAGAGCGGATCACAACCACCGTCGATCATGCGCACGAACCAGTACAGCGCAGCATCCGGTGAAGAACCCCGCACCGACTTGTGCAGTGCTGAAATCTGGTCATAAAAGTATTCCCCACCCTTGTCGAAGCGTCGGGTGTCGCTGACCAGAACCTCCTCGACATTTTTTCTGGAAATGACCGGCTGTTCGCCCTCGGCGAGGTCGCTGGCAATTTCGAGCAGGTTGAGTGCCTTGCGCGCATCTCCATCCGCTGCCCCGGCGAGCAACTGCACGGCGTCTTCTGCGATGGCAATGTTATTGGCCAGCCCCTTTTTCCGGTCGGCAACAGCCCGCTGCAGAATATTGCTGATTGCCTGCTGAGACAGACTTCTCAACACATAAACCCGGCAGCGCGAGAGCAAGGCATTATTCAACTCGAACGAAGGATTCTCGGTAGTAGCGCCTATCAGCAGCACCGTGCCGTCCTCGACATAGGGCAGAAAGGCGTCCTGCTGGGCTTTGTTGAAGCGGTGCACCTCGTCCACGAAGAGAATGGTTTTTCGGCCGCGAAGATCCCGCTCTTCCTCCGCTTTTGCCACAGCGGCGCGTATTTCCTTAATACCCGCCAGAACAGCCGAGACAGATTCAAGGTGAGCATCCACAGACTGGGCGATTATCCTTGCGAGCGTCGTTTTACCCACCCCCGGTGGCCCCCAGAAAACCATCGAGTGGAGCTGCCCGGAGAGGATGGCTTCTCTCAGCGACTGGCCTTTTCCCAGCAGGTGCTCCTGGCCAAAAAATTCGTCGAGGGTTTGCGGACGCATTCGTGAGGCCAGGGGGTTATAAACCTGCTGCTTAAACAGATCTGTCATTGTTTACTGGTCTTCCCGAAGAATATCCACGTCGGGCGGCGGGACAAAGGTAAACTCTGCAGGGTCGATTTCCACATTGAGCTGCTGCTGGTGAAAACGAATCTCGGTGCGCTGGCC
>JBFFTH010000129.1:0-5901 GCA_041571855.1 Porticoccaceae bacterium
ACGGTTGGCGACCTGATCAAGCCGGTGCTTGAAGTCCACCTTTTTGGTATCGACCGGCCGCTGTACCAGAAGCATATCCGGGTGCGATTTCGGCACCGCATTCGGGATGAAAAGAAGTTCCCGTCAATCGATGAAATGGTGGCGGCGATCAAACGGGATATTCAGGCGGCGCGGACTTTTTTTGCCTGAAACGGCGATCCTGGAATGGTTTTGAAAGGTGTTGGAGTGTAAGAGTGCTTACAAGGCAGCCAAGCAAAAATGACAGACTATAAAACGACATTAAATTTGCCCGCAACGGCCTTCCCGATGAAGGCCAATCTCGCCCAGCGCGAGCCGGCAATGCTGAAGCGCTGGCAGGGTGAAAAAGTCTACGAAACACTGCGCGCACAGCGCCGCGGTCGTGACCAGTTTATCCTCCACGATGGCCCCCCCTACGCTAACGGCAATATTCATATCGGGCACTCCGTCAACAAAATTCTCAAGGATATTGTGGTGAAGTCCCGCACATTGAGTGGGTTCGACGCACCCTACGTTCCGGGCTGGGACTGTCACGGTCTGCCAATTGAGCACCAGGTAGAGAAGAAAATAGGCAAGGCAGGGGTGAAGGTGGATCACAAAACCTTCCGCCAGAAATGCCGCGAGTACGCCCAGCGCCAGGTCGATGGACAGATGAAGGACTTTGTGCGTCTGGGGGTGTTGGGCGAATGGGATAACCCCTATCTGACCATGAAGCCGAAATTCGAGGCCGATATTATCCGGGCGCTCGGCAAGATCATTGAAAACGGCCACCTGGTGAAAGGCTTTAAGCCGGTCTACTGGAGTGTGGTTGGTGCTTCTGCCCTGGCAGAAGCGGAGGTGGAATATCAGGATAAAACCTCCTTCTCTATCGATGTCTCTTACCCAGTCGTCGATGAGGCGCTTTTTTCCGCTGCGTTCGGGGGGCTGTCGGGCGAGGGCGAGCTCTCTGTGGTGATCTGGACCACGACGCCGTGGACGCTGCCATCGAGCCAGGCGGTGAGCATGAATGCCGATCTGGAGTATGTGGCAATCCAGTGTCAAACCGCAGGCGGGGTTGCCCGCTTCGTGTTGGCGGAGGACCTGCTGGAAACCGTGCTGGCTCGCTGGCAGGTTGAGGATTACCAGATTGTCGGTCGCAGCAAGGGCAGGGCTTTTGAAGGTCTCAAGCTGCGGCACCCGTTCTACGACCGGGAAGTGCCGGTAATACTCGGCGACCATGTGACCACCGATGCGGGGACCGGCTGTGTGCATACCGCGCCGGATCACGGTATGGATGACTTCGTGGTGGGCGCCAGGTATGGCATAGGGACGCTCAATTATATCGATGATCACGGCCTGTTTCGCAGCGACGTGGAAAGATTTGCCGGCGAGCATGTTTACAAGGTAGACGAGCAGGTTGTCGCGCTGCTGAAAGAGAAGGGCCGGTTGCTTTCCGAGGGCAAGATCACCCACAGCTATGCACACTGCTGGCGAACCAAAACACCGCTGATCTACCGCGCGACACCCCAGTGGTTCGTGAGCATGCATGAAAATGACCTGCTGGGTAAGGCCAAAGCCGCCATCAAGGAAGTTTCATGGCACCCGTCCTGGGGGCAGGCGAGAATCGAGGGGATGCTGGAAAACAGCCCCGACTGGTGTATCTCCCGCCAGCGCACCTGGGGTGTGCCCATCGCCCTGTTTGTGCACCGGGAATCCGGCGAGTTGCACCCCGACACACCGCAGTTGATTGAGCAGGTGGCGCAACGGGTAGAGCGGGGAGGTATCGACGCCTGGTATGAACTGGACTCCTCGGATTTGCTCGGCGATGATGCCGGGCACTACAGCAAGGTGCTGGATACGCTGGATGTCTGGTTTGATTCCGGTGTGACCCACGCGGCGGTGCTGGATAGCCGCGATTACCTGCGCTCCCCCGCCGATCTCTATCTGGAGGGGTCTGACCAGCATCGCGGCTGGTTCCAGTCCTCCCTGAAAACATCAATCGCTATGAAGGGCCGTGCGCCCTACAAGGCGGTGCTGACCCACGGCTTTGTCGTCGATGCCGAGGGCCGCAAGATGTCCAAGTCCCTCGGCAACGTCATCGCACCGCAAAAAGTGATGAACGAATACGGCGCCGATGTGTTGCGCCTCTGGGTGGCCGCTACCGATTTCAGTGGCGAGATGGGGGTGTCGGATGAAATTCTGAAGCGAACCGCCGACTCCTACCGGCGGATTCGCAACACGGCTCGCTTCTTCCTCTCTAACTTGAATGGTTTTGACCCGGCAGAAAACCTGGTGCCCGTGGATGAAATGCTGGCACTGGATCGCTGGGCACTGGACTGCACGGCGCGGCTGCAGAAGCAGATCGTGCAAGCTTACGACAACTACCAGTTTCACCTCATCTACCAGAAACTGCATAAATTCTGTGTCAACGAAATGGGTGGTTTCTACCTGGATATCATCAAGGATCGCCAGTACACCTGCCAGGAGGATTCTCTGCCGAGGCGTTCGGCGCAGACCGCGTTGTACCACATTGTCGAAGCCTTCACTCGCTGGATCACGCCGATTTTGAGCTTTACCGCCGATGAAATCTGGCCGCTGATACCGGGTGAACGCGAGAAATCGGTATTTTTTGCCGAATGGCACAAACTGCCAGAGGTGGACTGGGCGCAGGGCTCCATCAGCTATGACGACTGGGTGGAGATTGAGAAAGTTAAAGAGGTGGTCAACAACCGGCTGGAGCAAAAGCGCAAGGAGGGCGAGATCGGCAGCTCATTGCAGGCTGCGGTAGTTATCAGCGCCGATCAGCGAACCCGCTCGATCCTGGAAAAGCTGGGTGATGAATTGAGGTTTGTGTTGATCACGTCTTCGGCCGCCCTTGCCCCGGGTGATGAGCTGTCGGTGGAAGTCAGGGCTTCGGGCGCGCCCAAGTGCGTTCGCTGCTGGCATCACCGGCAAGATGTCGGCGCCAATCCGGATCACCCGCAGTTATGTCAGCGCTGTGTGGAAAATGTCGAGGGTGAAGGCGAGCAGCGCCTGTTTGCCTGATGATCTTTTCTAGATGGGTTTTTCCATGAGTTCCAGTGTTTGGCGTTGGTATGTTTTGGCGGTTTTCGTGGTGCTGCTGGATCAGTTTACCAAGTACATAATCAGCGGGCGCTTCTACTACGGTGAAGTTTTGCCGGTGGTGGATTTCCTGAACCTGACCCTGGTTTATAACACCGGTGCCGCCTTCAGCTTTTTGAGCGATGCCAGTGGCTGGCAGCGCTGGTTTTTCAGCGGATTGGCTGCCGCTGTTTCAGTGCTACTCGTTATCTGGCTGGCGCGGATCAGGGGCCGGCAAAAGCTGTTGTCACTGGCGCTGGCGCTTATTCTCGGCGGTGCCGTCGGCAATTTGTGGGATCGCATAACCCTTGGGTATGTGATTGATTTTATTGATGTTTATTATCGTTCATATCACTGGCCGGCATTTAATGTCGCCGACAGCGCCATCACCGTCGGTGCTGTCCTGCTGATAATTGAGAACTTTATTTCAGGCAAAGAAACAAATACTCCATGACAGATTTAAGTGTTGAACCTCTTGAAGTGGGTCCGGGAATGGCCGTAACCCTGCATTTTTCCCTCGAACTGGAGGATGGCTCGGTGGTGGACTCGAATTTCGATAGCAGACCGGCCAGCTTCGTCTTTGGTGACGGCAGCTTTCTGCCGGGCTTTGAGGCCGTGTTGAAGGGAATGTTGTCGGGTGACCAGAGCGAATTCCTGATAAAACCGGAGCAGGGCTTCGGGCAGCACAACCCCTCCAACATTCAGCGCATCTCGCGCCAGCAGTTTGACGACTCTGTTGAAATCGAGCGAGGGCTGGTGCTTTCCTTTCAAGATGCTGGAAAAACCGAATTGCCCGGCGTGGTGGTCGACTATGATGCCGAGGATGTGGTGGTGGATTTTAATCACCCGCTGGCGGGCAGGGTAATTTTATTCAGGGTTCACGTCCTGGATGTGGTACCGGCGGTGACCCACTGATGGACGTCCGACTCGCCAATCCCCGGGGGTTTTGCGCCGGCGTTGACCGCGCAATCGATATCGTCAATCGCGCGCTGGATATCTTCGGTGCCCCCATCTATGTGCGCCACGAAGTTGTCCACAACCGCTTTGTGGTGGATGGCCTGCGTGAGCGCGGCGCAGTTTTCGTTGATGAACTCAACGAGGTGCCGGATGACGTGATCGTGGTGTTCAGTGCCCACGGGGTCTCGCAGGATGTCCGCCGCGAAGCTGAACTGCGCGGGCTGAGGGTATTCGATGCCACCTGTCCACTGGTGACGAAGGTGCACATGGAAGTGATGAAGTTCAGCCAGGAGGGGCGCGAGTGCATCCTGATCGGCCATGCCGGGCACCCGGAAGTAGAGGGAACCATGGGGCAGTACGATGACTCCCGGGGAGGGCATATCTACCTGGTTGAAAACGAGGACGATGTGGCAAACCTCGAGGTAAACGACCCGGGTCATCTCTCCTATGTCACCCAGACCACACTCTCCATGGATGATACCGCGAGAGTTATCGATGCGCTGCGGGCAAAATTCCCGCAGATCTGCGGCCCGAAAAAAGATGATATCTGTTATGCCACCCAGAATCGCCAGGATGCGGTCAAGCAACTGGCGCTGGAGAGCGAGCTGGTGCTGGTGGTGGGTTCCCCCAACAGTTCCAACTCAAACCGCCTGCGTGAACTGGCCGAGCGCTGTGGCGCGGAAGCCTACCTGATCGACAGCGCCGATGATATCAACAGCGCCTGGCTCGATAAAAAAGCCAGGATTGGCGTCACCGCTGGCGCCTCCGCCCCTGAAATACTGGTACAGGATGTAGTCGCAAGGCTGGCAGAGCTGGGCGCCAACCTGCCGCAAGAACTGTCCGGACGGGAAGAAAACATCCGCTTTTCGATGCCAAAAGCCCTGCGCTAGGTACATACGTTCCGGGCTTTTGTCCTTTCGACCTTTTTCAATGCGCTGATTTGCACTAGACTCTCTGGCGTGATCTAGCCAGGGACGGTGATATGGTCGGGAAAAATGGAATCAGGGGATTTACCCTTGTTGAGTTGATGGTAGCTATGGCAGTTTTGGCCGTGCTGCTGACGGTGGCGGTACCCTCCTTTCAACAACAGATAAAGAAGATGCGGGTAGCCAGTGAACGCAGCCGTATGGTTGTCTTGCTGGCATCTCTGCGCCAGGAAGCGATCAAGAGAAATGCCCAGGCCCGAATGTGCCCCAGCAGCGATGGCGCAACCTGCGCGGTTGTCGGGGGCTGGTCGGGTGGCAGCCTGCTGTTTGTGGATAAAAATGGGGATGGGGCCTTTGATGCAGGGAGTGATGAGATGCTCAGGGTGAGCCAGGCTGCCAAGGGTAATACACGGATTTTTTCCACCAAGCACAGGTCCTGGTTTGGTTACAGGCCGGACGGCACATCCGTCGGTAATAGCGGCAGTGGCAATACCACCTTCGTGATTTGTGACCCGGACCTCGCCGAGAGCGAGGGGCGGCGTGTCATAGTTTCAATCACCGGGCGGGCGCGTCTCGACAAAGGACTGGGCGGGCGCACTTGTGAGCTGCCATAGGCCTGTTTTTGCTAGATTTACAGCGGCTTTTGATGGGGAAAACATCGCTGAAAAAGGGCAACTCAAGTACCGCTTGTCGGAGCCCTTGACCGGACGTTATCTGTCAAGAGTTGGCGGTCGGACTATTTCCCCATCGGTCCGAACCTTGAGAGACGCTTTTTTTGCTTTGCTATAGAGACCATATGGACAAGAAAAATTCTGGGTTTACGTTGTTGGAGTTGATGATCACCGTCATCGTGCTGGCTGTTCTGGTGACAATGGCGGCACCGTCCTTTGTGGATACTCTGAAGAAGAACAGACTGCGA
>JBFFTH010000130.1:0-5703 GCA_041571855.1 Porticoccaceae bacterium
ATCTCGCATATCGTAGCGGGAAGACAGGGCTTATATCTGGCCGAGGGGGCTGTTCAGATGGTGATTGCCAGCTTGCTGCAAGAAGACGAGATGGACAGGCCGCTGGGTGATGCGGAGGAGCTAGAGATTGACTTGCCCGGGGGCTCTGCTTCGGTGACGCTGGTGGATGAAAATGGTAAGGTGGATATCAACCACGCCAGCGGGATACTCCTTTCAAATCTGTTCAAGGTTTTCCTGGTCGAGGATACAGAAGCCGATGCGCTGGCGGATGCTATCATCGACTACCGGGACACGGATGACCTGCGATCATTAAATGGTGCCGAATCAGTTGAGTATGAGCAGGCCGGGTTGCCGTGGGGTGCAAAAAATGCATTGTTTGCATCGGTGTTTGAGCTGAAAAAAGTACTGGGTATGAGACCGGAAATATTTGATGCCGTATTGCCGTATATCACTGTTTACTCGGAACAATCCGGCGTAAATCCGGAGGTGGCCGCGTTGCCGGTTTTAATGGCAATTTCGGACGAAACCGTAAGCTCACTGGAAAGCTATATTGAAGACCGTCGTCAAAGTTACCTCATGCGCCTGCCGATGCCCCCGCGCCCGATGATGAAAGGCGGGCTGTCCAATCAGGCTCGCGGCCAGACCTATTCCATTCTGGTAACTGTCACATCTGAACAGGGAGCACAATCCAGTCTCGCCAGTGTCATTCGCCTGAAAAACACCCATCGCGACGTGGTGATCGAGGTGCTCGATCGGCAGCCCTTCGCCAGTGGGCGTTTCATGGATAGCAGCCAGTGAGAGGTCAACAGATGCCCCGTCTCCAGTCTGCAACCGTGCTGGGTCTCTCCAGGGTAAAAATATTTTTCCACTGGTGGGCCGATACCCTGCTTGGCATGTTGCCGGATCGGGTGCTGGCGCTGGTTAAGCCCGCCTCGCCAACACTTTTTTGCATGTTCGGTGGAGATGCTGTTCGCCTGGTGATGGCGGTCGGCAGGGATAAAAGGCAGCTGGAGGTTTCTGCGGACGGCCGCCTCAGTGAAGAGGATCTGGCGCTGGTGAAAGCTGCCATGCCGGAGCATTACGATATCGTGGTAATGCTGGATCAATCGCTCCTTCTCAGTCGAGACCTGTTTCTGCCGGCAGCGGTGGAGCCTGACCTCGGTTCCGTGCTGAATTACGAAATCGATCGCTTTACCCCCTTTACCCGCGAACAGATCCAGTTTGGTTATCGCATTTCAGACCGCTTCCCGAAGCAGGGCAAGATCAAAGTTTCGCTCTGGGTCATCCGGAAGGAGGCGCTCAACGACCTGCTCGCGTCACTGGCGACACTCGAAGGCAGGCTCGTTGCCGTTTATCCCGGACATCGCGCCGTGCATCACGGGCCGGGAATGGATAAATCCATGAACATGCTGCCTGAAGAAAAAATGCCCGCAGCCACGTCCCTGTTTGGCCAACGCAGGGTAAAAGTCGGCATGACCCTGGTTGTTCTGTTGCTCGTTGCTTTTGCTGCCGGTTGGTGGCAGACATCGAGTCAATTGTCAGCACTCGAACAGCAAATACAAATCCAGCAACCAAAAGCCATGGCTGTCAGCCAGCTTCGGCGTGACCTGTTTGAACGCACAGAACTTGAAAATGTACTGGTTGTCAGACGAAACGGCAGTTACAGCGCACTGGATATTCTTCTTGAGCTGACCAGGATCATGCCCGACCATACCTGGGTCAACCGTCTTCAGTTAAACGGAGATACCCTCCAGGTGCGCGGGGAGTCATCCAGCGCATTCTCCCTGATCGAGGACCTGGATAACTCCCTGTTGTTCAGCAATGTGAAATTCTCCTCCCCTGTCAGCACAAATCGTAATACAGGCCGGGAGCAGTACGTGATAGAGATGTTGGTGGAACCCCGTGGCTAACCTGTCGCTGAAATGGCAAAAGCTTATCGCCGTCACCCTGGCGCTGTTTTTGGTGATGGGCGTGTTCGTTTTTACCGCGACACTGGTCAATGCTTATCTTGATCGCAGGGCTGAAATAAGCGGGCTGGAATCCAAGCTCCGCCGGATTGAAAAAACCCTGGAGAGCGAGGAGGCGTTGCAACAGCTGGCGCAACAGCAAAAGCGCTCCGCAAAGGACCGGAATCTGTTTCTTGGCAGCGGTGACACCGAGCTCGTTGCCGCAAAATTACAGGACCAGGTCAGTCGACTGCTGCAGCGTTATGATGCCCGGTTGATACGCAGTCAGCAGATTCAGGTCGATCCGCTGCAGGGGGCCCTGGGCATTGGTCTCAAGCTGCAACTGCAGGTCAAGCTGCAGGATATTGTCAGAATCCTCCATGAGTTGCAGGAAAATCGTCCGCTGCTTTTCCTGGACAGCCTCTCTGTGACAATATCGCGGGCCAGTTCCAGGTTGCGTGTCCGCGGCAAGGCTAAGACTACTCCGGAGCTATTGGATGTTAATCTCGATATAGTAGGCTATCAGCTGCAGCAGGTTAACGATGGCTAGAGACAAGCGATTGGCATTGGTTTTAATCTCGTTTCTGTCAGTGGCGCAGGGTTTCGCCGCCGATGAGCCTGCGCCTGCGGAAAATATGGTGCATTCATTGCCCCAGGCAACAGAGGATGCGCTAGACTTTGCACCGCTGAACAGCCTTTCACACTATCAGCCGATCGTGGAGAGGCCGCTGTTTTTTGCTACCCGGCGGCCGGTGGAAGAGGCCGTCGAAACTGAAGAGGAAGAACCCGAGACAATAAAAGAGGATTGGCTGCTTTCTGCCGTGGTCAGCTTTGACGACAAAGCCTATGCAATTTTTGCCAGCAGGCAAGGCAGCGAAAGGCGTCGCCTGGAAGCGGGGGAGAGCCTTGATGGCTGGTCGGTGGACACCCTGGAGAAGGGAAGGGTCATTTTGAAAAAGGAGGGGGATAGCGTTGAGTTTCTCCTCGGCGCGGGCAAAGAGGAGCAGCCTGAGCCCCCCGCGGTTCGCCCCAGGAAAAAGGTCCAGCAAAAGGCGCCTGAACCAGAAGAAGACCAGTAGGGCGAGGCAGGTATAAAGAGGCCCGGCGACAAACGCTGCATTGCGCCAGGCGCGCCGACTATTCGCTGAGCTGTTGGAAGCTATAACTAAAACAGAGTTCGAGAGAAAGTTTATGATGTTTTTAAAGCTGTTGAGGGGGTGCCCCGGACGCGGGTTGCGCCGGGCAGGTTCGCTCGCTGTTGTTTTTGGCCTTGTTGCCTGTGCACAGGTATCGCCCGAGCCGTCAATCGTTGCGGAGCCGGTATCAGAAGTGAGCGCAGTTCCTGAGCGGATAACACCCGAAACACCACCGGTTCAGGAAAGCCTCCAGGCGCCTGTCAATTACAGAGAATTGTATCCCGGAACGGGACAATTTCTGAATGCGGCTGGACGTTCTGTTGCCAGCGCCAGGGAAGATGGTGCGGGTTCTCTCACGCTCAATTTTGACAACGCGCCGATAGAGGAGGTGGTGCAGGTCATTCTCGGAGACATTCTCAAGGAAACCTATGTGGTTGCCGATGGGGTGTCAGGGAACATCACGCTGAGGACAACAGAGCCCATGCAGCGAGAGGCGCTGATCCCGGTGCTTGAGAACCTGCTGAGAATGAATAATGCCGCGCTGCTTCATACCGGGGAGTTCTATGAAGTTTTGCCGATCGGTGACGGTGTGCTGAGCAAGCTGACGCCGAGCATGATGCTCAATGCGGGAAAAGGTTATCAATTTATTGTGGCGCCGCTGCACTACATCAGTGCCAAGGAGATAAACAGCGTCCTCGAGCCGCTCAAGTCTCCCAAAACTACCATCGTTGTCGATGAGCACCGCAACCTGCTGCTTCTGGGAGGCACGCAGGCTGACCTGATTAATTTATTGGAAACCATCCGTCTGTTTGATGTAAACCAGGTCAAGGGCAAGTCGGTCGGTCTTTTCCGGATACAAAATGCTGAGGCTTCGGAACTCCTCACTGAACTGGAAGCGGTGTTGGGTACCGGTAGTGATCAGCCCCTGGCAGGCATGGTCTCACTGACCCCGATAGAGCGGCTGAATGCCCTGCTGGTGGTGACAACGCAGAAGGATTATTTGCAGTCAGTGTCCGAGTGGATTGAGCGTCTTGACCAGGTGCAGAATGCACAGGGAGTGAACATGTATGTCTACCATGTTCAGAATGGCAAGGCTGAAAATATCGCGGACCTTCTGACGCAGATGTTCGAGGGCCAGAAGCGCCTGGCTATCGCCAGTAAACAGGCCCAGGCCAAGTTATCCACCCCCTCTGCCGAAGACGGCAGCCAGCAAAAAGTGCCCGGCAATACTGGCACCAGTATTCAAACCGGGAATGTATCGATTATTGCTGACACCGAGAATAATGCACTGTTGATCATGGCGACCGCCGCAGAATACGAGGAGGTGAAAAAGGCAATTACACGCCTCGATATTTTGCCGATGCAGGTGCTTGTGCAGGCATCAATTTTTGAGGTGACCCTTGAAGACGATCTGGAGTACGGATTGCAGTGGTTTTTCAATTCCTCCCACGGGAGCTTTGACAGCAGGGGCGGGCTTCGAATACCCAATAGTGGAGACGTGTCGGGAGGACTGCTTGGTACGTTGCCAAACCCGGTCGATTTTACCTATGCCATTTTTGATGCCGACGGCACTCGCGCGCTGCTTAACGCCTCGGCGGGAGACTCGAGAGTGGACGTGCTTTCTTCCCCGTCACTTCTGGTGCTCGACAACCAGAAGGCCACCATACGGGTCGGCGACCAGGTGCCGATACGAACCTCCGAAACCGAATTCCTCAACAGCGCAACGGGCAATATCACCAGTCGCATTGAGTACCGGGATACCGGCGTCACCCTCGACATCACTCCCAGGGTGAATAACGGTGGCATGGTAATCATGGAAATCAGCCTGCATGTCGATGATGTCGATGAAACCACCTCATCGTCAATTGATTCGCCTACCATTTTGCAGCGGGAGGTCCAGACCAGTGTCGCCGTGCAAAGTGGAGAGTCGATTGTGCTGGGAGGATTGATTCGGCAGGGAGCAGAAGATTCGTCAAGTGGCGTGCCTTTCCTGAGAGATATACCCTATCTCGGCTACGCGTTTGGCGGCAAGCGAATTTCCAAGGATAAAACCGAACTGGTGGTGATGATTACTCCCAGCGCGATTGCAAACGCCCTGGAGGCGCAGTCGGTGACCCGCGAGTACAAGGAAAAATTAAAGGAAGTCGACTTTTCCAAGCTGCGTTAACCGGCGGGTGATCAGTGTTTAGCTATACAGTGCGGTTGGGCGGTTTCTGCAGCCCGGTTTTGCGGCTTTGCATGTTTATGAGCCTGTTTGCGGTGACAGTGGCAGGCATTTCTGCTGCTGCACGAGCGCAGGTGCCTCCGCACCTGGTCTGTACGATCACCCTCAATTCAGACACCGAAGCTCGGTGGTTTCAGTCGCGCTTACCGAAAGCCAGCTTTCAGTTCCGGGAACTGGTACCGTCCGGGGCAAGGAATCCCCAGTGGTTCAGGCATGCCTGCAGTGCGCTTCGGCGTGAAAAAAAGCAGTGCGACCTGCTGATCGTTTCGGGTCACTTCGGCGGCACATTCTTCGGCTCATCGCCGCAGAGGTTGCCGCTGGAACTGCTCGAGGAAATGAGCTGTAACGATAGCTGTCCGGAGATACTCAACGCGCCCAAAGAGGTCTTCCTTTTCGG
>JBFFTH010000131.1:0-5657 GCA_041571855.1 Porticoccaceae bacterium
ACAATTGTCTGCGCTGCTGGATAGCGGGGTCGAGGTTGTGCTGGTGTCGTCCGGCGCGGTGGCAGAGGGTATGTCCCGGCTCGGCTGGACTCGGCGCCCGGATCTTATTCACGATCTGCAGGCAGCCGCTGCCGTGGGTCAGGCCGGGCTGGTACAGGCCTATCAAACCCAGTTTCAGCGCTTCGGTCGCCACACGGCACAGGTATTGCTGGATCACGACGACATCTCCAACCGGGAGCGCTATCTCAATGCTCGCAGGACCCTGCAGGCACTGATCAAGCTGGGTGTGGTCGCTGTCGTGAATGAAAATGATACCGTTGTTACCGACGAAATTCGTTTTGGTGACAATGACACGCTGGCCGCGATGGTCGCCAACCTGATTGATGCCGACCTGCTGGTGATTCTCACTGACCAGGATGGCCTCTACGATCGTGATCCCCGCTTCAATCCGGATGCAAGTCTTCTTTTAGAGGCGTCGGTCGATGATGATCAGTTGCAGGTGATGGCCAGCGGCAGTGCCGGTGGCCTGGGTCGCGGCGGCATGCTGACCAAGGTCAGGGCTGCCCGACTGGCTGCGCGGTCGGGAACCAGCACATTGATCGCCGGCGGCAGGAATGCCGGCATTTTGCAGAAGCTGGCAGACGCAGAATTATTGGGGACCCTGTTGATTGCCGAGCAGGAACCGATGGCTGCCCGCAAGCAGTGGTTGGCTGGCCGGCTCCAGGTAAGGGGCGCTCTGGTGCTTGATGACGGTGCAGTGGCTGTGCTGCAACTACAGGGGAAGAGCCTTTTACCCGTTGGTGTTCGCGACGTGAGTGGTCGCTTTTCCCGTGGTGACCTTGTTCGCTGTGTCGGCCTGGATGGTCGCGAAGTCGCCCGCGGCCTGGTGAATTACAGCAGCGATGAAGCCCGTAAAATTGCCGGCCACAGCAGCAATAAAATCGGCGAGCTGCTGGGTTACTGTGACGATGTAGAACTCATTCACAGGGATAACCTGGTGCTGGTGTAGAGAGATTGTCCGCCTCGATAACACTTCAGCTGGAAAATGTTAAAGGATGAAGAAACCCTTCCTGATCTTGCAGCTGCGCCCCGAGGACGCCGTTTCGGATAGCGAGTATGCCTGTATTTGCAAATACGGACGCTTGGCCGCTGAAGACGCGCACAGAATTCGCATCGAGCAAAACGGTATACCGGAAGACCTCAACCTGAATCAGTATGCCGCTGTTATCGTTGGCGGCAGTCCGTTCGATATCAGCACACCCTCGAATAAGAAGTCCGCGATACAGCGCAGGATTGAAGCAGACTTCAGCCGGCTGTTTGACGACATTGTTCCCAATGACTTCCCCTTCCTGGGCTGTTGCTCGGGCAATGGCCTGTTGGGCAGTTATCTGGGCGCCAGTATTTCCACAACATTCGGCGAGCCGGTGGGCTGTGTCTCGGTTTCCGTCACCGAAGCCGGCAGAGGCGATAAATTACTCGCAGGTTTTCCCGACCGGATAGATGTCCTGCTGGGGCACAAGGAGGCCTGCGATAACACCCCGAGGGGGGCTGCCTTGCTGGTAACCGGCAGTGCCTGCCCGGTGCAGATGTTTCGGGTGGGGCAAAATGTTTACGCGACACAGTTTCACCCGGAGGGCGATGCGGAAGAATTCTGTCTCCGTATCAACACCTACCGCAACCACGGTTATTTCAGGCCAGACGAAGCCGAACAGCTGAAAGCCGCGGTCAGCGAAAAGCCTACGCCCTGGGGTCATAAGATTCTTGAACGATTTGTGGCCCATTACGCTGCCTGAGCCTGGGAAAATTAAACTACCCGGGCTTATCACCTGTACCCGGCGAGCTACCCTATGGCAGGCTTTGTGCCTACACTTCCGGACTGGATAAGGTTTCAGGTGTCTCTCAAGTATGCATCTCCTTGGCTACGAAGAAATCCCGCTGTATCTGGACGGTGACAAGAAAACGCGACTGCTGTTCTGGCCCCAGTGGCTGGATTCTGCCGCCGCCGATGAGCTTCTGCAGCAGGCTATTGATTCAATACCGTGGCAGTCGGACGTGCTGAAAATTGCCGGGAAGATTATCCCGGTGCCGCGACTGCATTACTGGTACGGCACCAGCCGCGATCAGTATCGCTGGTCCGGGCTGAGTCTCACGGCGAGGCCATTCCCGCACTGGCTGGATCGTATAAGGCTGGCAGTGGAGCAACAATGTGGCACCCGCTTCAACCGCTGTTTGGCCAACTATTACCGGGATGGCAGTGACAGTGTCGACTGGCACAGCGACGATGAAAAGTTGCTGGGGGACGCGCCGGTGATTGCTTCAATTAGCCTCGGCGCAGAAAGGGTGTTCAATTTTCGCCACAGGGTGACAAAACAGCGTTTTGACCTAAGCCTTCCGCACGGCTCGCTGTTGTTGATGGGGGCCGGGACGCAGGCCTACTGGCATCACCGCATCGCAAAAGTGCGCGGTCTGAAGGCGCCGCGGGTCAATTTTACTTTTCGTCTGGTGGGGGCGAACCCCGAATAGAAGGAGCAGGCGTGAGGGTTCTATATCGGGCGTAACGATCCCGGGGGCGATAAAAAACCGGCCTGCTCGTGGAGAGGGGCCGGTTTTTCGTCGAAACTGGCGAAAAATTATTTGCTGGCCAGGGCTTTCACCTGTGCATTCAGGCGGCTCTTGTGGCGTGCAGCCTTGTTCTTGTGCAATACGCCCTTGTCGGCCATGCGGTCGATAACCGGAACCGCGGCAGTCAAAGCGGCTTGTGCCTGCTCCGCATCACCAGCGGAAATCGCGGCGTAAGCTTTTTTGATATAGGTGCGCACCATGGCTCGTTGGCTGGATTTCAGTGCGCGGCGCTTGTCATTCTGACGGGCGCGTTTACGTGCTTGGGGAGAATTTGCCACCGTAGGTGCTCCTGTAAAATTCGTTAGAAAACTTTCTGATGAAAATCAAGGCGCGGGAATATACAGGGTTTATGGTCCTTTATCAACCGATAGATGTCTGAAAAAGGGGGCTTTTTTAGTCCCTGCGAGCGGTGGGTGTTCTATGATCGACAGGATAAAACCACTATCCTAGCAATAACATAAATGTGCGGGCCGTTATCAGGTAAGGGGCAGGTTTGTCGGATTCAAAAGAAGCTGATTCAGTCACAGAGACGGGCCGGGGCGATATTAAGCCACCACGCCTGCTGCGCTCCAGTGCCATTGTCGGCACCATGACCATGTTGTCCCGGCTGCTGGGCCTGGTGCGCGATATTGTCTTTGCCATGGTAGTGGGCGCGGCCGCCAGTGCGGATGCTTTTTTTGTCGCCTTCAAGATTCCCAATTTCCTGCGCCGGCTGTTTGCCGAGGGGGCTTTTGCCCAGGCCTTTGTGCCGGTGTTGTCGGAGTACCGGCAAGGGGGCAGCCACGCTGCGGTGAAACAACTGGTAGACAGGGTATCTGGCGCCCTGGGTTCGGTCCTTATAGCGC
Organism: Porticoccaceae bacterium; assembly: GCA_041571855.1. GTDB lineage: Bacteria > Pseudomonadota > Gammaproteobacteria > Pseudomonadales > Porticoccaceae > JACKOF01. Next base: position 3,468 of record JBFFTH010000131.1, read on the forward strand.
TGACAGTATTGGCAGTGGTCGGCTCCCCGGTGCTGGCGACCATTTTTGCCCCCGGCTTCTGGGGGGATCAGGACAAGTTTGAACTGACCACTGAGCTGATTCGGATTACGTTCCCGTACCTGTTTTTTATCTCCATGACCGGCATGGCCGGCGGCATCCTCAACAGTTATGACCGCTTTGCAATTCCTGCTTTTACACCGGTGTTGCTCAATCTCAGCCTGATACTCTCCGCGCTGCTGGCGGCCCCCTGGTTTGCGGAGCCCGCCTTTGCCCTGGCCTGGGGGGTATTTATTGCCGGCGGGGTGCAGATGGCATTCCAGGTACCCTTCCTGATGCGCCTGCGGCTGATGCCCCGACCCGAATTAAACTGGCGGGATGAAGGCGTGCAGCGGATTTTGCGGCTGATGGCGCCGGCGATTTTTGGCGTTTCCGTCAGCCAGATCAATCTGATGCTGGATACGGTGATTGCCTCGTTCCTGCCCGGAGGCAGCGTGTCCTGGCTCTATTATTCCGACCGGTTGTCTGAATTGCCGCTGGGCGTGTTCGGCGTGGCAGTAGCAACGGTGATTCTGCCCAACCTGTCCCGGCAGCATGCGGCAAAATCGCCACAACAGTTCAGTCATACCCTGGATTGGGCGCTGAGATTTATCCTCTTGATCGCAATTCCGGCGGCGGTGGCGTTGATGGTATTGGCCGAGCCAATCCTGATGACGCTGTTCTTCTACGGTGACGTCATGACGGCGCGGGATATGGCCATGGCGACCCTGAGCCTGCGCGCCTATGCCGCCGGGTTGACGGCCTTTATGCTGATCAAGGTGCTGGCTCCGGGTTTTTACGCCCGTCAGGATATGAAAACCCCGGTCAGGATTGGGATCATCGCCATGGTCAGCAACATGGTGCTGAATATAGCCTTTGTGATTCCCATGCACAGTTATTGGCAAATTGGCCACGTGGGCCTTGCCATGGCCACATCGGTCTCGGCCTTTCTCAATGCCGGATTATTGTATTTCGGCCTCTTGAAGCGGGGTGTTTATCAGCCAGACCCTGGCTGGCTGCGGTTTTTTGTGGTCATTCTCATTTCAAACGGGGCGATGCTCTTGTTGCTGCTATGGCTGACGTCGGTGATAGACGGCTGGCTGCTTTGGAGCTGGTGGCAGCGCACTGGCTGGCTGGCGTTGATCTGTGTGGGCGGCCTTGTTTGCTATGTCGTGAGCATGATGTTGGGCGGCATTCGACTGCGTGATTTGAAAGGCCATCCCCCGGCGTCGGGCAGCTGAATCGCGAGGGGGCTAAAACTGGTGCAAGTGTCTGTTTTTCAACGGCCCAACTGGTATACTTCCGCCTCTATTTTTTAAGGGCCAGAGAGTTAACCCGGCTTACCCGGCTGGCGTTGGCAGTTCTGATAGTCGCGCGTGGATCAAAAGGTCAGACAATTTATTCGCGGGCTGCATAATTTGCGGCCCGAGCATCGTGGCAGCGTAGCGACCATTGGCTCATTTGACGGTATCCATCTCGGGCACAAGGCTGTGCTCGCCCAGGTGAAGGAGCGGGCTGAATATTTCGGTCTTCCCTCTGTGGTGATGATATTTGAACCGCAACCCCGGGAGTTTTTTTCCGGCGAGCAGGCTCCGGCGCGATTGATGCGGATGCGGGAGAAGGTCGAGGAGATTTTTGCCGAGGGCATTGAGCGGGTGTTCTGCCTGCAGTTCAACCGTTCACTGCGGAGCCTGTCGGCCGACGATTTTATCCGGCAGGTGCTGGTCGATGGCCTGGGTATCCGTTCTCTGGTTGTCGGTGATGACTTTCGCTTCGGTGCCGACCGCCGCGGCGATCATGCGAAGCTGGTGGAGGCAGGTGAGCAGTTCGGTTTTGAGGTCCTGGACACCCGCACCGTTCTCCACGAAGGCGAGCGCATAAGCAGCACCCGTATTCGCGACGCGCTGGATGATGCAGATTTTAAACTGGCGGAAAAATTACTGGGTCAGCCCTATGAGGTTTCCGGTCGTGTGACCTATGGTCAGCAACTGGGAAGCAAGCTGGGGATCCCCACAGCCAATGTGCACCTGAACCGCTATCGGGCGCCACTGAGCGGGGTTTTTGCGGTGGAGGCGCTGGTGGACGGCCAATGGTATCAGGGTGCCGCCAATGTGGGCGTGCGGCCAACCGTGGGTGATTTGATTAAACCGGTGC
>JBFFTH010000132.1:0-5520 GCA_041571855.1 Porticoccaceae bacterium
AGTCTGAACAGGCAAGGGCTTACGAAGGCTATGATCTGCCGGAGGTACAAAAAGATATTGTCGAAACGGCGCCTGCCGGACGGCTGACTATTCGTTTGGTGATCGGTGGTATTACCTGCGCTGCCTGCGCCTGGCTGATAGAAAAGCACCTGTCGAAGCAGCCGGGAGTTGAAAGCGTCAGGGTCAATGTTACCCAGCACCAGTGCAGGGTCGAATGGGATCCGGAGCAAGTCAGGCTTAGCCGTATTTTTTACGAATTAGCGGCCATTGGCTACGAGGCGAGGCCTCTCCACGACAGCCAGGTTGCTGAACTGCGCCAGCAGGAAAACAGGCGCTTTCTGCAGCGCCTCGGTCTTGCCGGTCTCGGTATGATGCAGACGGGCATGGTCGCGACTGGTCTTTACTTTGGTGCCTTTCAGGGGATGGATGCCGACTGGAAAAACCTTCTCCGCTGGGTCGGCCTGTTTTTTGCGACTCCTGTTGTGCTCTTCTCTGCACAACCTTTCTTCATCGCGGCCTGGCGCAGCCTCAAAGTTCGCTCTCTGACAATGGATGTGTCTGTATCCCTGGCCATTGGGCTGGCCTATTCGGCGAGTTTATGGGCGACGCTGACACAGTCAGGTGAAGTCTATTTCGACTCGGTGGTAATGTTTACCTTCTTTCTGTCGCTCGGACGCTATCTGGAGATGAATGTGCGGCACCGCAATGCTGCGAGTGTCGAAAATATGGGGCAATTGCTGCCCCTGGTGGCGCTGCGGGTGGAGCCCGAGGGAGACAGGGCGGTGCCGGTGAGGATGCTGGCAAAAGGAGACCTGGTGCGAATTGGTGCCGGGGATATTATCCCTTGTGATGGCGAAGTCGAGGAGGGCCGAAGTGCGGTGATAGAAGCGCTGCTCACCGGTGAACCACAACCTGTTGCCAAGAGGAAGGGCGATATTGTCAGCGCCGGTACCTGTAATACCGAGCACCCGCTGCTGGTGCGGGTGCAGGCCGTGGGGGTGGAGACGAGACTGTCTGCCATTCTCAACCTGACAGAAGAGGCTGGCAGCCAGCGCCCCAGGATTGCCACGGTTGCCGACAGCATTGCCGGTTATTTTGTCGCTGCTGTACTGCTGATCTCTGTGGCAACGGCGCTGTACTGGTGGCAGCAGGCCCCCGCCGAGGCACTATGGATCACCCTGTCGGTCCTGGTTGTGACCTGCCCATGCGCGCTCTCCCTGGCAACGCCTTCTGCCCTAACAGTGGCGGCGGGGGAGCTTCAAAGAAGTGGTTTTCTGATCAATCGCAGCCATGTGCTGGAAACACTGGCTGTGGCGGACCATGTTGTATTCGACAAAACCGGAACACTTACCAGTGGAATAATGTCTGTAGCCGGCGTCATGCCCCTTGCTGATATTGGATCTGAAAAAGTACTCGCCCTGTCGGCAGCACTGGAGTTGGGATCCAATCACCCGATTGCCAGGGCTTTTCCAGCTGAGGCCAGTGAGGAAAGAGCAACCGGTCTTCAGCAGTATATTGGTGAGGGTATCAGTGGCATCATTAACGGCACTCACACTGCTATTGGCAAGGCGGAGTTTGTCGCGCAACTTTTTGACCAGCCACTGCCGCCATCTCCACCTGTTGAGCCAGGGCAGATCCTTTTGCTACTGGCCGATGAGACAGGGCTGCTGGCCTGGATTTACCTGCAGGACCAGGTTCGTCCGGAAACCGCTGCAGTTATTGAGCGACTGGCGCGCAAAGGACTGAAATTGCTCTTGTGCAGTGGTGATCGCAGTGCCTCTGTCGAGGCCATAGCCCGCGATCTTTCTATCCCCAGCTGTAAGGGAGATATGACGCCCGAGCAGAAGTTAGAGACTGTACGCCAGTTGCAAAAAGAGGGCGGCAGGGTTGTGATGGTAGGTGATGGCATCAACGATGTGCCGGTGCTCAGTGGCGCAGACGTCTCTGTTGCAATGGGGGGAGCGGCTGACTTTGCACAGATCCATGCTGATAGTGTATTGCTATCAGGTAATCTGGAAACCCTGGTGGTGGCGATCGAAACTGCACGCAAAGCCCGACGTATTATCTGGCAAAATCTTGGCTGGGCGTTGTTATACAATCTTTTCGCTCTGCCCCTGGCTGTGGCCGGCATGGTGCCACCATGGGCAGCGGCCATTGGCATGTCTGCCAGTTCACTGCTTGTGGTGACAAACGCCCTGCGGTTGGGGCGCGCCCCTTCGGAGGCGGTAGATAAGGAAGAATACGTCAAGGCATTGAACTGATGAAGAGTTTGCTTATATTGATCCCGGTTTCACTGGCTTTTTTTGTGCTGGCGGTCGCCTTTTTTATATGGGCTGTCAATAACTCTCAGTATGACGACCTCGACGGGGAAGGTGAGCGAATACTGTTTGACGATGACGAAACTGATCCTGACGAGCTACCTGCCACACCCTCTTCGAAGCATTCTGCCGAGCAGTCCGGTGAGTCCGGGAACAGGTCGTGATTGAAGCGGCAACTCTGTGGCCGACAGTCGCGGGCCTGTTTATGGTCGGGCTGCTGGGTGCGGGTCATTGTGTCGGAATGTGTGGCGGCATAGTGGCAGCGCTGGGTTTTGCGGGTCAGGCTCAGCGGCCAAATCTTTTTCTTCTGTTAAGTTACAACAGCGGTCGTATTCTTTCCTATGCCAGTGCCGGAGCTCTCGTCGGTGCGCTGGGCTATTTTGGTGATAGCTATCTTGCGCTGGGGAAGCCGTTGCGAGCAATTGCCGGTGTTTTACTCATTCTGATGGGCTTCTACATTATGGGGATGACCAGGGTCCTGGCGTGGCTTGAAAAAGGCGGTGGTCACTTCTGGCGTCGCATTCAGCCGCTGGGCAATCGCTTTTTGCCGGTCAAATCGCCAGTGGAAGGTTTGCTGGCTGGCATGATCTGGGGATGGCTGCCCTGTGGCCTGGTTTATTCTGCGCTGGCGCTGGCTTCAACCAGCGCCAGCCCGGTTCAGGGTGCCCTGGGGATGCTGGCGTTCGGGGTTGGAACGCTGCCTGCGATGCTGGCGGGTGGGTATTTCTCGCAACAGCTGAAGGACCTGCTGCAGCGTCGCTCGCTGCGTCGCATGATGGGAGTTAGCCTTTTGCTGTTTGGACTCTGGACTCTCTGGTTTTCCATCTTCCCTCACCAGCAACACGCCACCGGACACAATCACCTGCCAGAGCATGCTGTCGAGTCGCATCAGCACAGCCATTAAGGCACAGGATCTGATTGTTTGAGATCAATTAGCACACATTTTGTATTTTTTCTCGCCAAAACAGTGCTTATAATACGAGGCGTCATAACCTGAAGAACAACAGAGCGAAGGGGTGAATATGTTAGGCCATATCATTGGTTTGTTTTCCAACCCGGTAGAGGAATGGAAAAAAATTGCTGCGTACTCGGATGAGCAGCTTAAACGCAAAATTCTGGGGTTTCTCCTGCTAGGCCTGATCCCCCCTGTTGCGGCCTATATTGGTATAACCAAGGTAGGCTGGTTGATTCTCGGCGGTGGTGTCGAGCGCATAAAAATTACCGCAGAGAGCGCTATACCCGGGGTTGTGCTGTTTTATGTTGCGATTATCGGAGCAGCAGTTTTTATTGGCTTTATGATGCACTGGATGTCAAAAACCTACGGTGTCAGCACCAGTAAGGCCCGCGGCTTAGTGTTTGTGTTTTACTGCAATGTCCCGGTTTACCTGGCTGGCCTGAAAATGGCATACCCATTGTGGTGGATTGACATGATATTGGCTACAGCGGCATGTAGTTATGCTATCCGCCTGCTTTATCTCGGTATTTCACCCATGATGGGTGTGCCGGAAGATCGCGGTTTTCTCTACGCCAGCGCGGCTTTTGCCGTGTCACTGGTCTATGTGGTGGCAGTTCTCACCGCCACAGTAATCGCCTGGGATTGGGTCGCTATGCCGGTATTTACCGACTGATCATTCTCCTTGCGAGGCAAACGGTCAGTGGCGGCAGTGTGTAAAACGCCAAAAGCAAAGAAGCCATGGCAAGAAATTGCGGTGGCTTTTTTATTTTAGAACTCTCTATCTTTCTCGTCAGTTTACAAGAGGCAACACATGCGTTTACTTCATACCATGTTGCGAGTGGGTGATCTTGAAAAATCTATCGCTTTCTATACCGAACTTCTCGATATGCAGCTATTGCGTCGCAGCGATTATCCGGAGGGGCGCTTCACACTCGCTTTTCTTGGTTACGGCCCTGAAGCCGAAAATACCGTGCTGGAACTGACCCATAACTGGGACACCGCGAGCTACGAACATGGAAGCGCCTACGGGCATATCGCCGTCGGTGTCGAGGATGTCTACGCTGCCTGTGAAAAAATTCGTGCCGGAGGGGGCAAAGTGATACGCGAGCCCGGTCCAATGATGCATGGCTCAACGGTGCTGGCATTTGTCGAAGATCCGGACGGTTACAAAATTGAATTGCTGCCTGCCTGATACCAGCAGTTGATCCCTTCTACCGAAATCCGCTGAGCCGACAGAGCTAAAGCCAGATTGCGAGCTTTAGCAATACAGCGAGCAGACCAGCCAGACCCGGGCTCAGAGCGAGGCGAGGGGCAACGTATGTTTTCCGCTCAAGCTGTCCCAGGGTTTAAAGAACCAAGCGCGGCATCAGCCGGACGCTTTCAGGATATTTGCCCGGTGGTGCGAACCCTCTTGCTGCCTTTGGCAACGGGTGCTCTTCGCACCATTTGGCGCTGTTGAATTCGGTTGTCGATTACGTTTTTCAGCGCAATCAGCAGGCCGGTTACAATGAAGGCGCCGGGTGGCAGGATGGCTACCAGAAAACCATAGCCGTCACCAAACAGCTTGATCTCCCAGTTTTCCGCAATCGGCCCGAATAACAGGTCCATCCCCGCAAACAGCGTGCCACTGCCAACTATTTCACGGATAGCACCGAGCAGAATCAGCACCAGCGCAAAACCGGTGCCCATCATCAGGCCATCGAGCGCAGATGCGCTGACGGGGTTTTTGCTTGCAAAGGCCTCGGCCCGTCCGAGGATAGTGCAGTTGGTGACGATGAGTGGAATGAAGATACCCAGTATCAGGTAGAGCTCATAGGTAAAGGCCTTCATCAACAGCTCGGCACAGGTGGTAAAGGTGGCGATGATCATCACAAAGGCAGGGATTTTTACCGCATCTGTGATGCGGTTGCGAATCAGCGAGACAACAACGTTGGAGCCAGTAAGCACCAGCATGGTTGCCAGCCCCAGTCCCATGGCATTGACCACGGAACCGCTGACGGCCAGCAGCGGACACAGGCCGAGCAACTGCACCAGTGCAGCGTTGTTTTTCCACAGACCATTGCTGGTGATTTCAACGTAGGGGATTTTCTCAGCCATGGCTGACCTCTGCCGGGGGGGTATTCTCTTTATCGGGTGAAGACATCAATTTTTGCGCTTCTTTCAGCAGCCTTGCCTGGTCTTCCTCGAAATATTGCAGGGCTTTCCTGACCTGGTTGACGACCGCGCGCGGGGTAATGGTGGCACCGG
>JBFFTH010000133.1:0-5496 GCA_041571855.1 Porticoccaceae bacterium
ATCTGCCCTATCGATATTGGCGATCTGGTGGAGGTGCAATGCCAGATTGTCCACACAACAAATTCAAGCATGCATATCTCAGTAGATGTCTATCGGCGCTGCCCGAGGGAGCAGCAGCGCGAGAAAGCCACCCACTGCGTTATTATTTTTGTCGCAGTCGACGAAGAGGGCAATAAGGTCAAGGTGCCCAAGTGGACGCCGGTAACCGAGCAGGATATTGCCCTGGAGCAACATGCAATCAAGCTGATGGAACTGCGCAGGGCTGTGGATGAAGAAATGAAGGCCTATTTTCAGGATTAACTATCAGGTGCTGTGCCAGAAGCACGGCTTGGCTGTTTGATCGGCTCTCGGGCAGTGAATCGATCGTGGCTGAGGTCAACCCTTTCGCTGCCCACGTTGTCGATATCCACTTGATATTCTGCAGCAATGCCCGCTGCCAGTGAACCGTATCTTCGCTAGGCAGTTGAAAAGTCTAGAGATGCAACCTTCTCAGTGCCGGGTCAGCCTGCCCGTGCTCCCACATGGCATCAAATTCACTGGCCAGTTCCCTGGCATCCTGCGGCGCATGGCGCACCGCGTATCCCGTCATAGTTTTTTCCTCCTGCCGGTAAAGGATGCCGAGTTCATCTGACAACAGGAATTCGTTGTGCATCGTCACGGTCTTCGGGGCCAGCTTGCGAAATTCAATATGGCTTGGCAGGCGCAGGCTCAGTTCATGCAGCCGGTGGGTGTTGCGGCTGACCCAGTCGCTGTCTCTCAACAGCACCTGAACACAGGCAGCGGGATGCTGGATAACAAAGTTGTGGATGGCCTCGCAGAGACCTTTGTCTGCATACAGTTCAGGAAGCAGTTCTACGCTGAAAATTCGCACCTTTTTGCGGGCCTGCTCCACCAGTAGAAGGGCGGCCTCGACAAAGTCATCCTGACCGCCAAGCCGTACTCGCTGCCGGGCCTCGTCATCGCTGTTCTGGCTTGAAAAGCGCTGCTGCTGCAAATGCAGAGACAGTCGCATCTTGCGGTGCTCGATGCCGCACTCACTGTACGCCGGGCCCTCTGCGATAAAGCCAAAGCCTTCGTAGAAAGGAATCGCCCCCAGCTGTGAGCTCAGGGTGAGTTCGGGAATCTTTTCGCGAATCGCATGGTTGATGATATGGCGCATGATGGCCGAACCGACGCCGCGCTCCCGCTGCTCCCTGACCACGGCCATGCGGCCGATACAGCCGTTGGGCAGCATGCGCGCCGTGCCGATGGCGACACCGTCCTCATTGTATGCCAGCCAGTGGCTGGCAGCGGGCTCCTGATCGTCGATTTCCTCTTCGATGGGTATGCCTTGTTCTTCAACAAAAACCCTGTAGCGGATATCGCTCAGCTGTTTTCTGGCGGCGTCCCAGGAAGTGAGTTCCACATTGATGGGAAAGTAATCTAGGCTTTTCACGGATCAACCTTGGGCTGTGTTTAAATAACCGGAGCGCCAACTCAACGTCAATAAAGGGCCTCGCCATGCTCCGTCGCTTTCGCTTAATCATAGTATGGAATTTGCTGCTTTTGTCTAGCGCAACGCTGGCCGAGCCAAATGTCACGCCATTTCTCCAGTACAGCGATCGTTTTCACCCGGTTGTAGCCAGAGAGGGGATGGTAGTTTCCCAGGAAGAGTTAGCCAGCGGGGTGGGGGCGAAGATCCTGTCGCAGGGCGGCAATGCCATTGACGCTGCGGTTGCAACCGGTTACGCGCTCGCGGTAACCCTGCCCCAGGCGGGTAATATTGGCGGAGGCGGGTTTATGCTGATTTATCTGGCCGAGGAAGATAAAACCATTGCTGTTGACTATCGGGAGATGGCGCCGGCCGCCGCGCACCGTGGTCTATTTTTGCAGGAGAATGGCATTGTCGATAAAAAGCTGGCCCGCTACAGCCACCGTTCTGCGGGTGTGCCCGGTACCGTTGCGGGGCTTAATCATGTACTGGAAAAGTACGGCTCCATGACCCTTGAGCAGGTGATGGCACCTGCCATCGGGCTTGCCGAACGGGGCATCGAGGTGACCTACCCGCTCGCCTTTGCCCTTGACAATGCCAGTCAGCGACTGCGGCAAAACCCGGCGGCCAGAAAATACTTCCTCTCTGCCGACGGCACGACTCTCAAGGCCGGCAGTAACTGGCGCCAACCCGACCTGGCCAGGTCGCTGCGCCTGATTGCCGAGCAGGGCAGCGATGCCTTTTATCGGGGTGAAATCGCCCGCCAGATAGTCGAGGAAATGGTTCGCGGCAAAGGCCTGATAACCGCGGCAGACCTCGCCGGTTACCGGGTTGTTGAGCGCGATCCGGTGGTGGGAACCTATCGTGGCCACAAGGTTGCCTCCATGCCCCCACCATCCTCCGGCGGCGTGCTGCTGCTGCAGATGCTTAACATCCTCGAGGGCTGGGAGTTGACGCCACTGGGCCATAACAGTGCTGCCTACCTGCACCGCCTGGTTGAAACCATGCGGCGGGCCTATGCCGACCGCAGCGAGTATCTCGGCGATCCGGATTTCTATGCCGTGCCGGTGGCGCAATTAACCGATAAAGGCTATGCGGAGAAGCTGCGTAAACAGATCGATCTGCAGCGGGCCAGTGCCTCCGCTGAAATCAGGCCGGGCCTGAAGCTCGCGGAGGAAAGCCCCCAGACCACCCACTTTTCAGTGTGGGATAAACACGGCAATGTGGTGAGCAATACCTACACCCTGAACTTTTCATTTGGCAGTGGTATTGCCGTTGAGGGTGCGGGGTTTTTGCTCAACAACGAGATGGATGATTTCTCGGCCAAGCCGGGTGTTCCCAACAGCTATGGACTGGTCGGCAATGAGGCCAACGCCATCGCCGGCGGCAAGCGGCCCCTGTCCTCCATGAGTCCCACCATCGTCTTCAAGGATGGCAAACCGGTAATTGCCACCGGCAGTCCCGGCGGCAGCAGTATTATTACCGTGGTTCTGCAGCAATTGCTGAACCTTATCGACTTCAGGATGAACCTGGCCGAGGCGACTGCTGCGGCGCGCATCCACCACCAGTGGCTGCCGGACCTGGCATGGCTGGAGCAGGGCGTCAGCCCGGATACCGAAACCCTGTTGCGCGAAATGGGCCACAATACAGAGCGGTCCCGGGTGCTGGGTCGCACCCAGTCGCTGGTGAAAGAGGGCGAATACCTCTATGGCGTCAGTGATTATCGCTGGCCGGGCGGGGCGGCGATTCCTCAGCGGTTGGCTGAAAATACCCCAAATTGAGTGCCTCAGGCAGCGCTTCCCGCTCCTGTGCGAACCGCTTTCCTGCTGCCAACCAGCGGCGTCGGGCGGCAAACCCAGCTCAGTGTGATATTGCGCTGATAACGCACCGGATGTTTCCGATCATTTCAGGCATCCCTTCGCTTCATTCCAGTAACGACCTTTATTCCTTTAAGCCAGGCCCCCAGTTGGTGAAACTGGATGGTAAGCGGGTTGTTGCTCTGGAATCCCCTAACGCCATACAAGCTGGCTTCTTCCTCAGCCTGATAGGTACCGAACAGCCGGTCCCAGAGGATCAGTGCCCCGGCGTAGTTTTTATTGCGGTAGTGGTCGTTCTGGCCATGGTGCACCCGGTGGGCAGAGGGGGTGTTGAGTAGCACACCTTCAAACCAGCCCAGTTTGCCGACGGCTTCGGTGTGCAGAAAAAACTGGTAGAAAAGACCGATACCCAGCGAGGCAAAAACCCAGACAGGCGGCATGCCGAGGAAAATCAGCGGCATGAAAAAGAGCGGGGTAACAAAGCGTGCGATCCAGTTCAGGCGCACGGCCGAGGTCAGGTTCATCCGGCGGCTGGAGTGATGGGTGTGATGCATGGTCCACAGGATTGGCCATTCGTGGGTAAAGCGGTGGTACCAGTAATAGGCCAGGTCGGTGGCGATAAATGTCAGCGCGAACGTCCAGGGCGTTGGCGGCAGTGAGAAAAACTGCAAGGGTTGTAACAGCGTATAGACGTAGGCAATCCAGGCAAAAGTGACTGGGCGCATCAGCACATGGACAGCATAGATGCCGATATTGCTCGCCGACTCTTTCAGGTCGTAGATGGGCTTGTTGCGCAGTTTCGCCCAGCCAAACTCCCAGATTACGCAGAGCGCAAACACAAACAGGAAAATAACCGCAATCTTCTCGACCATCACGTGAGATTAGCCCCGGCTCCTGTGTTGCGCAAGTCGAGATGGATGATTTGCATGCCAAAGCTGCCGCCTGTCCGAAATCGGTAGATTACAATCTCCGATTATCCTATAGTTGATGAGTCAACTATTATGTGGTGTAGCAATGGCGGAAGAGGACAGGCGCGGTAAAAAATTAATCATTTTCGGTTTTCTGCTGTTGCTGGCGGGCGGCGGTTGGTATCTGTGGGAACAACTCTACGGTCAGTGGTATGTGTCAACGGAAAATGCCTCCCTGGCCGGCAACATGGTGCAGGTGAGCGCTCAGGTAGGTGGTACGGTAACGGCCATTTATACCGAGCAGTCAGATCGGGTGAAGGCCGGGCAGGTGCTGGTGGAACTGCTGCGCACCGATGCCGAGATTGCCCTGCAAAGCGCGGTGCAGGAGCTGGCGCTGGCTGTGCGTGAAGTGAATGCGCTGGCTGAGAGGGTAAAGGGCTACAGGGCAGATGTCGCCCTGAAACAGGTAACGCTGAAAAATGCCAGTGACGAATACCAGCGGCGGCAGACACTCTACCAGCGCAAGCTGATAGCGACCGAGGTGCTGAGTGAGAGCCAGACCCGCTATGAAGAGTTGAAAAGAGCACTGGAGCTGACCAACAGCAAATTGGCAGAGGCGCAGTTGCGGTTGGGCAACCAGGAAACTATTCATCATCCCAAGGTGTTGAAGGCGTCAGCAAATGTGAGAAAAGCCTATACCGAGCTGCATCGTCACCGGGTGATCTCTGCTGTCGATGGTATTGTCGCCCGCCGCACCGTGCAGGTGGGACAGCGGGTTGAGGTGGGCAAGCCATTGTTTACCATCGTTGACCTGAATGATGTCTGGGTGGAGGCCAACTTCAAGGAAAACCAGCTTCGCAACTTGCGCCTGGGACAGCCGGTGGAGATGACCTCGGATATGCACGGGGACAAGGTGGTCTATCGCGGAGAAATTGTTGGTTCTGCCATGGGCACCGGGGCAATGTTTTCCCTCCTGCCGCCGCAGAACGCGACCGGCAATTGGATCAAGATAGTGCAGCGGGTGCCCGTGCGTATTCGCCTGACCGGTGACACCATTCTCAGGCACAGGCTGCCCATCGGCGCATCGCTGGAGGTGACTGTCGACACCCGCAACCGCGATGGCAAGGGGATAGAGTCGCTGCCAAGCGAAACCTCGGTAGCGAAAACCAATATCTACGCGGAGCTGGATGAAGAGGGCGCTCGGCTTGCCGAGCAGATCATCAGGGAAAACCTACCCCAGTCGAAATGAACGCCCTGCCTGCTGACCGGTTAACAGGTGCACCGCTGGTTCTCACCCTCG
>JBFFTH010000134.1:0-5461 GCA_041571855.1 Porticoccaceae bacterium
CGCCCAGACAGTCTGCCGCCAACTGGTGCGCACTTTTCAGCCGGCAACTGTCAGCCCTTGGCTGGCCGGGCAAACGGGGGCTTAACAGCGTCGAGTATCAACAGCGACAGCACTGGCAGGCGCTGCTTGAAGAACAGGGTAAAATTGACCAGATAAAACCGGCCATCAGTTGCGAGGAAGCACTGCAGTACCTTGCCGAGGCAGCGGCAAAGATGCCGTTTCAGGCCGAAACGCCCGATCACCCGATCCAGATTCTCGGTGCCCTGGAGGCCGTTGGGCTGCGTTTTGACCACCTCTGGCTAAGCGGAATGACGGATCAGGTCTGGCCTCAGCCAACCCAGTTCAACCCGCTGCTACCTGTTCACCTGCAACGCCAGTACCAGACCCCTCTTTCCCTGCCTGAGCGAGAGCTGAAAATTGCCCAGCAGGTGATCCGCCAGTTCCAGTGCAATGCTGAAAATATCGTTTTCAGCCACTGCCGCTACGAGGGCGACAGTCAAGTCTGTGGCAGCCCGCTGATAGAAGATATTCCAACTACCACAATTGACTGCCTGATCAACCCGGCTTCCCTGCAGCAACGCTGTTATAGCGACAGACCCGCAGTGACTCTCGAGCGGGTCGAATGCAGTCATGGCCCCGGCGTTGACACCAGCCTGCCCTCGGTAAAAGGTGGCAGCGCTATTTTTGATGCCCAGGCCGCCTGCCCGTTTAATGCCTTTGCCAAATACCGTCTCAATGCGGAGCAACCGCCAGAACCGACGCTCGGCCTGACTGCAGCCGAACGCGGCTCACTTTTACACCGTGTTATGGAGCTTGTGTGGCGGTCACTGGGTAGCCTGCAGGGGCTACAGTCCCGAAGCGATGAGGACCTGGACTCACTGCTGGAGAACAGCGTCGAAGAGGCCATGCAGCCACTCTATCAGCAGCGAAAGGAGCTGATGTCGCCCGCTTTTGCAGCACTGGAAAAGCGGCGCCTGCGCAGATTAATCAGGCAATGGCTTGAGCTTGAGGCTCAAAGACCGGATTTCCGGGTGTCAGAACTGGAGCAGAGTTGTGAAACCCGTTTCGCCGACCTGCCCCTGAAACTGAAGATAGATCGTATCGATGTCACGCCGGACGGAGATAAAATCATCATCGACTACAAGACTGGCAAGGCGGCGGTAAAGAACTGGTTTGGCGAGCGACCGACCCAGCCACAACTGCCCCTCTACGCACTCAGCGGCAACTCCTCTACCAGTGTCATCACTTTTGCCAATATCAACCTGGAACAGCCGGGATTTTCCGGTGTCGGGCGCGACAAGTCACTGTTGCCGGGTCTTGTCGGTGCCGACAGCTACGAGGGTTTTGAAAGCTGGGAGCAACTGCAACAGCACTGGCATGAAAAGCTGACAGCGCTGGCCGAGGAGTTCAAATCGGGGTGTGCCGATGTGACCATCTACAACCCCAAAGCCATTCAGTGGCAAGCTGAACTGCTGCCGCTGAATCGCTGGTACGGCTACCTGGAGGAGAACCAGTGACCGTCGTCGACCTGTCTCAACGCCAGCAGGCCCTGGACCCGGAACGCTCTTTCGCGGTGTCGGCGCCCGCCGGGTCCGGTAAAACAGGCCTGCTGACCCAGCGGGTGTTGAAACTGTTATCCCGGGTCGAACAACCGGAGGAAATTCTCTGCCTGACCTTTACCCGCAAGGCAGCGGCAGAAATGCGGAGCCGCATAATTTCGGCGCTGGCAACCGCGACCTCTGCCCGCGAGCCGGACGATGCCTTTGAGGCCGCAACCTGGCAACTGGCCAAACAGGCACTGGAGCGCGACCAGCAGCAAGGCTGGCAGCTGTTGAAATCACCAAACCGTCTTCGCATCACCACCATAGACGGCTTCTTCCGCTACCTGGCGCAACAGCTGGCCCTAGAGAGTCAGCTCGGGGACCAGATTGAACCGCTGGATAATCCCGGGCCCTGCTACGACCAGGTCGTAGCCGCGTTCCTGCTCTCTCAACTGAGGGAAAACGGCACCTGGGCGGACGATATATCCACTCTGTTGCAACACCTCGACAATGACCTGAACCGCGTCCAGTCATTGCTGACCGGGCTGCTGGAGAAACGCGAGCAGTGGTTGCACCACCTGCTCGCAGCGAGAAATGCCCGCTCCTACCTCGAACAGGCGTTGCGGGATACGATCGCAGAGAAACTGAACGAGTTGACAGAGCTGCTTCTGCCGATTGGCAGCGACTTGGCGATACTGATGGATTATGCGGCCGGCAATCTGCTGGCAAATAACAGGGAGGCTCCGCTGACCAGTTGCGCGGGGATCACGGGACTTCCGCCCTGTGATCACACCCAGACAGAGCAGTGGCTGGGCCTGGTTCAGCTGCTGTTGACCGATAAGGGCGAGTATCGCAGCGATCGCGGGATCAGCATTACTCTGGGGTTCCCCACCGCAAAAGCTGACCCCGAATTTGGTGACCTTCGCAAACAGCAACTCAGGGAAACTCTGGCCTGGTGCCGGCAACAGGAAGGCCTGCGTGATTTGCTGATTGACACACGCTACCTGCCCACAGCCTGCTACAGCGACCAGCAGTGGGCTGTGCTCAACGCACTGACAAGCCTGATGCCTGCGCTGGCCGCCAATTTAAGCCTCTACTTCAAGCAGCAGGGCTGTAGCGACTTCACCGAGATAACCTTTGCCGCGCTGCGCGCCCTGTCAACCGATGAAGTACCTACCGACCTGGCGATGAAGCTCGATTACCGTCTGCGGCATATTCTGATCGACGAGTTTCAGGACACGTCCTCCATCCAGTACCTTATCCTGCGACACCTGATCGCCGAGTGGACGCCGGGTGATGGGCGCACCCTGTTTATTGTCGGTGACGGTATGCAGTCCCTGTACGGGTTCCGCAGCGCCAATGTGGGCCTTTTCCTCGAGGCACGACAGCAACCGGTGGCCAACATCCAGCTGCAGCCGCTGGACCTGAGAGTCAACTTCCGCTCCCAGAAAGGTATTATCGACTGGGTCAACGAGGCCTTCGGCGAGGCCTTTCCGGCACTGGAAAATATCGATCGCGGCGCTGTCAGCTACTGCCCTGCCGAAAGCTTCAAACCCGTTGCAGATGGCCCCGCAGTGACTATCGACATCTTTCGCGACCATCCCGACAACAGCGCCGAGGCAATGGAGGTGGTCAGGCTGGTAGAGGAAGCCCGGCAGCAGCGCCCCGATGGTTCCATTGCCATCCTGGTGCGCAGTCGCAACCACCTCAGAACTGTTCTCAAATACTTGCGGGATGCGGGCATCAGCTGGCAGGCTACGGAGTTCGATCCCCTGCAGCACAAAATGGCGGTCATCGACCTGATGTCACTGACCCGCGCCCTGCTCTCTGCCGCAGATCACATCGCTTGGCTCTCCATTCTGCGGGCAACCTGGTGTGGTCTGGACCTGCACGATCTCTATCACCTCGTCAACCAGCAACGGAGCGGCAGCGGTGAACGAAACAGCGACAGAAGCAACAGGCCAAAACGAGCTCTGCTGATCGACCAGTTGGCGTGTCATCAGCAGATAGAGAATATCAGCCCGGATGGGCAGAAAATTCTCCATCGTATCAGCGGTATCCTGCTCAGGGCCTGGCATCAGCGGGAGAGACAACCCCTGCGGCAACTGGTTGAAAATACCTGGCTTGCGCTCGGTGGCCCTGAAGCTGTTAAAAACCCGACAGACAGGGAATCCTGTCAGCAATATTTTGATTTTCTGGAGCAGCAATCGCCCGTCGACGACTGGTCGCTGTTCCAGACTGCGGTAGAAAAACTCTACGCCGCGCCCGATTCCGCTGCTGATCGCCATGTCCAGGTGATGACCATTCACAAGTCAAAGGGCCTGGAGTTCGATACGGTGATTATCCCCGGCCTGGATCGCGGCAATCGCCCCGGCCAGCAGGATCTTCTGCTGTGGCGGGAACGCATCGCCGAGGATGGCCAGGCGCAACTGCTCATTGCACCTTTGCAGGCTGCCGGCCAGGACAAGGATCCGCTCTATCGACACTTGCAGTGGGAAGCCGGCATCAAGGAAACCCTGGAAAGTACCCGTGTCATCTATGTCGGTGCAACCAGGGCGATTCGCCAGCTGCATCTGCTGTGCAATATGAAAAGCGGCAAACCCCCGGCCAACAATTCTCTGCTGGCAAGACTGTGGCCCTGGCTTGAAAAAGCGATCGAAGAGCAGCACCCTTCAATCAGGCTACGGCAGGCTGCAGCGGTTGAAAAGGAAAAGCAAGATGACACTGCCATCCCCGTGGCCAGTTTCAGCCACCTGTGGCGGCTGCCGCCCGGCTTCAAAGGGACTGGCCATATTGAACCCCTGCAAGGCCGAACACTGGCCCAGGCTGACAACAGTTTGCTCTTCGAACCCGGTGCAGGGGATGCCCGACACATCGGCACACTGCTGCATCGCATCATTCGCCAGGTAACCCTGCAGGGCATCAGCTACTGGCGGCAAACGCCCCCTGCCGAACGACAGCCACACTGGCTCGGCCAGCTACGGCAGCTCGGCGTTGTCAATACGTCAGACGCCCTCTCCCGACTGCAAGTGGCAGTGGCCAATATTCTCGAGGATAGCGAAAATCACTGGCTGCTGGATAACGACAGCGTGGACAGCCTGTGTGAATACGCCATCGGCTATCTGGACGAGGACAACAGGGTGCGAAGCGCGGTTATCGACCGAACTTTTATCCGCGACGGCATACGCTGGATCATCGATTACAAAAGCAGTTGTCCGCTGGAAGGACAGCCAATGGATGAGTTTGTCAGGGAGCAGATGCAGCAGTACGCAGCGCAAATGGCCCTGTACGAAAGGCTGATGCTGTCTATGGACGGAAACCGGGCAAAAACACCACCGATCAGGAAAGCGCTCTATTTCCCGTTCTGTAAACATCTGGCCATCGTGAGCTAGAAATCGCTCTCGACCCATCGATCCTGGTGGACGAAAGTGACGCTGACGACACTCTCCACGGAAAGCATGCCGAGGACCTCTGGCGTGATCACAACATCTCTGCCCACACCCTGCATCAATGCCTTCTCCACTTCCTCCGCAGTGACCCTCCAGCGGGGGAATCCAAAAGCATCTCCCGACCACTCAAAGGTTCTCGGTGATAGCGAATGAATTTTCAAGCTCAACACACCCTCCGGCAGGGGCAAGGTGGCGCAGGAGGGCGACCTGGATTTGTCGCTCTCCGTCCGATTGACGTTGAGATCAGCCGAGGCTTTAATTCCGCCCCGCTGATCGCTGACCACCCATTCCCAAACGCCGCCCTCATTGGCATTGATATCGCCGTCTGACAGCACGTTCACGCACAGTTGCAATGCTGCCGGGGAAGCCCTCAACGGGGTTGCGGCAAAACAGAAAAACACAAAGCTCACGGCAATCAGGGATATCTTGCCGGGGCCTGAGAAAAACACGTTGATCATTCCCTACTCCTTC
>JBFFTH010000135.1:0-5169 GCA_041571855.1 Porticoccaceae bacterium
ATGCTGCGACTTTGGTTACAATGAACGGCAGGGCTGGCGCCCTGCCGTTTTTTTATGGTGAACAAATATGAATAAGATAAAAAAAATCGGGTGGGTGGTGATCGTTCTACTGGCGGTGTTGGTCGGCTGTTGGGTTGTGCTCGAAAACCCGGAGGCCATCACGGTCAAATTGTTCGGTTTTGAGGTGTTGACAATGCCCGCCGGACTTTGGTTACTCATTGCCTTTGCTATGGGCTGCCTGGTCGGCGTACTGGCGACAACACCTGCTCTGGCTAAAACCAGCAGTCGGGCAAAAAAACTCGATCGCCAGTTGTCTAAGTCCCAACAGACAGCGCCGAAAAAGTAATATTCCCGCGATCAGGGCTTTTCATGCAACAAGACTCAACGGGCACCAGGGTCATTGTGGCGATGGACTTTCCATCCCTCAATGCTGCCGAGGCTTTTGCCGACAGCGTTTCCCCTGAACTGTGTAAACTTAAGGTCGGCAAGGAACTTTTCACGGTTACTGGCCCGGAGTTTGTTCGCAAACTGGTGAAGCTCGGTTTTGACGTTTTCCTCGATCTGAAATTTCACGATATCCCAAACACGGTTGCTCAGGCGGTGGCGGCGGCGGCGGATCTGGGTGTCTGGATGACGGACGTTCACGCCTCTGGCGGGCGTCGCATGATGGAAGCGTCGAGAAGGATACTGGATGATCGCGGCAGCGATATGCTGTTGATCGCCGTCACGGTTTTAACCAGCATGGACCAACAGGACTTGAAGGATCTTGGCATAAGCCTGACCCCTGAGCAGCAGGTGATGCAACTGGCAGCACTGGCAAAAGGGGCGGGTATGGATGGCGTGGTGTCTTCAGCCCGGGAGGCGAGTCAGTTGCGAAAGACTTTTGGTGACGACTTTTTGCTGGTCACACCGGGTATACGCCCCGAAAACTCGGCTACTGCGGATGATCAGCGGCGAATCATGACTCCCGCCGAGGCCATTGCTCGCGGCAGCAGTTACCTTGTGATTGGTCGTCCAATCACCCAGGCTGAAGATCCAAGGCAGGCACTGATCGCGATTAATCGTGAGATTTCCCGAGCCTGAGTTGCAGTTATCTGCTATTGCCAATACTACCTCTTATCGGCTACATTGCTGTTTCGGCATGCATGAGGCGTGTCGTTAATCAAAAAGTGCATTGCACAAGGAGACCTTTATGAAGATGCTGAAATCTTTTGGCAAATTCCCATTTTTTCTAGTTCTCGCTGCCGTTCTCGGCTTGCAGCTGTCTGCCCATGCGGCGCAGACAGCTGGTACTCAGGCAACGGCTCAACTCGCCCAGGCCATGACGGTGAATATCAACACCGCAACAGCAGGCGAGTTGGCTGTGGCACTGAATGGGGTCGGCGAAAAGCGGGCGCTTGCCATCGTCGAATACCGCGAGGCTCACGGCGCCTTCAAGGCAGTCGATGAGTTGATGGCGGTGAAAGGCATCGGCGAAAAGGTGCTGGCAAAAAACCGACACCTGATCGTTCTGCAGTAACCCCGCACAACCCCATGGCCGGTTTACGCCGGCCTTTTTTGTGCCAATATCAGGTAATGCTCTGGTAAAAACCCGTTGCGCTCACCAGTAATAAGGCAATACCGACAACCCTGAAGAACAGCGGCGTCTCGGCGTGCAGCATTTTCTGGTGGAACCTGAGGCCGGTCAGATGTCCGATAGCGGCGCAGGGTAACAGCCAGAGATGATGAATCAATTGCAGGTCTATGCCGGCAATCACGAAGGCGAGCAACTTGATACCGACAAAAATAAGCCACAGTACAAATAGTGTGTCTCGCAACTTGTATTTATCGATATGGTTGGCAAACACGGTAATGATCAGTGGAGCCCCGATCAGAGAGGTGCCGCTGGTATAACCGCCCAGGATCAGAAACACGACATCAACCGCCCTGCTGTGGCTGCGAAAGGGTTTGTTGAAAACGTAGGTCAGGGAGTAGAGGCCGACAATGCAGAAAATAATCTGGCTCATAAGCGTATTGGGCAAAAGGATCAGGCCAAAGACGCCGATCAGCTTCGGTATGATCATTACACCCACCGCGTAGCGAAGGTAGACCCAATCAATGGTGCCTTCCCGGGCTCCTTCCCCGCTGCCGGCAGCAGGTGTCCGGTTGTTCTGCCAGACCGTGATGGAGGCGAAAAACAGCAGATGGACGGAAATAATCGGCAGGTAGACCAGCGGCCGGTTGTCGATCATCAACAGAAAAGGCAGGGTCAGTACCGCGCCACCAAAGCCCAGGCCAGAGCGCACAAAACCGCTCCAGATAAATGTCAGCCCAATGAGAAATAATTGCAGATTGCTAAGTTCGGACATTGGCTGAAACGGGTTCCTCTCTTTACGCTCTTTCTATCTCGTGGTTTTGGGTTTGCGGGAGCGCAGTGAGGCTTACAGCGTGAACAATAGACACTTCAGGTAAAAGCACCCAGTAAGGCCAGCAGTATGGCATAGCGAATGGACTTGCCTGCGCCAGTCAGCAAAAAGAAAATCCAGAATCTGACCCGCATTATACCAGCGATGAAAGTAAGGGCATCGCCGCCAACCGGCAACCACGCCAAGAGCAGCGACCATACTCCGAATTTCTGGAACCAACCCTGTGCCTTTTCGAGATTCTTTTCCTTGAATGGAAACCAGCCCTTGTCCTGGAAGTGGAGCATATAGCGACCCAGCACCCAGTTCACAGCCGAGCCGAGGGTGTTGCCAAGCGAGGCCCAGGCCCAGAGTGCCAGGGGGTCATAGCCGGCGGCTATCAATGAAGCGAAGAGGATTTCCGAATAGGCCGGGACAATGGTCGCGGCCAGGAAGGCGCTGATAAAAATTCCCAGATAGGCATCCATCAGATTTCAGCCTGAGTCAGGCCCGTTGCTCCCTGCGCGCTCGCCTGCTGGCACTGACGAGGGAGTGAAACAGGTGTCGTTGCGGAGCACTCTGGGGCATATACTCCGGATGCCACTGAACCCCGAGGAAAAACGGGTGATCCGGCTTTTCTATGGCCTGCACCACGCCAGTGGGCTCGGCGGCAGATACGGTTATACCCCGGCCTGGTTCGTTGATCGACTGGTCGTGCAGTGCATTCACCCGGCAGAATTCTGTTTTCAGTATGGCATGTAAAAGAGTACCCGGCGTTACGGTGATACTTTTACGAGGCAGAAGGCTGCGGATATTACTGGTGTCCTCATTGTAAAAATGCCGGATATCCATGTGCAGGGTGCCGCCAAGGACGATATTCATCAGTTGGGCTCCGCGGCAAATGCCAAGCGTGGGGATATTGTTGTAAATTGCGAACTTGACCACCCGCTTCTCAAGAGCATCGCGATCCTGATCATAACCACCCCTCAGGCGGAGCGCGAAAATCGCCCGAAACACGGAGAGGAAGAAAACCACCAGCCAGTCCAGCAGAGAGTTGCGTTCACCTGTCTTTTCCACTTCTTCCTGTTGCCAGAACTCGTCATAGTGGATCGGTTCCACATCGGAGCCGCCACCGATCACGATGCCATCCAGCAGGCGTTCGTCGTACGGTCGCGCAGGAGTTACCCGAACCGGTTTGCCACCGCAACGGCGAATGGCCATGGCTGTCATTATCCAGGCGATAAAGCCGCCCTTGTTGGGACCGGTCACGCCGATTAACGGCCTTCCTGTCATCGCTATCAGAGGCCTTCAAAGAATTTCTGACTCAACAGCGTGCTCAGTCGCAATGCCCAGTCAATTGATGGCGCAATTGAAAAACGGTTGCGCTTGCCGCGCCAGGTGTCAATCAGCTCGTTCAGCAGCAGGCCGTCGCAGGCAAGCTTTTCAACGTAAACCCATTGGTTCCAGGAAACATTGACCCGCCAGTCGGGTTCGCTTACCTTGCAGTCCGGCAGACGGTAGTGGAATGCCGGACGGCCTTTCACCAGGTCTCTTTCATCCTTGCGGATGCCGTTCATTACCCGCTCCTTGTCCAGGTCACACAGAATCGGCAACATATCCAGCGCCCGGTTCCGGGTCGGATTGTGTTTCAGGTAGTCATCAATAAGTGTGGACATCTCTGGCTTGTAATCCGGGTCTAACACCAGCTCCATGTAGGAACCGGGGAAGGGGTCGATGTACTTGGTAAAAAAGCGGCGCGTCACGTCGATCTGCGATGACTCGATAATCCACGACTGCAACAGCAGAAAAGCCTGGATGTAACGCCGCAAGGTGGTCGCTGACCGGTCTGGCATTGAAGGGTTGATATGTAAACCAAAGGCATAAAGCAGTTTTTGGTGGGTGCCCTCGGCTCCAATCGCCTTGAGCGCTTCAGTCAGAGTATCGAGTTTGTCGAGTTCATTTAACGGGATCGGGGATGTCACCACCTCGCAGGGCACAAGCTGCTTGCTGGCGCTGTCTATATTGGCCTCGATCTCGTGAGCGATAGAACCTGGCTTGAAATCTATGCCGATAGTTTCCAGCCAGCGCCGATACTTCACTGACTTGAGCAGGTTGGCGTCCCGCTCGATTTTGAGGTTGCCCAGCTGGCAGTCGTGCAACTCTGCTTCAAAGGGTGTTTTGGAAATAATTTCGCCGCCGAGCACCTTTTGCAACGACTCTACTGTCTTGAGAATTGGCAAGTTGCCGAATTCAAATTCAAACCCGGCTTTACGTGGATTACCGGATTCATCCTTGAGCAGCGGGGGCATCAGATAGGTATTTTTCATGGTGATTTTCCTGCCAAATGAACATCAAGTTTATCCGCCTTGCAGGTAATTGGGAATCGTCCACATCTGTAGCGATCTAATTTCCTGCGGCTGTTCGGTGACAAAAAGCCGATGCATCGCTCGCTTCATTTTGATTCAGCCAACAGGTCAAGGCTTGTTTCTGGCTATGAAATCAACAATAAACCGGGCCAACCTGAGCGGCCAAATATCTACTCTCTGGTCTGCGCAGGAAGTGGTCTGCTGTTTGCGGTTGCCTGTCTGGCAATGTGTTATTCCCAAAACCTCAAGCCGCCCCGGTAGCGATCCTGGCGATCACCCGCCCCAGGCTCCTGTCAGCGTTGCTTTGGCAACGAGCTAAGTCAGGCATAATCCCGGTGATCCTCCTCCACTGCTTTTGTCAGCTGCTGCATGATGTCCGGAATCGCGCTGCTGATTCGGTTCCAGCAGGAAATAAAGGGTCG
>JBFFTH010000136.1:0-5089 GCA_041571855.1 Porticoccaceae bacterium
GGCGATGGAACAGAAAATTACCTGTTTGGTCTGGGCGACGGCGATACACTCGATGGTGGCGCCAACAATGATATCCTGATTGGTGGAGCCGGCGGCGATACAATGACCGGTGGTGATGGTAGTGATATCTTCCGCTGGCTGCCCGGTGATGAAGTGGGTTCGCCGACCGATACGGTTACCGATTTTAATACCGCAACTGATTCTGGCAGCTACGTACTCGCTGAAGGCGATGATGTTCTCGATTTAAGCGACTTGTTAGTGGGTGAACATGCTGACGCCGCGACCCTGGACGCATACCTTGACTTCAGTGTATCGGGGGGCTCAACCACCATTTCTGTCGATGTTGATGGCACTGGTGGTTCGGACTTCGACATTGTGTTGACAGGAGTTGACTTGAATGGTGACAACACGCTGAGTGATCAGACAGTTATATCTAGCTTGCTGGCTAATAATTCTCTGGATGTTGATCCCTGATAAATGGACTTTAGAAACCCCCGGCCCTTGTTAAAAGCGCCGGGGTTTTTCTTTTAGGTATTAAAGGAAAAGGAATAGAGGTAGCTGATAATAGCGTCAAAGAAGCTCCCTCCGCATCCGCGCGTTCAAATCCTGCCACAGGCCGATGTTTGTCGGTTTGCCCGCTTTTAGTTGTTCGTTTCGCGAGCGTGCCAGCCAGAGGCTGTCAGCATTGAAACTGTACACCGGCTTGAGGTCGGTTCTCTGAGAGGCGGGTTGTATGCGCTTGTTGATGTTGTCGAGGATCAGTGGCTCCGCATTCGGGCTGGGGTAGTAGGCCAGCACCATGTGGGCCTGGTTGAGAGTGAGCGCCTTGACGTAGGTAATTCTCAGTTTTGACACGTCCATCCCCTTTTCCCTGAGGGTAAAGTACTTGGCGATGGAGTAGTCCTCGCAGTCGCCGGCGTCCTTAGCCAGGAACTCAATGGGTGTCGCCCAGTAATCCCGCTTGTTCCAAAGTGACAGATCATTGACGAATCGGGCGCCGTTGAAAAAATCATTGACGATATTAAGTTTTTTCATATCGTCCTGATTCATGTTTTCATGAATCAGGTTCTGCCAGTGTCGAATCCTGGCCTCGGCGGGCAGTCCGAATTTATGCCGGATTTTGGTAAGCAGTTGTTCACTGATTTGGTTGTGATGGGCGACAGAAACTGCGAAGCAAAACAGGCACAGTAGAGCGCTTATTGCCCCTTTGCCCGCCACGAAAAATTGCCGCTTTTTCTCTGCCATCAACTCATTCTGAATAAACAATTGCGCTAAATCTTAGCATACCGATTTTGGCCACAGATGATATCTTTTCGGCCGGTTAACTGTGATCTGTAACTCAATTGGCAACGGTGTTTGATTGAATTAGACTGCATGTTCGTTGCTGAAGACAGGGGAAGTGGTTGTGACGCTGTTTCGTCAATTAATTATCGCGGTTCTGACGTTGTTTGTTGTGCTCTATGCGGGCAATGTCGGGGTGAGCCTGCACAATAATACTCTGCTTGTCTCACAGCAGATGCAGGTACACGCTCAGGATACAGCGACATCGCTTGGTCTTTCCATGACTCAGGCCGCCCGGGATCAGGACATTGCGACGCTGGATACCATGTTCAATGCGGTCTCTGACAGCGGCTATTTTCAGCGTATTTTCTTCACCAACCTTGAAGGCAATATCGTTATTGACCGGGAGTTTCCGGTCAGTATTCAAGGTGTCCCTGACTGGTTTCTTTCACTAATAGAGTTGCCCTCACCGGAAGCCAGTGCCCAGGTTGCCTCGGGTTGGATTCAGCTGGGCGAGCTGACAGTGGTCAGCCACCCCGGCCAGGCTTACCTGAAACTCTGGCAGTCGACACTGACACAGTTGGGTTGGTTTGCCCTGGTGACCGTGGTCGTCTGCATTCTGGCCTGGTTTGCCCTCAGCTATCTGCTGGTGCCGCTACGCAGGGTAGAGGAGCAGGCTGACGCCATCTGCGAGCGCCAGTTTGAGGTTCAGGACCGGTTGCCAAAGACACGGGAACTGCGTCGCGTGGTGGAAGCGATGAACCGGATGTCCCAGCGACTGAAAGCGATTTTTGCCGAGCAACTTGCACTGATCACCCGCCTGCGAGAGCTTGCCACGACTGATGCAGTTACCGGGCTCTCGAACCGGGCCGATTTCGATGCGCAACTGAAAAGTTTTCTGAGCCCGGAAACCGGCGCTCACAGCGGTGTTCTGCTTATCATCAGCGTCTCTGACCTGAAAGCCGTGAATGAATATGCGGGCAGGCCGGAGGGAAATGCAGTGTTGGCCGCGATAGCTGATATCCTGAAAACCGAGGCCGCAAGGCATGTGCAGTCACTGGTTGCCCGTCGCCAGGGCTCAGAATTTGCCGTTTTTGTACCCGATATCGGCGAGGAGGAAGCGGACGAAATCGCCGCCAATATTTTCAAGCAGGTGCGCGTCATAGACTGGCCTCATGCCGAGCAGTGCCCGCTCACCTACCATATGGGTGTCAGTTTCCAGGCGTTGATGTCCAGCCCCGTCGACATTCTGTCGGAAGCCGATATCGCATTGCGGGAAGCACAGAAAAAAGGCGATAACCAGTGGCTTCGCTTCAGCGATGTCAGTGAGGGCGATGCACCCATACTCACCAAGCCCCTCAATGGCTGGCATGACTATCTGAATGACTGTATAGCCAACAGGGCACTGGTGTTGTACTACCAGCCGGTATTCAGCGCCGACGGTGTTACCAAGAGGGGTCATGAAATTTATGTTCGCTTCCCCAGCGAGGGTGAAATTCTCTCTGCGGGTGTGGTGGTGCCGATCGCGGAGCGCCTGGGCCTGATGCCACAGCTGGATTTACTGGTGCTGGAGAAATTGTCCGAACTCTATAAAAAGCAATCTTTTGTCGGCCAGATGGTGGTTAACCTTTCACTGACCTCTGCCCGCGACGAGGCCTTTTTGACCGGACTGGTCAGATGGTTGCGATCAAACAGAAGACTGGCGAAGCGGCTGATCGTGGAGGTTGCCGAGCACAGTATGGATGTCGATCCTTCCCATATCCGAGAATTGCAGAAAAAGCTGCATAAATACGGCGCTAAGCTGGCGATTGATCATTTCGGCCTCGATGGTGCAGCCTTTGGTTATTTGGGCAGCCTGTCGCTGAGTTATATCAAGGTCCATCGCAGCTTCGTGGGCAAAATACAGGATAACCCGGATAACCAGTTCTATATCCAGTCCCTGTGCCAGCTGGCCCATAACAGTGATATCGAGCTCTGGGTCGAGGGTGTTGAGACAAAGCAGGAAGCCGATAAACTGCGGGCGTTAAATGTCGATGCCATGCAGGGCTACCTGTTGGGCAAGCCGTCACCAAAACCTGCTGTCGATTAAGAGCCATGCGCGTATAATGCGCGCCTGCTTTTGCATGATTTGAAAACAGCGGGCCGCTGCATCTGCCCGCTGCCTCCAACAACACGGAATACAATGGCTTTACTGCACCAGGTGCTGATTTCTGCAGGCATTGCAAAAAAAGAAACCAGGCAACTGTTCTGCCAGCGGCACTGAAATAGCCCGTTTCGCTGCCGATTCAAGACCAATGGACACGCTTTAGGACACTATCAATGACAAAAATTCGCACGCGAATTGCGCCATCGCCAACGGGCGACCCCCATGTGGGCACGGCCTATATCGCCCTTTTTAACATGTGTTTTGCCAGAGCCCAGGGCGGTGATTTTATCCTCCGCATCGAGGACACAGACCAGAGCCGCAGCACGCTGGGTTCAGACCTGATGATTCTCGATTCCCTGCGCTGGCTTGGCCTCGAGTGGAACGAGGGCCCCGATGTCGGCGGCAATTACGGTCCCTATCGGCAGAGTGAGCGTGCGGCCATCTATGGCAAATACGCCCAGCAGTTGCTGGACGACGGCCATGCCTTCTACTGTTTTGCCACGCCTGCTGAACTGGACCAGATGCGCCGTGAGCAGATGGCCCGTGGCGAAACCCCGAAATACGATGGTCGCGGCCTCAATCTTACAGAGGATGAAGTCCAGCGCCGGCTGGATGCGGGTGAGCCCTTCGTGGTCAGGATGAAGATCCCGGAGGAGGGCAGCTGTCGGTTCAACGATATGCTGCGCGGTGAAATCGAAATTCCCTGGTCGCAGGTGGATATGCAGGTGTTGCTGAAAGCCGACGGAATGCCCACCTACCACCTGGCCAACGTGGTGGACGACCACCTGATGGAGATCACCCATGTGATTCGGGGCGAAGAGTGGATCAATTCAGCGCCCAAGCATCAGTTGCTGTATCAGTACTTTGGCTGGGAAATGCCCGAGCTGTGTCACATGCCCCTGCTGCGAAACCCGGACAAGAGCAAGCTGAGCAAGCGAAAAAACCCGACCAGCATCAACTACTATCGCGATATGGGTTATTTGCCCGAGGCACTGCTCAACTACCTGGGCAGGATGGGCTGGTCCATGCCCAACGAGGAAGAAAAGTTCAGCCTGCAGGAGATGATGGATAACTTCAATATCCAGCAGGTTCACCTGGGTGGGCCGGTATTTGATGTGGAAAAACTGGACTGGCTCAACGGTCGCTGGATTCGCGAGAATCTCGATGAAGACGCGTTTGCGGATCGCGTTGCCGCCTGGGCATTTAACCGGGAAAAACTCACTCGCATTGTGCCCCTGATCAAAGAGCGGGTTGAGAAGTTCAGCGATATTCTGCCGTTGGCCGGTTTTATCCTCTCCGGCAATCCCTCGCTGGACGAAAGCAGCTTCGAGCACAAAAAGCTCGAAATTGAAACGATCCGGACAATCCTCCAGTTCAGCAGTTGGCGTCTGGATTCACTGCGCCGCTGGGAGCGGGACGAAATCTACAATGTGCTGAATCAGTTGGCGCAGGCAATGGATCTCAAGTTGCGCGAGTTCCTGTTTCCACTGTTTGTTGCGGTGTCCGGCTCTCCATCATCGCCGCCGCTGTTTGACACCATGGCTGTGATGGGCGCGGATATTACCAGGGCACGACTGAGAAGCGCCCTCGAGGCAGCGGGTGGAATCTCCAAGAAGCAGCTCAAGAAACTGGAAAAAGACTATCGCGCACTGGTGGCTGACA
>JBFFTH010000137.1:0-5070 GCA_041571855.1 Porticoccaceae bacterium
CAAAGGCTCGCCGTGGCTACCGCATGGGTCACGGCGAGGTGATTGATCACATGTTTCTGGATGGACTTCAGGACGCCTACAGCGGCGGGTCAATGGGCAGCTTTGCCGAGTTGTGTGCCGAAAAGTACGGTTTCAGCCGCCAGCAACAGGATCACTTTGCTGTTGAATCCCTGCGCCGGGCAAACCTGGCTGTTGCAGACAACCTGTTTGCAGAAGAAATCGCGGCAGTGAAAATAGCAGTTCACGGCGGTGAGAAGGTTGTCTCGTGTGACGAGCAGCCGCTGAAGGGCGATCCAGAAAAAATCCCCACCATGCGACCGGTCTTTAAAAAAGACGGCACCATTACGGCTGCCAACGCGAGTTCCATTTCCGATGGTGCGGCCGCACTGGTGCTGATGAAGCGAAGCAGGGCGATAGCGCTGGGTTTGAAACCGCTCGCGGCAATTCGTGGCTACGCTCAGCATGCCCAGCAACCGCAGTGGTTCAGTACAGCGCCTGCGCCAGCCATCGAGAAGGTGATGCAGCCGTTGGGTTGGACCGTTGACGGGGTTGACCTGTTTGAGGTCAACGAAGCCTTTGCTGTTGTCGCCATGGCAGCGATGAGGCAACTAGGGATCCCTCACCAGAAAATAAACGTCAACGGTGGCGCCACGGCCCTTGGCCATCCACTGGGTGCCAGTGGTGCCAGGATAATCGTGACCCTGTTGGCCGCACTGCGTCAGCGTGGTCAGAGCAGGGGAATTGCCAGCCTATGTATTGGCGGTGGTGAGGCAACGGCAATCGCCATCGAATTACTCTGACGGGTGTTCTCGCCCTGCCGGCGCTTGCCGGTTATTTGTCTTCGCAATGATTGTTTTGCTGCGTTTTCAGTCGAGGTACTCGAATGCCTTGACGACACGCCTTGCACCTCTGGTGGTGCTGGCGATTTCCGCTGCCCTGTTGGCGGTTGTGCGACGGACAATGCCCATCAGGTAAATCACTCCACCTTCAGTGACGACCTTGATGTTGCTACCATCGATCTCCTCATTGGCGAGCAGCTTGCTTTTGACCTTGGTGGTGATCCAGGTGTCATTGGTGCGGGAAATAAAGGAGCTGGCCCCCTGCGCAACCAGTTCGTTGTGAACCTGGCGAACCCCGCGAAAATCCCTGGCGGTTTCACCTGCGAGGCTACGCAGCTCGTTGTTTGGAACCTCGCCTGTCAGCAGTATCACCCTGTTGTAGGCAGTGATATTGATATGAGAAGAATCCAGTAGCGGATGGGCTTTTTTTATGTTTACCCCGATCATGGTTTCCAGCCAGGAATCATCAATGTCAGTGCCTATAGAGGTTTCTGACGGATCCGGGCGGAAGGGTTCATCCTTTACGGTGTGAACAATATCTGTACAGCCTGCGAGCAGGCTGCAGGCGATGACAACCAGGGTCAGGTTGCGGAGCATCAATCTATTCCTCCAAAGAGTTGTTGGTCAATCAGCTCGCAGATCGAGAGCAAGCTGAGTAAATGAATTTCTGCGAGTCGGTGGCGCTCCATATTGGTGACGCCAAGGCGGATATCTTCGTTGCGCAGCAACGCACTTAAATCTGTGTCCTGCTCGGCGCAGAGGACAATACAATACATTTCCTGCTGATGGGCGGCCTGGATAGCTCTTGCCAGCGAACCGGGATTGCTGCCGCTGCTAATGGCGACCAGGACATCGCCGGGTTGTCCGAGTAGTTTTAATTGCTTGCTGTAAATCTCGTTTTGGCTGTTGTGTTCGGTAATTGCGGTAATGGTTGCCGCGTCATTGCTGAGACAGATTGCCGGCAGTCCCGGTCGTTCAAAAGTATGCTGGAGTGCCAGGCACTGGCTGAATATCGAAGCCAGCGATGCGCAGATACCGTTGCCGCAAACAATGATTTTTTTGCCCTGCAAAAGTTGCCGCACGGTAAGCTCACTGGCAGCCGCTATTTCTGGCGCCAGTTCTTCTCCAGAGGCCATCTTGGCCTCGATACTCCGGTGAAAAAGTTCAATTACGCGGGATTCCAACATGTCGGGTTCTTTTATTCGTCGGCGGCAAATGCAGCGGGTATCCATTCTACCTGATACTGTGCCGGGTTGTCGGGCATCGGGTCTAGGCATATGGCGTCGAAGCGGCAGATAGCCTGATTCCACAACCCGCGGCTTTGGAGATAGTGTTTGGCTGCGGAAACAATGCGTTTGCGCTTGTGGGCATCAATGCTGTCTGAGGCACTGCCAAAAGCGTTGCGACTGCGCAACCGGACCTCCACAAACACCAGCATATCGCCGTCCTTGGCAACAATATCGATCTCTCCACGGGGCGTTTTGTAATTGGTGTCGATAATTTCCAGCTGGTGGCTTGCCAGATACTGGCGGGCATATTTTTCTGCCAGTTGCCCTCTGCAGTTTCCGCTCTTGTCCCTGAACAGGCTGACTTTCATCTTCAGTTATCCGTCAATTGCTGCGCAGTCCTTACCCTGCCGCCTCTGAAGACAGCCCAGGGTTGCTCCCTGGCAATGGTGTTATCCGGGCGCAATTGCAGTCCACCGGTGTTGCCAAATAATTGGGTCGCGGGTGCATGTTGCATCTGGGGCAGCCACTGGTGCAGTTGGTAGACATCGGCGCCGAGCGCAAACATATGGCGATACAGCGGTGCCTTGGTGCTTGCCTGCTGCATGATATCGGAGCGGCCGCTGGGCAGCGTCCACGGCATGGCGCTAAAGCGAATGCCCTCCAGGTCACGATTGCGGCCGAGGTCGTATTCGCCGGAATAGAGCTGTGAAGTGCCGTAAATTTGCAGATCGCCGGCAAACAGGAAGTCCAGGGTGGGCTTGATCTGGCGGGCGTGGTTGGGGTACGCCACCATAAACACCATGTCGAGATCCATGCGGCGACGTGGCGAGGATGCGAGCTTTTTGCCCAGAACGCGTTCGAGGCGCCTGGCCCTTTCTTCACTGTGATCGATATGCAAAGCGGGTTTCAGAAGCGGGGCAAAATCAATCTGGTTTCTGGCGTAGGGCTTGCTCAGGTGAAGGTCGCCACCTTTTGCCAGCCATTGCTCGCGGAAGGCCTCCAGTACGCGAGCCCCCCAGTTGTTATCGGGTACGATGGCCAGCGCACTGCGCTGACCCTCGATCCATGCTCGCTCTGCTATCTGGTGTGCTTCATCGGTGGTAGAGAGGCCAAATTGAAAGAGCTTGGCTGGCGCTTTCACGGTGCCAGGCTGCCGCTGCTGTTGGCTTGTTTCAGTCCCTGTAGCAGGAGTCTCCGTGGTACTTTCCACTGCGTCTGTTTCTGCTTCAGCCTCTCCATTGCCATCATCTATATAGTTCAACGCTATGGTCGCAACCGGCAACTCAGCCAGTGAATACAGCGCGCGAACCTTGTCCTTCTCCAGTGGGCCGATGATCATATTGGCGCCATCGGAAACGGCTTGCTGATAGACGTTTTCGATTTCCCCCTTGCTGGTGTCATAGACGCGGATGTTGGGCGTGTTGCCGTATTTTTGATAGTTGCTGTAACGGGCTGCGATGAAACCATCCCTGATGGTGGTGCCGGCCTGAGACAGTGCTCCGCTGGTGGGAACGAGCAGCGCGATATCGGTCGGCAGCTGGCTGACAATATCGCCTATGGCTCTAAGGCTGGAAGGGAGCTGTTGCGCGGCGGGGTGGTCGGGCCACTGTTGTTGCCACTGCTGCAGCCGCTGTTGTAGCTGCCTGATATCCGACTGGGTGTTGCGGCTGATAAAAGCCAGCGAGTACCAGCCCTTCAGTACCGGGTTTCTCTCTTCGCGATCGTACTGCTGCAAGGTGGTCTGGGGAATATGGGTCAACACCCACCATACCCTGTCATTGACGGCTGCAAGCTCTTCGCTAGACTTAGCAAGATCCCCCAGTTCCAGGTAGGCGCTCAGGCTGGTGCGATCTTCGCCGAGCAGGGCAAAAAGGTCACCGCTTTTCTGGAGTAAGTGTTTGCGAAGATCGGTGTTGAGTCGATAACGATTCTCTACCAGTCGCGAGTTGGTCAGTAGATCGCGGGCGAGGAAAAAATCATCCTGCTGCAGCGCGAGATCAGCATAAAACAGGCTGTAATCAGCGAGCAGGTAAATGTCCATCGGATCCTGATCTATAACCGCCAGCAGTTCTGTCGCTTGCTGGACTTCACCCGCGGCGGCCAGATATTTTGCCGCGGCCAGTTGGTGGCGTTGCCGGTCAGGTGCTATGCTCGACGCGGCAAGTGCGAGCGCCTGCTTCGCGCTCTCAGCTGCTGATACTGTGGTATCTCCCGCAGTTGGTGCTCCGGGTTTTTCGCCGGGTAAGCTGCAGGCCAGCAGGAACAGACTCAGCAGGATAAGAGCAGCGGCGTTTGCAATCCGTCTAATGGTCATTTTTAAGAGTTCCTGAGCTATGAGTGGTGTTTTGTATGTGGTGGCAACACCTATTGGCAACCTTGCTGACATGGTACCCCGCGCGCTCGATGTTCTCCAGAAAGTCGATCTGATTGCCTCAGAGGATACCCGCCACAGTGGCCGGTTGCTGGCCCATTTTAACATTGATACGCCGATGATGGCCTACCATGATCACTCCGATGAACACCAGGTCGCGCGCATTATAGACAGTCTGCAACAGGGAAAAAATGTTGCCTTGATCTCTGATGCCGGCACGCCACTGGTATCGGATCCCGGATTCAAACTGGTGCGAGCCGCTCGCCAGCGGGGGTTTGGGGTGATCCCGGTGCCCGGAGCCTGCGCCGCTATCGCAGCGCTGAGCGCATCGGGCCTGCCCAGTGACCGGTTCAGTTTCGAAGGGTTTCCACCCCATAAGCGGGGCCCGAGGCAGAAATTTTTTGCCAAGCTGAAGAACCGCACAGCTACCCTGATCTTTTATGAAGCGCCGCACCGGATATTGGGCAGCCTGGAGGATATGTCGGAGAATTTTGGTGCGGACCGGCAGGCAGTCATGGCAAGGGAGCTGACTAAAACCTTCGAGACTTTTTTGCTGGGCAGCCTGGATGAAATTCGCGAAAAGGTCGCAGCTGACCCAAACCAGCAAAAGGGGGAAATTGTGCTGTTGGTG
>JBFFTH010000138.1:0-5057 GCA_041571855.1 Porticoccaceae bacterium
CTGGTGCTGTTCCTCGATATCGATAACCACCTGCTCAAAGGGCTCGTGCAGTTCGCCATTCACCTCTTTCTGAATCACTTCAGGGCGTGATACGCCAAGTTCAAAGCCTTCCCGGCGCATGTTTTCAATCAGCACTGACAGGTGCAGTTCTCCGCGGCCGGAGACGACAAACTTGTCTGCGCTGTCGCCCTGCCTCACCCGCAGTGCCACGTTGTGAATCAGCTCCTGGTCCAGCCGCTCCTTGATATTGCGGGAGGTAATGTACTTGCCGTCGCGCCCGGCAAAGGGTGAGTTGTTGACCTGAAAGGTCATGCTGACGGTCGGCTCGTCAACTGTCAGCGGCGGCAGTGCCTCAACAGCGTTCGGGTTGCAGATGGTATCGGAAATATTCAGCTTGTCGATGCCGGTAATGCAGACAATATCACCGGCGCTGGCCTGCTCAACTTCGACACGCTCCAGGCCGTGATAGCCCATCACCTGCAGCACGCGACCACGCCGGGTCTTGCCCTCCCGATCCACCACGACCACCTGCTCGTTGGGCTTCATTTTGCCACGCTTGATGCGACCGACACCGATCACACCCACATAGCTGTTGTAATCCAGGGCACTGATCTGCATTTGCAGCGGGCCATGTTCATCGACTTCGGGCGGGCTGACCCTGTCCACAATCATCTGCAGCAGCGGCGTCATATCCTCGGCCAGCTCATCCGGCTCCAGGCCCGCCACACCGTTCAATGCCGAAGCATAAATCATCGGGAAGTCGAGCTGCTCGTCCGTGGCGCCAAGATTGTCGAACAGGTCAAACACCTGATCCACCACCCAGTCGGGTCGCGCCCCGGGACGGTCCACCTTGTTCACCACCACGATCGGCTTCAGGCCCTGCTCAAACGCCTTCGAGGTCACAAAGCGGGTCTGCGGCATCGGGCCGTCGACCGCGTCCACCAGCAGCAGCACGGAATCGACCATTGACAGCACCCGCTCAACTTCACCGCCAAAGTCGGCATGGCCGGGCGTATCGACGATATTGATACGGTAACCGTTCCACTCGATGGCGGTATTCTTGGCCAGGATGGTAATTCCGCGCTCACGCTCCTGGTCATTGGAATCCATGATGCGCTCGGTACCGATGTTCTTCCGGTCCAGCGTGCCGGATTGCCTCAGCAACTTGTCTACCAGGGTGGTTTTGCCATGGTCAACGTGGGCAATAATGGCAATATTGCGAAGCTTCTCAATCACAGGGGAATCTCGACTATCTTTTGCAGGAAAGGGGGGTTAACTAAAACAGGCGCGGATTATAGCCGCCGCGCCAAAAAATAGGGCTTTTTTCTGAAATTTATTTGTCCCAGAGAGCAGAGCGTGACAGCCTCAGAAAGTCTGACGACGTCAGTTTTTTTCAACATGCTGCACCAGCAGTTTCACGCTGGCATCGCAGATCGCCTCAATTGCTGTCTTTTCCACATAAATACCATCAATCATCAATCGGCTCAGACCGTGCAGGGTGCTCCAGATAATCTGCGAGAACCGCAGCGGGGTCACCCCCTCGGGCAGGGTATAACCCTTGCAGATCCCGGTCATGTGGTGGACATAGTCCTGGAAACAGGCGTGGGAGCGCAGTTTCAGCGAATCTGTCAGCCCCGCCGACTTCCATATCCTGCTGCTGAACATCAGGTCGTAATATTCGGCATTTTTCACCGCGAACATCACATAGCCGCTGATATAGCGCCGCAGGTACTGCTCAATGTCTTCGACATCTGCAAGAGATAGCGCCAGCTCGTCAAAACGCCTGAAGCCCTCTTCCGCAACACTGCAGAGCAGGTCCTGCTTGTCGCGGAAGTGATGATAGGCGGCCGTCCGCGAAACACCCACTCTCTCCGCCAACCTGCGCATCGAGAGCGCGTC
This sequence comes from Porticoccaceae bacterium, assembly GCA_041571855.1. Lineage (GTDB taxonomy): Bacteria > Pseudomonadota > Gammaproteobacteria > Pseudomonadales > Porticoccaceae > JACKOF01. The sequence goes on from JBFFTH010000138.1 coordinate 1,900, forward strand.
CTCACCCTCTTCCCGAATCATGATGGCCGCGGCATCAATCAGCGCCGTGCGCAGATCGCCGTGGTGGTAGCTGTTTTTTGTCGTGTGCCCAGAAGTCGGGATTGTCTGATTCATGGTGATAGGCTAGCAAAGCATCTTGACAGTGTCAAAATTGATCTGTAAATTAGCCGCCCAGATAGCAAAAGACAGGTGAGCACTTATGACCAATACGACCTACCCCAACATGCTTCGCCCCCTCGACCTCGGTTTTACCACCCTCAAAAACCGCGTCTTGATGGGTTCCATGCATACCGGGCTCGAGGAAGCCGACGATGGCATCGAGCGCATGGCCGCCTACTACGCGGAGCGGGCCAAAGGCGGCGTGGGGCTGATTGTGACCGGCGGCTTTATGGTCAACGACCGCTGCGGTGGTCATATCGAGGGCGATTCCCAGTTTTCCAATGAAGAGCATGCCGCCAGGCACCGGCTGATTACCGATGCCGTGCATCGGGCCGACGGCAAAATCTGTATGCAGTTACTGCACACGGGGCGCTACGCCTATACCCCGAAAGCCATTGCACCGTCTGCGATTCAGGCGCCCATCAGCAAATACAAACCCCATGCCGCCACCGGAGAGGAAATCGAAGAACAGATTGCCGACTTCGTCAGGTTGTCGAAGCTCGCCCAGAAAGCGGGCTACGACGGTGTCGAGATCATGGGCTCGGAGGGCTATTTTCTGAATGAATTCCTGGTCACCCGCACCAACCAGCGGGATGACGAATGGGGTGGCAGTTACGAAAACCGCATGCGCCTGCCGGTGGAAGTGGTTCGCCGGGTCCGGGAGGCTGTGGGCGAGGCGTTCATTATTATTTTCCGCCTCTCCATGCTGGATCTTGTCGAAGGCGGCAGCTCCCGCGAAGAAGTGATCCAGCTGGGCAAGGCTATCGAAGATGCCGGCGCCACCATTATCAACACCGGCATTGGCTGGCACGAGGCTCGAATACCCACCATCGCCACCAAGGTTCCGCGCGCGGCCTTTACCTGGGTCACCCACGAATTTCGTAAATCCCTCTCCATCCCGGTGGTGACCTCGAACCGCATCAACACGCCGGAAGTGGCCGAGGAGGTGCTGCAGCGGGGAGATGCCGACATGGTGTCCATGGCCCGCCCCTTCCTCGCCGATCCTGAGTTCGTCAACAAGGCCGCCGCCGGAAAGGCCGATGAGATCAACACCTGCATTGGCTGCAACCAGGCCTGCCTCGATCATGTCTTCAATGGCCGGCTGACCAGTTGCCTGGTAAACCCCCGCGCCTGCCACGAAACTGAACTGCAACTGCTGCCCGCCACGGAAATCAAGAAGCTGGCGGTGGTTGGAGCGGGTCCCGCGGGGCTGGCCTTTGCCACTTCGGCAGCCGAGCGCGGTCACCAGGTCACACTGTTTGACAGCGCCGACGAAATTGGTGGCCAGTTCAATATCGCCAAACAGATTCCCGGCAAGGAAGAGTTTTACGAGACCCTGCGCTACTTCAGTGTTCGCCTTGAACAGACCGGGGTTGAGTTGCAACTGGGCAAAAAAATCACTGCCGAACAGCTCAACAGCAGCGACTTCGACCAGGTCATCATCGCCACCGGTATTGCTCCCCGAACGCCTGATATCGAGGGCGTCGATCACGACAAGGTGCTTTCCTACCTGGATGTACTGAGAGACAAAAAACCCGTCGGCGAAAGGGTGGCGATTATCGGTGCCGGCGGCATCGGTTTTGACACCGCTGAATACCTGCTCCATCACGGTGACTCTGTCAGCCAGGACATCCCCGGGTTTATGCACCAGTGGGGCGTGGATATGACATTCAGCGCCCGGGGTGGCATCGAGGGGATAAAGCCCGCGTTTCCCGCTCCCCCCCGCAAGGTCTACCTGTTACAGCGCAAAACCTCAAAAGTGGGCGCGGGCCTTGGGAAAACCACGGGCTGGATCCACCGCGCCGGACTTCTCCACCAGGGCGTGGAGATGCTTCCGGGTTGCAACTACAAAAAAATTGATGATGCCGGATTGCATATCAGTATCGGGGACGAGAGCAGATTGCTTGAAGTGGACAATGTCATTATCTGTGCCGGACAGGACCCGCTGCGTGAACTGACCAAAGACCTGCACAAACCCTTCGAGCTGATCGGCGGCGCCGATGTCGCCGCGGAACTCGACGCCAAGCGGGCCATTGATCAGGGCATGCGGCTGGCGGCAGCGATCTAGACAGCGCTTGCCGTCCCGACGGTATGCCGCTTACAGCAACTGTAAGCGGCATTCCCCTCCCGACCAACTGCGCCCCCCGGACCGGCGGCTTCGGCGCGTACAGTCTTTGCAATCGCGGGTAATTTTGCCCATTATCTCAGCCTTCTCCTATCAACCCGATAACCAAGGATGCGCTGTGAAAAAAGAAACACTCTCTATCCACGCCGGCTACGAAACGGACCAGCAAACCAAATCTGTCGCGGTGCCCATCTACCAGACAGTCGCCTACGAATTCGACAATGCCCAGCACGGTGCCGACCTTTTTAACCTGGCGGTGCCGGGCAATATCTACTCCCGCATTATGAATCCCACATGGGATGTACTGGAGCAGCGAGTCGCTGCACTGGAAGGCGGTCTTGCCGCCCTCTGCGTCAGCTCCGGCAGTGCCGCCATCAACTATGCCATCCTCACCCTTGCCGAGGCGGGCGACAATATCGTCACCACGCCCCAGCTCTATGGCGGCACCTACACCCTGTTCGCCCACATGCTGCCGAAACAGGGCATCGAGGTGCGTTTTGCCGAGAGCGACAGCGCCGCAGACCTGGAAAAACTCATCGATGACAAAACCAAGGCGGTGTTCTGCGAAACCATCGGCAACCCTGCAGGCAACATCGTCGACATCGAGCCCATCGCCAGCATGGCACACAGCCATGGTGTACCGGTGATTGTCGACAACACCGTGGCCACGCCGGCGCTGCTTAACCCGATAGACTATGGTGTCGACATTGTCGTTCACTCCATGACCAAGTACATGGGAGGCCATGGCACCACGCTGGGTGGAATCATTGTCGATTCCGGCAAGTTTCCCTGGGCCGAACACAAGGGGCGCTTCCCGGTACTGAACCAGCCGGAGCCGGCCTATCACGGCGTGGTTTACACCGAGGCGTTTGGC
>JBFFTH010000139.1:0-5050 GCA_041571855.1 Porticoccaceae bacterium
GGCCTTGGCTATATCGGCGCGGATATTGTGCTGGATAAAAATCGCGGTCCAATGCTGCTGGAATTAAATGCGCGGCCGGGGCTGGCGATTCAGGTGGCCAACCAGACCGGCCTGCAACAGCGCCTGAAAGCGGCCGAAAATATTGCCGCACGGGCATCTGGCCGAGACGAGAGAATCCGTCTTGCGCGGCAGGAATTTTGCGTCGATGAAACAGGGTCAGGCGCAGCGTTTTAACCTGATTTTTGGCCCGGGTTTGCCCGCTTTAGCATCTTTTTCCCCTGTTGCTCGAATTTCCCGCCACGGTCTTTGGTTTCGGCCACAGGTCTTTTATCCATCTTATTGATTTTAAAGATAAAAACAATCTCATGGGGTGAGACATTGATGGTCAGCCTGTGGCCGGTTAACAATCGAGATACTGTTTTATATTTACTCGAGTTACCCCAGCTGATAGATTGATTGAACATAGCAGGCCTGAGAGAGGTGTTGAATGGTAATTGTAGGAACAAAAAAGCTGGAAAAAAGGCTCGCTAACGCCACCACCTATGAAGAGTGGTTGGAAACTGCGCTGGAAATTGACAGAAGAACCAGGGCAGATCGCTGGAAAGTCATTGACCAAAGCCGCCGTTACGATTATGTCTCCATCCGCCAGCGGGTGGATCGGCTGCGGCTGATGCGTGCCCGGCACGACAACAAGGGCCTGCTGTTTGCGCTCAACGAAGGTATTCACGGCAACATGGGCGGAATGGGCAATCAGTCCCTCTACCAGCGTGCAGCGTCCGGAACCAAGCAGTTGATCGTCGATTATGTGGATGAGATTTCTGATGCACTCGACTACCTGGCCAGTCCAAAGATCGACGATATCAGCTTCGAGAAGAAACTGGATTTTTTCCGGCGGGCACAGCACTGCTTTGGCAGTTCGGCGCTGATGATGAGCGGGTCTGGCACATTGCTGTATTTTCATGTTGGCGTCGTAAAAACCCTCACCGAGCACAATGTTCTACCCAGCGTTCTGTCGGGTTCCAGTGGCGGATCATTCGTGGGTGGACTTATTTGTACCCGCACCCAGGAAGAGCGCCTGCGGTTATTCGAGCCGGAGGAACTGGTCTTCGAGGTCAAGGATTACGAACGCCGCTACAGCTGGGTGAAAGGAAGATTGAAATCAATGAACCCGGTTCGCCTTGGCATTGATGAGATTCGGGAAATCATTGATCGCTACATACCGAACCTGACTTTTCAGGAGTCCTATGAGAAAACAGGGCTGCACCTGAATATTTCCGTGGCACCGGCAGAAGCCCACCAGACCTCACGGCTGTTAAATGCCATGACGTCCCCCAACGTATTTATCAGGGATGCGATAATGGCCTCTGCAGCAGTGCCCGGCGTCTATCCGCCCGTGACACTGGCGGCAAAAAATGACCACGGAGAGCGGCAGGCCTATTTGCCATCCAGGAAATGGGTGGATGGCTCTGTCAGTGATGATCTGCCGGCCAAGCGCCTGGCCCGGCTCTACGGGGTTAACCACTACATCGTCAGCCAGACAAACCCCCACGTTATACCCTTTGTTACCGACAGCAAACGCAAGTCTGATCCGCTGTCGCAGATCAAGTATGCGGGCCTGAGCACGGCAAGAGCCTGGCTCAATGCCAGTCACGAGGTATTGCGCAAGCCACTGAGTATGAGTGATCGGTTGAATCGCGCGGCCAATGTAGCGATTTCAGTGATCAACCAGGACTACATCGGTGACATTAATATCCTTCCTGAAGCCCGATTTGTTAACCCGCTGAAGGTGTTATCTCACCTGCCCATTGATGAGGTGACAAAACTTGTCCTGATGGGCGAGAGAGCGACCTGGCCGAAACTTGAAATGATACGGGTGCAGACCAAGATTGGCCGGACGCTGGAAAGAATTCTGCAGGAATACGAACAGGAATACGCACATGTTGCCTCCCAGGCCATCGAGCGAAAAGGGGGCAAGCATCTGCGTTCTGTATCCTCCGGAGCAAGCTGAAAAATTTCGCTGATCAACCTGGACAGCGTTTAAAAAAAAGGCCTCCCAATCGGGAGGCCTTTTTGGTGGTGGCGAGTTCAATCCTCTATTTTTCCTGTTTCCAGGCGTTTTTCGTACATCTGCTCGAGTTCATAGAGATCCAGTTGCAACTCAAAGAAACCATGCCAGTGAGCGTAATCAGCAGCGCCCATCATTGCGCCCTGGCGAGCCCTGCGCCCCTCGTGGTGCCAGAGGTAGTAGTACTTGACCTGGAACGGATCGGTCCACGGGTTTTTCTTCAGCAACCCTTTTTCCTTCAGTTCATTTAGCATCGCCGTGGCCGGTTTGTAGTAGCTTTCGTTGTAGAGCATGACGGCCTTGTCGCCCTGCTTGAAGAAACCATCGGTATGGCTGGGTGTGTGACAGTTGTTGCATACGGCCTTCATTTTCTTGCGGCCTTCAGGCCCGTTGCCCAGCAGAGGGCTGAGGACATCGTCAGAATTTCTGACGCCCGAGCTTTTTGCCCACAGGTTCCAGTAGAGGCGCTCGGTGACGTTGTGAGTAACCGGCTGGTCGCCGATGCCGCTCATATGGCAGGTTGCACAGGTTGGGCCGCGGTAATCGCCGGGCTCCCAGGCATCGGGTGCGCTATCAAAGTCCCACTTGTGGCCCTCGGTATTGTAGAGGTGGCCGTGCTTGGAGTTCTCGAAAATCTCGATATCCGGGTGATCCGGACCCAGGTGGCAGGATGCGCAGGCGTGAGGGTGGCGCGCCTCGGCAATATCAAACTTGTGGCGGCTGTGACAGGCCGTGCAGCTGCCTGTACTGCCATCGGGGTATACGTTACCCATACCGTTGTTTGGCCAGGTCTCGGGGGTGGGACGGTTGTTTTCGTCCAGTTTGATTATGGTTCCGTGGCACTGCATACAGCCAGTCTCACCGGGTGCGCCTTTCAGTTCGGGGTGATTGCGTCCCTCATGGACCTCCTGCAGGGCGTGCAGGTTATCTTTTGGGATTTGCTGGTGGTATGCGCGCCAGTGACCACTGGCATCGAACTGCTTCTTCGCATCAACGTGGCAGCGGCCGCAGACAGCCGGCGATACCAGCGCAGAAACCAGTACCTTGGTATCGTTGGGATTCAGATGCTTGGTTGCCATGGGAGAGTCTTCACTGACCTGGTGACAATCGATGCAGGAGATACCGGCATGAGCGTGGCGGCTGTCGGCCCAGTCTGCTACCTGACCCGGTGTATTTTCCCGGTGACAGTCGATACAGGCCTTGCCTTCCTCGCTGAGTCCGCGGTCAATCTGCAGTGTTTTTACCGTTGCCATACTGCCGGGGCTGGTTGTTGCCAGCAGCCACGGGCTTGCCATCAGAAGCAAACAGGCGAGGGTGAGTTTCAGGGCGCTTTTCATGGTTGTTCTCCTGTTGTTTTTTGCCAACCCGTCATTTCAAGATGGTGGCCGAGGCGGTAATGCCCCACATTTTGATGACATTCGACACACTGCAGGTCATTCCCAGAGAAGTAACTGCGGTGACCGAGGAATGATTTAGTGTTGCCCTCGGTCGCAGACTGCAGCTTGGCGTGGCATTTGAGGCAGCCCGAATCGTAGACATAATCTGTCCTGTGCTCACGATTGCCGTGCCAGTCGATATCATAGGGGTCCTTGATGAGTTCCATCAGGGGGTCGACAACACCGTGGACACCTTTTACCCAGAGATAGTGGAGGGCGTTGTCCTGCGGAATGTGGCAATCACTGCAGGTGGCTTTCCAGCCAACTGGATTGTTGCCGCCGTGGACATCCTCACGGTAGGAAGTGCCAATTGGGTAGTGGGAGTGGCAGGAGGTGCAGAATTCGTCATCGCCAGTGGCATGGATCACGGTATCGACCACAGCCCAACTGGCGGCCACAAAGACGCCAAGGCAAGCGATAATAATTAATGCAACCTTTAACCTCGGCCTTCGGGGCATAATGCCTATCCCGTATTTGTTGTAACTTTTCTTGTTTTGAGTATGAGTAAAGGCTAAACCCGATGCTCATACCCCCTTGTATAGGTGTTTTTTGTGCGTGTAAATGACCTGGGTCAATTGGGTGTGTTTGAGTTTTAACTGGCCCCTGGATATACAGGGCTAGATGCTAAAAACGAGCAGCCTCATGCTGAGCAAATAACGGCACTTGCAGCCAGCTCTTATCTGAAGCGAGGCATGTCTTCCATGACGACCGGGTCATCGAAAATATCAATTAATCTCTTTACTCTTATAATACCTTAGCCCTTTCCGATTCACTTCGATCGCAGACTCGAATAACCGAAATGGAAATTTGTCGCTTATAAACAACAGTGAATGGTAAGTAGTGCTATTCTTTACAAATCAGCTGGCTGGGGACAGCTTTGAAGGTCTTTCTTCGAAGAGTCATGCGGTGGGATTGCAGGCCAGATAGTAGCTAAACAGCAAAGGCTGTAAGAGCAGGCTGCTCAGGCAAGGCATCAGGCGTGCTTCGAGTTTCGCCTGTCCGCTATCATGCCGGGAGGACGTCACAGAACAGATGGAATCATAGCAGACAGCAGTAACAAACCTGCTGCCTATGTCAGCCTGATTGGGGAGTGCAGTCTGTTTTTGTGTCTTTTCTGAGCCCTCAAGAGCGGGGGGTGTCGATCCTTTCCAGCGGCAGGTTTTTATTTTTTTGAGTGAAATGAAACGGAGGTGGTTTGAAATGAGACAACTATCGGGCATGGATAACTTCTTTTACCAGTTGGAAAATAATCGCCATCCAATGCATGTTGCCAGTCTCGGTATATACGACCCCTCTACAGCTCCGGGTGGGAAGGTGCGCTTCAAAACGATCCTGGACTTCTTTGCCGCTAAAGCCGCGGATATACCCTTTTTCAGAAGTCGGGTTGTCAAGCCACCCCTCGGGTTGGATCGCCCTTATTGGGTAGAAGAAGGCTCGGTGGATGTGGAATTTCACGTCCGCCATGTAGCCCTGCCAGAACCCGGTGACTGGCGACAGTTAATGATCCAGGTGGCGCGCCTGCACTCCCGATCCCTCGACATGCGCCGCC
>JBFFTH010000140.1:0-5020 GCA_041571855.1 Porticoccaceae bacterium
AAATTGACGACCTGGCGTATATCAACTACACAGGCGGAACTACGGGCAAGGGCAAAGGAGTCATGATTTCTCACCGCAGCCACTTTGCGGCACTCAACACTCTCTCGTCAGAGCGCTTTATCAAAGCGGGCAATACATTGATGGCGCTGCCACTGTTTCATGTAAGTGGGATCGCGGTAACTAATAGCGCTTTGATGCTGGGTAATACGCTGCATATCTTGCCGGTTTTCGACCCGATCAAGGTGATGCAGACGGTCGAGGAAAAGAAAATTGTTCAGGCTATGCTTATCCCCACCATGTTGCAGATGATTGTCTCTCATCCCGAATTTGACCAGTATGACCTGACGCCACTGCGCTATATCCGCTACGGTGGGTCGCCCATCGACCAGGTGCTCCTGGCGACGCTACAGGAAAAACTCCCCTGGACGGATCTGATGCAGATCTATGGTCAGACCGAGTGTGTTCCAGCTACTTTGCTGCACGACATCGATCACCGTGAAGCTGGCGTCTCATCCGGTCGTACGCGATCGGCCGGTACGCCATGTCTGGGTGTGGAGATCCTTATTCGGGACGAAAAGGGGAATGCCCTGCCCAGAGGGAATATCGGAGAAATCACCATGCGTTCCACTTTCAACATGGAAGGGTATTTCAATATGCCGGAACAGACCGCAAACACACTGAGGGAGGGCTGGATCTATACTGGCGATGCTGGGTACCTGAGCGAGGACAATTTTCTCTACGTCGTTGACCGCATCAAGGATATGATCATTACCGGGGGTGAGAATGTCTATTCGGCAGAGGTAGAAAATGCCATCGTTCAGCACGACGCAGTGGCACAGTGCGCAGTGGTTGGTTTGAGCGACGAGGAGTGGGGTGAGAGAGTACATGCGGAAGTTATACTTAAATCCGGTGCCCGGTTGTCCGGAGATGAACTAAAGGCGTTTTGTAGGGACTACCTGGCAGGGTACAAGATTCCCAAGTCATACCAGTTTGTCGATGCCATTCCCCTTACCGCAGTGGGACAGGTGGACAAAGTGGCCATTCGCAAAATGAGAGGCTGAGGTTGAGGGGGGTATTGGATTCTTGCTCGACGAGCATGGAAATGATACGAACAATTAGTGAAGAAGACCTTACAGTCAGTGGCTGATTCAAGAAATTACAAGCAATTTGATGCGGATTATCGAAGCCTCTTAGGTGATGTTATACGTCCGCCCGAGGGTGTGGCTAGTTCATATTGAAGCATTGCCTTCCCCACAGCATCAAAAACAGCGAAAATGCCCCGCTTCCAAAAATTTCAGACATATATATAACAATAGGATAGGCATAATATGCTCCTAATGATCGACAACTACGACTCCTTTACCTACAACATTGTGCAGTATCTGGGCGAGTTGCAGGCGGATGTCAAGGTTGTGCGCAACGACGAGCTGACGGTTGCGGAGGTTAAAGCACTTAAGCCGGAAAAAATCGTGATCTCTCCCGGCCCCTGCACGCCCAATGAAGCGGGAATTTCGGTTGAGGCGATCAAAACCTTTGCCGGAGTCGTGCCAATCCTCGGCGTGTGCTTGGGCCACCAGAGCATCGGCCAGGCCTTTGGCGGCAAAATTGTGCGTGCAAGGGAGGTTATGCATGGCAAGACATCGCCGATTTATCACACCGATGCCGGAGTCTTTCGCGGACTTCCCAACCCGTTTGAGGCCACTCGCTATCACTCCCTGGTGATCGAGCGGCAAAGCCTGCCGGCGTGCCTGGAAATCACTGCCTGGACCGAGACCGAGGCCGGTGAGGTGGATGAAATTATGGGCGTTCGTCATCGTCAGTATGCTATCGAGGGGGTGCAGTTTCACCCGGAGTCTATCCTCACTGAGTACGGCCACGAGCTTTTAAAAAACTTTCTGGACAAGTAGTAATGAATATCCAACAAGCCATCAATCGCGTGCTGGACGGCCACGACCTGAGCACTGCGGAAATGCGGGAGGTTATGCAACAGATCATGACCGGCAATGCCACCGATGCCCAGATCGGCGGTTTTCTGGTTGGCCTTCGCATGAAGGGCGAAACAGTGGAGGAGATCACCGGTGCCGCTGGTGTTATGCGCGAGCTGGCGTCACCGGTCTCGGTGACCGGCGATCACCTGGTGGATATTGTCGGCACCGGCGGTGACAGTGCCGGTATCTTCAATGTATCGACGGCCAGTGCCTTTGTCGCTGCCGCTGCCGGCGCGAAGGTGGCCAAACACGGCAACCGCTCGGTGAGCAGCAAGAGTGGCAGTGCAGACCTGTTGGAAGCCGCGGGGGTGAGGCTGGATTTGTCGCCCGAAGAGGTGGCCCGCTGTGTGCGGGAAGTTGGACTTGGTTTTATGTTTGCCATTAACCACCACAGCGCAATGAAATACGCCATCGGGCCGCGCAGGGAACTGGCCGCCCGCACCATCTTTAACCTGCTGGGGCCGCTGACCAACCCGGCCGGGGTGCCAAACCTGTTGTTGGGGGTTTTTGATCGCAAATGGCTGCGTCCGGTGGCGGAGGTGATGCGGCAACTGGGTGCCGGGCATGTGCTGGTGGTGCACTCCCAGGATGGGCTGGATGAGATCAGTATCGCCGCTGATACCTGGGTGGCCGAGCTTTGTAATGGCCAGATAAGTGAATACTCACTGTCGCCGGAAGACTTCGGCATAGAGCGCGGTGACCTCTCTGAGTTGAAAGCGAACGATGCTGCTGAAAGCCTGGAAATGATCAAACAGGCGTTTTCATCCGGTGCCGGAGCGGCTGCAGATATGGTGGCACTCAATGCCGGTGCTGCGCTGTACGCGGCGGGCATTGCAGGATCTATAAGTGAAGGCGTGGTGCTGGCTCAGGACACCATTGGTGCCGGGCTGGCGAGTGCAAAAATCAGCGAGTTGGCCGTCTTCACAAAAGCGATCAAGGATATTTGAAATGAGCGCCGCTGAAACCCCAACAGTGCTGGCAAAAATCCTCGCCCGCAAAGCAGAGGAGGTCGCCGAGCGCAAGCAGCAGGTCTCGCTGGAAGCGATGAAAGCCCGTGCTGCGGCGCAGCCTGCGGCTCGGGGTTTTGTTGATGCCATCGCCGGCAAAATTGCCGAGGGAAAATCGGCGGTGATCGCGGAGGTAAAAAAAGCCTCCCCGAGCAAGGGAGTGATCCGGGAAAATTTCGAGCCCGCGGCTATTGCCGCCAGCTATGAAAAAGGCGGGGCGGCCTGCCTGTCGGTGCTGACCGATGTTGATTTTTTCCAGGGTGCCGATGAATATCTGCAGCAGGCGAGGCAGGCCGTCTCATTGCCGGTGCTGCGCAAGGATTTCACCATTGACGACTACCAGGTCTACGAGGCCCGCGCCCTGGGCGCTGACTGTATTTTACTGATCGTGGCGGCACTGGCCCAGCCAGCGCTGGAAAATCTGCACCAGACGGCAGTCGATGCGGGGCTGGATGTGCTGGTTGAGGTGCACGATGCAGAAGAGCTTGAAAGAGCGCTGAGGCTGGATGCCAGGTTGATCGGTATTAACAATCGCAACCTGAAGACCTTTGAGACCTCTCTCAACAATACCTTTGATTTGCTGGGCTGCATGCCTGATGATCGCATCGTGGTGACGGAGAGCGGCATTCACACCCGGGCCGATGTCGCCGCCATGCGCGATCACAGGGTAAATGCCTTTCTGGTTGGCGAAGCTTTTATGCGTGCCGATGATCCCGGTGAAAAATTGGCGGAGCTGTTTGGCGGCTAGCCCTGGACTTTCCTAATCCCCAAGTTGGCGTGCCGGTCTACTCGTTCACATCGATGACAATGCGTCCCTTGATTTGACCGGCTACTATCTGTTGCGCGAGTACCGGTAACTTGCTCATGGGTTCAACCCGGTAGATCTCGGCAAGCTGTGAGGGATCAAGCAGCTCTGAGAGGGCATCCCATGCGCGTTGGCGCTTCGATTGGCTGGCCATCACCGAGTCGATCCCTCGCAGGGTGACGCCGCGAATTATAAAGGGGGCGACACTGGTCGGCAGATCCATGCCCCCGGCCAGTCCGCAGGCAGCGACAAGTCCCTCATACCGGGTTTGAGCCAGTGCCGTCGCCAGTACTTTGTCGCCCACCGTGTCCACGACCCCGGCCCAAAGCTCTTTTTCAAGCGGCTTGCAGTCCCGGGCCAGTTCTTCCCTGGCAAGGATCTCACTGGCGCCAAGACCCAGCAGAAAATCACCGCTAGTATCGACCCTGCCTGTGCTGGCGGTTACGCTGTATCCCAGCCTGTGCAGCAATGTGACAGCTACCGAGCCCACGCCGCCGGCCGCACCTGTAACCAGTATTGGTCCGTCTTCCGGGGTGATGCCGTGATCCTGTATGGCCAGAATGCAGAGCATGGAAGTGTAGCCTGCAGTCCCTATCGCCATGGTCTGTTCGGCATTAAGCGTGCCAGGAATGCGAACCAGCCATTCCGGTTTCAGTCGCTGGTACTGGCTGTAACCGCCATGCTCGGTTTCCGAAAGCCCGAAGCCGTTCACCAGCACCGGATCACCGGGTTCGAATTGATCACTGCGTGACTCGACCACTTCTCCGGCAAGATCGATTCCCAGAATCAGCGGCAGTTTTCGGGCGATACGCTTCTTGCCGCTTACCGCGAGGCCGTCCTTGTAATTCAGGCATGAGTACATCACCTTGACCAGAACATCGTGATTTGGAAGATCGGCCAGACTGATTTGCTGCAGTTTTGCGCGGCACGCCCCATCGATATCTTCTGCAATTATGGCGTTGAATGTTTCGCCCATGGTGATACTCCGGCAATGGTAGACATCCAGTGTACTAAAGCTGCTGTTCAGGTCTATAGGACAGCACTGGTAACAGGGTGGGCCCGGCATGAAGCAAGCACAGGTGAGGGAAAGCGGTTGGCTGATCTCTTTGCCGGCAGGGTGGAGTTGGCTGATTTAAAGCCTGAATCTGCCCTTGATCTATGCATGACTCGGTTTCAATGCCCGAAGGTCGATAAAACCATATCAGGCCTTACACTGTTGC
>JBFFTH010000141.1:0-5008 GCA_041571855.1 Porticoccaceae bacterium
AAAAACCATCCAGGCTTCAGGCATCCATCCCCAGGCAGAGACCCAGCTGTCAGAGCATTTTTCGGTTTCACCCATTGTTGTGCGGCGGGATGTCTACCAGGAGGCCGTTCCGCTATCAGAGGAGTCTTCCCGAGCTGAACAAGCGCTGCTTAATTTGCGCGGTTCCTTTACCCTCGCCGTAAAGCAGATTGCCAAAGGCAGGGATTTCGACTACGGGGCTTTAAAAACCGGTGTCACGCAAATGGTTGACAGCGTTATTCGCTGCCCGGATGCTTTTACCTGGTTAATGCGACTGCGTATGAAAGACCAGCACAGTCATGATCATAGCCTGCGTTCAGCTTTGTGGGCGGTTCAGTTCGGTCGTTATATCGGTATGCAAAAGGCGGATATAAATATTCTTTGTCTGGGTACCCTTTTGAAAGATATTGGCAAATTGAAACTGCCGAACGAATTGCTGAGGAAGTCACACCGCAACCGGGAAGAAAACAAAGAGTTTGAAAATTTTGTCAATTACGGTGTAGAGATGTTGCGCGAGACTAATAAGATCGAGCCTCGGGTGATATCGGTTGTACGTTATCACTGTGAGCGCCACGATGGGACTGGCTTTCCGCAAGGCCTTGTTGCGGGCAAAATACCCTTGCTGGCAAGGATCGCCGGTATCGCTACAACCTATGACGCAATTTCAAATCCCCGCGAAACAAAAGACCCGGTAGCACCTTCCAGGGCGGTGAGTCTGATCTACAATATGCGCGGGAAGAAGTTTCAGGAAGACCTCGCCGTTCAGTTTATTCAGTCAGTGGGCCTCTACCCAACGGGTACCCTGGTTGAATTGACTACCGGGGATATCGGTGTGGTAATGGAGCAAAACCCCAACTCCCGTCTAACTCCACAGGTTGCAGTGGTTCACCACGATGCAGCGAATGATGAAGATGCCTACATCCTTCTCTGCCTTAAGGATGAGCAGGCGGCGCGCAAGGTCCTTATGGAGAATGGATGCGACAAGGTAAGAAATGTCGAGAGGCTCGCAATTGCCAGGGATCTGGAGCCATCCGGGTACGACATTGACATGAAAAAAGTCTCCGGCCTTGTCATGCAGGTCAGTGACGCGGTTGCTGAATCGGCAGTGAACTACCGTCAGGAGCAGGTCAAAGCTAAAGCTGGTTTCTTTGCAGGCCTCAGGCACAGGTTGAGGCAATAGTCTTTTCCCCGCTTTTCATTTGAAGCCGGTGGACCAGACTTTTCGGCGTTTAAGATTTTTTAGCTTATCGAGCCTATAGCTTTTCCCATGCGGGTAATACTTTTTGCCGCGTATGAGGCATCCCACTGTATATTATTCGGTTCAAAAAGCATGATTACCGTTGATCCGAACTTGAAGCGGCCCATCTCTTCACCCTTTTTCAACGCTACTTTTTTATCTTCTGCATTATGGAGTGTTTCAATACCCTTCTTTGGCTGATAATGACCGTGCCAGACTGATTCAATGCCGGCAACCATCATTGCCCCGACCAGAACGATAGCACAGCGTCCGGCCGGGGTATCAAACAGGCAAACCAGTCGCTCATTGCGTGCAAATACAGCGTCGACATGTTTTGTAGTGATGTCGTTGACCGAAAACAACTTTCCCGGGATGTAGCGGCAATGATCCAGCACGCCATCAATGGGCATATGAACCCGGTGGTAATCCTGGGGAGAAAGATAAATAGTGGCAAAACTACCTTTGGAAAAGCGAAGGCTATCACTGTCGTTTGCTCCCAGCAGGGCTTCAACGGTAAAGCTCTTTCCCTTAGCCTGAATCACCATGCCATCATCAACCTGACCGATTTGGCTAACGGTACCATCTGCCGGGCAAACAATACTGTTCTCTGCCCCGTCAACTGGCCTTGCGCCTTCTCTCAGGGGGCGGGTAAAAAAGTCATTAAAACAGGCGTATGCGCTCGGGTCCCGCTCGGCCGCTTCTTCCATGTCTATGCTGTAGGCGCGACAAAACTGGTGAATCAGAAGGTCTTTTAGCCATGGCTTTTGTGCGTTGGCAACTTTTCCGCCAAAACGTGAAAGCGCATGCTGGGGTGTCAGCCGTTGCATGGCCGCAAAGAAATCGCCTTTTAATGTTGCCAAGGATAATCTCCTATCAAGTTTCTGTCGGTGTATCGGTGCGATTGCCCCATTCGGACCAGGCCCCATGATATGCCCGCACGTCGCGGAAGCCCAGCAACCGGGCGACCAGCCAGGTAAAACCGGAGCGGTGGTGTGTCTGGCAATAGGTGGTTACTGTTTTCGATGAGTCGATACCAAGTGATGCGAGGTAGTTTGCCGCGTCCTCCCTTATTCGGAGATTCCGCTGGCTATCCATGAGCGTTGTCCACTCGCAATGTATGGCACCGGGTATATGCCCGCCCCTGTTGGCGATTACGCGTTCTCCCGTATATTCGGGATAGCTGCGGGCATCCCAGATCTGGTAGCTGTCATCAGCCAGGTTGGAGATGATTTCTTCAGTTTCTGTGACGATATCCCTCTGGATGGAAACACTTTTTTCAACCGCTTGTGAAAAAGGGATTTCCCGTTGCAGGGGGAATCCCTCATTGTGCCAGGCGACAAAACCACCGTTGAGATAGGACCAATTCCGGTGGCCGATCACCTCAAGCGTCCAGATAAATCGACCGGCCCAGCCGCCGCCTTCATCGTCGTAGGCGACAACGTGGCGGTCCTCGGTCAGGCCTATGCGGGAGAAAAGTGCGCTCAGCTGTTCCTCTGAGGGAAGTTTTCCGGTCGCCGGTGGTATACCGCAGACAATTTCCCGAGGGGAAATATGGATCGCGCCCGGTATATGTTTGCGGCTGTAAAGCTGATCATTGCACAAATCAATGATCAGGAGTTTCGGGTTTTCCAGCTCTTCCAGCAGGGTTTCAGGCTCTATTAACTTGGCTAATTGAGACATATTGATGACCGTGTTCTTGGCTGCTGATTGTATCACCGGATCAGTTGTTGGACGATGCATCGATCACCTTTTTGCCGCTTCCAGACTTTTGCGAATCGCCCAGTAGCTGTCGAACCTCACCTGGCTGATACTGCCACTCTCTACCGCTTTATTGAGGGCGCAACCCGGTTCATCCCGGTGCTGGCAATCCCTGAACTTGCAATGCCCAAGATAGGGTTGAAACTCAATAAACCCCTTGGCAACCTCTTTCTCACCCAGGTGCCAGAGCCCAAACTCGCGGATTCCGGGCGAGTCGATAACATCGCCGCCACCGGGCAGGTGAAATAGTCGCGAGGCGGTGGTGGTGTGAGTGCCCTTTTCAGCTGCGCTGGACAGTGCGCCAACGGCAGTATTAATTTCCGGTGAGAGGGCATTGAGCAGGGACGACTTGCCAACCCCTGACTGTCCGACCACAACACTGGTATGACTTTTAAGCAGCCCGGCAAGTTTTTCAAGGCCGGTGCCACATTTCGCCGACACACTAACTACCGGGTATCCCAGCAGCGAGTAACGTTTAACCAGCGCCATTACCCCTTCCGTTTTTCCGCCGGCTAAATCCACTTTATTGAGCACCAGGATGGGTTTGATGCCTTGAATTTCAGCTGCCACCAGGTAGCGGTCTATCAGGTTGGCATGAGGTTCCGGTTTGGGTGCGATCACAACAACAATGCGATCTATATTGGCTGCCACCGGCCTCAGCTCACCACGACTATCCGGGCGGCAGAGCGATGATTGCCGAGACTGAACAGCGGTGACGACGCCTTTCGGGTTACCTGGCTGCCAGGTAACCTTATCGCCGGTAACAATTGACTCAATATTGGCTCTCAGGAAGCAGCGGTACACTTCACCGGTCTGGCCTTCAATATCCGCTTCGGAGCCAAACAGAGAGATAACGACACCCTCCAATTCGGGGCCCAGCAAGTCCTCATCTGTGTATCCATCAGAGCCCGCCTTGTTATCGCTGTATTCTTTTGGACGCTGCTGGTTGTTGCGAATTCGCCTGCGTTGTTGGTCGGTTAAACGGCGTTTGGCCATATAAATTTGTGAGAGGTTTTAATGTGGTTTACTGTTGTACAAGGATATAGCATATACCGGGCAAGAGACAGTCGGGGTGGCTCAGCAAACACCTTGGCCAAACATTAGCAGTTCTATGAGAAACGATGCCTGACTTAACCGAACTTATTCTTCAGTCGCTGGGAAAATATCTACCGCTGTTGATCGTCATTGCGATTTTCAGCGTTTTGATGTGGTTGGCGAGTTGGCTGCTGAAGCGTCGTGGCGGTATCACTACCGAAGCGCGATTGCCCAGACAGCTGACCATGATTGCCCTGTTTGCCACAGGGCTGGTAGCGACCATTCTCGCCTTGCCTGTCAGTGAAGTGACAAGGGGTGAGCTGCTCGGCCTGCTGGGCCTTCTTTTAACCGTCGTTATCGCGTTGTCGTCGACAACCTTTGTATCCAATGCCATGGCGGGACTTATGCTGCGATCGGTGAAAAGCTTTCGCCACGGCGACTTCATCAGCGCCGGCGAGCATTTCGGGCGGGTCACCGAGCGGGGCCTGTTTCACACAGAAATACAGACTGAAGACCGGGATCTGGTTACATTGCCAAACCTATACCTCGCTTCCAGCCCGGTCAAGGTTGTGCGTTCATCGGGCACCATAATTTCCTGCGATCTTTCACTGGGTTACGATGTGCCGCAGCAGCAACTGGAGAATCTGTTCAAGGAGGCGGCTGCCAGCGCAGGGTTGAAGGAACCTTTCATCCAGATCAAAGACCTGGGAGATTTCTCAGTCAGTTATCGCGTCTCCGGTTACTATCCCGAAGTCAAACACCTGTTGAGTACACGTAGCCAGCTGCGCGCCGAGATACTCGATCGGCTGCACAAGGCGGGGATTGAAATCGTCTCCCCGACATTTATCAACCAGCGTCAGTTTGCCAGCGATGAGCAGTTTATCGCGATACCAAAGAGGAAGGTTTCACCGGAGATAAAACATCCGCCTCCCGAGTCGTTGATCTTCGACAAGGCAGACA
>JBFFTH010000142.1:0-4956 GCA_041571855.1 Porticoccaceae bacterium
CAAACTCTTCAGAATATTTTCACCCTTGGTCGAGAATGCTGTTATCTCTATATCTCTGGACAATCCTGCCACTTCAAGTGTCAGCTGTAAATCCGGACCGGGTAGGATACCTTCTCCTCGATTGGGCCACTCCACCAGACACTAATCCCCTTCTTCCAGATAATCGCGAAAGCCCATAAACTCCAGCTCTTCCGGGTCGGCCATACGGTAGAGATCAAAGTGATAAAGTTTCTTCTCACCAAGCTGATAGGGTTCAACCAGGGTGTAGGTCGGGCTTTTAACTGCACCCTGGTAACCAAGGGCCCGAAGAACCCCCCGGGTAAGGGTTGTCTTGCCCGCCCCTAATTCGCCCTGGAGAAAAATCAGCACTTTCTCTGACAGCGCCGCGCCCAGGGCGATCCCGAACTGCACCATATTTTCCTCGCCGGCAATATTCAGCCTGATAGATTCCATTGACTACAATCCGTTAACCAGCTTTCTCAGGGGTAGCATCAGATCTGTCGCCAACAGCCCGCGCTCACCACCACTCAGGGCAGCACGGTCCGCTGCTGTGCCATGCAGGCAAACAGCCAGTTTTAACGCATCCCGGGGCGTTAAATTCTGCGCCATCAGGCCGCCGACAATACCACTGAGAACATCGCCCATGCCACCCGATGCCATGCCCGGATTGCCGGTAGTGCAGACAGCCACAGCCTGATCATTGCCTGTGCATACCAGTGATCCGGCACCCTTGAGCACTACAGGGCAACCAAACTTATGCTGCAAATCCCGTACCGCCGAAAAGCGGTTTGCCTGCACCTCTGCCGAAGATATCCCCAGTAAACGCGCCGCTTCTCCGGGGTGTGGCGTCAACACGCAACCACTCAGGTCAGCATCCCGTCCAATTCGCCCCAGAGACAGAAGATTCAGGGCATCGGCGTCCAGTACTGCAGGGGTGCCGCTGGCAATGGCTTTTTGCAACATCTGCTCCGACCAGGGAGACTGCCCCAGGCCAGGCCCGACAACCAGCACCGTCGGCGCTGTTAAAAATGGCTCAAGTTCCTGGCCCGACACCACCCCTTTTGCCATAATTTCCGGCTGGCGGGCCAACAGTGCCGGCACGTGTTCAGGTCGAGTGCAGACACTGACCAACCCGGCACCGCTGCGCAGAGCCGCCTCTGCTGCAAGCAAGGCGGCGCCGCCGAAACCGCAATCTCCCCCTATCACCAACAAATGGCCGAAGTTGCCTTTGTGCGCGTCCTTTTCCCGCTCTGGCAAATGGCCCATCAGCTCATCCAGTTCAAGAATTTCAGCTCCAGCAGGCTGTTCGGCAAAAACTGTCTCCGGCACACCGAGGTCACTGTAGATTAATTCGCCGCAAACGGCAGGACCTCTGCCCGTGAACAGCCCCTGTTTAAGCCCGATAAATGTGCAGGTCAGATCAGCCTCGACCACGATATCTGCAGCGCCGGTATCACTCGAGAGGCCGGAGGGAATATCCACTGCTACCACCGGCAAACCACTGCGGTTAATCAGATGGATTGCCTGCGCAGTGGGCTCTCTGACCGCACCGGAAAAACCCGTGCCCAGCATGGCATCGACAATGACGCCTGTTTGCAAACTTATGCACTCCGCGAAAGGCACCATCTCCACGCCCGCAGTTTCGGCAAATTGAAACGCCTTGAGCGCATCGCCCCGAAGTTTTTCCGGCGGTGCGAGCTGCAGCAACTGTACTTGCAGGCCTTTTGCTGCAGCCAGCGCTGCGACAATATAACCATCCCCGCCATTGTTGCCCGCACCACAAAAAATTATCAGCGGCGACCCGGGCCAGCGTTCGGATATTTGCTCGAACACGACCCTGCCCGCACTTTTCATTAAACGTATTCCGGGAATGCCCCACTCTTCGATGGCAATTCGATCCAGCTCCCTTGTCTGCTCGGCAGTGTAGAGTTTCCGTGGCAAGCTCATGGATAAATTATTCCTTCAGATCGATAAATTTCTGGCAAAATTATACGGTAATTGTCACGAAAATTCTGAAATGTCGAAAACGTCCCAGGCCATCGATTACACTTCTCTTGCGCTGCAAATCAAGCAGTGGGGTGCCGAGCTGGGCTTTCAGCAAATCGGTATTACGGATACGCTGCTGTCGACAGCCGGGAAAAGATTGAACACCTGGCTGGATGAAGGCTATCAGGGCTCGATGCAGTGGATGGGTGAACACGGCAGCAAGCGCTACCATCCCGAACAGCTACTGCCGGGAACAACGCGCGTGATTACCGGGCGAATGAACTACCTACCTGACAACGACAACCTTGTCGCCGCTCTCAAAAACGAGGAAACCGCCTACATCTCCCGCTATGCCCTGGGACGGGATTATCACAAGCTGATCCGCAAGCGACTGGCAACGTTGGCAAAGAAGATCGAAGATGCCGTGCCCGGGATACCCCTATCACAGCGCCCCTTTGTTGACAGCGCACCGGTGATGGAAAAACCGCTGGCGGTAAAGGCAGGCCTCGGCTGGCAGGGAAAAAACACACTGATCATAAACAGCACTGCGGGCTCGTGGTTTTTCCTCGGCGAGATCTATACCAACCTGCCACTTCCCCTTGACCGGGAGTCTGAGCGCGACCGTTGCGGAGACTGCTCCGCCTGCATGAAAGTATGTCCCACAGATGCTTTCCCCGAGCCTTACGTTTTGGACAGCAGGCGCTGCATTTCCTATTTGACCATCGAGCACAAGGGCAGCATTCCAGAAGAGTTCCGTGAGCCCATGGGCAATCGTGTGTTTGGATGCGATGATTGCCAGGCAATTTGTCCCTGGAATAAACAAGCAGCACCCACTGCAGAAAAGGACTTCACGCCACGACATGGTCTCAATAACAGCGAGCTGCTCGAACTGTTCCAGTGGAGCGAAGCCGAATTTTTAAAAAATACCGAAGGCTCTCCTCTGCGCCGGATTGGCCACGAACGCTGGTTGCGCAACCTGGCCATTGGTCTCGGCAATGCACCGAAATCGGCAGCCATCGTCAACATACTGGAGAAGAGTCTCAACCATCCCTCTGCGCTGGTCAGGGAGCATGTAACCTGGGCTCTGCGGCAGCAGCAAAGAGCCAGCGGCAGAAGGAGGCGCAAAATCAAAGCCTGAAACCTGACAGATTTGTCTATACTGGCTTTAAATTCATCCCGGTGATGAGAAAAATGAAGGTCAAAATCCTCCCCCGCTTCTGCGGCCCCAAAGACTCCGGCAATGGCGGTTACTGCTGCGGTCTGCTGGCAAAGCATATCCACGGTCCCGCCTGTGTCCGCCTGCTGCAACCACCCCCTGTTGGCACCGAACTCACCATCTCTGTTGCAGGTGACGAGTGGCTACTGAGCCACGATAACAAACCCGTTGCCTCCGCAAGATCTGCACAGATCGATCGCAACCTGGTTCCGGCACCGCCGACTCTTGCACAGGCGAGACTGGGAAGAACGACGTATGACGGTTTCAAAAACCACGCTTATCCCGGCTGTTTTGTCTGCGGCCCCGAGCGGGCGCCGGGAGACGGTCTCTGCCTGTTTTCAGGCCCCCTGGATGACTCATTATTAGTTGCCTGCGACTGGCTGCCGGACAAAAGCCTGCTCGACGAAAAAGGCCTGGTAAAGCCAGAGTTTGTCTGGTCGGCTCTGGACTGCCCCGGCTTCTTCGCTCTGCGTGAACCACTGCTTGAGGACAACCGGTTTCTGCTCGGGCAGATGACCGCAGAGATACTGCAGACCGTGCCAGCCGGTGCCCCTTTGATTGTCTACGCCTGGAAAAGTCACAGTGAAGGGAGAAAATATTTCTCCGGCTCAGCAATCTGCAACGAGAGCGGAAGCCTGCTGGCACATTCCCGGCAGGTTTGGATCAGGCTGAAAATGACTTAAAGAAAGCCTCCCGGTAATAGGCCAGCTCGGCAATAGAATCCCTGATGTCATCCAGCGCCAGATGCGCCCCTTTTTTCGTAAATCCTTTCAGCAACTCCGGCTGCCAGCGCCGGGCGATCTCCTTGATGGTACTGACATCCAGGTTTCGGTAGTGAAAAAAAGCCTCCAGTGCCGGCATTTCCCTGGCCAGAAAACGTCGATCCTGACAGATGGAATTTCCGCACATTGGCGACTGCCGGGGATCCAGGTAACGCTCGAGAAAAATCAGGGTCTCGCGCTCTGCTTCAGCCAAACTGGTAGAACTTTTTAAAACCCGCTCTGTGAGTCCGGATTTACCATGCTGGCGAGTGTTCCACTGATCCATGCCATTCATGACCTCCTCCGACTGGTGAATCGCCAGCACCGGTCCCTCGGCAAGAATATTAAGATCCTTGTCGGTGACCATGGTCGCGATTTCGATAATCACGTCTGTTTCCGTATCAAGGCCGGTCATCTCCAGATCAATCCATATCAGGTTCAGGGGATCTTTTGTCATCTTATTCCTCTTTTATTTCCTCAGCCTTTTGAATAATGTTTTGCAAGGTTTCGATTCGTTTTTGCAGGCGGTCTATTTCGTCCGAGATTGACGTTTTTTCTTCACCCGACGCCTTGTCCCGCTGAACCTGCATTTCTCTTGTTTCTTCTGTCAGGCTTTTTAGCTCTTTTTTCAGAATATGGATTTTCTCGGCCCTGTCTGCCTTGTCGAAGATCAACGACTCGGGAGGCGGATGTTTTATCTCCGGTGAAACCTTCCTCTTTGGTATCGCGATAAACTGCTCATCACTGGCAAACTGACGCTGGTTAATAAATGTCGGGGAGACAATTTCAATCCCCGCCTTGTGCAGCCGGTCGAGTATCTCGGCGCGCAGCTGGCTACGTGTACTCAACAGGTGTTTGACTTCGGGATAGTAACCGGAGACGCGATAACTGACCGAGAAATCTCCCAGGTCTTTGATCTGGATGAAAGGTTCCTTCAACCCTGCGCTGGCAGCCGCCTCCTTGAACAGATTCTCCAGTTGCTGCTGCGGCACA
>JBFFTH010000143.1:0-4956 GCA_041571855.1 Porticoccaceae bacterium
CTGGCCCGGCTCCCAGCAAGACCACCTTACCCGCCCTGCCACAGAGGGTGTCTTCAGGTAGATAACTGTCCAGTTCCCTGGCTTTGAAGGGAATGACTTTTTTCTGGTCTTGCATCACTTATTTACCCTGAGCTGATGATCGGACGGGATGTCCAATATGGTCTTGGCTCACTCAAGCACTGCTAAAGCGCCAGTTTCACGCGCTCACCTTCAATGACAACCGGATATACCGGCAGCGACAGGCTCTGGTCTTCGAGACAAGTACCGGTCACCAAATCGAAGTGCTGTTTGTATACCGGAGATGCCACTACCAGGCGATTCTGCAGGTCGCCCACAATGCCCCGGTAAATCACATTGGCTCTGCTAAAGGGGCAGTGGTTGCTTACGGCATAAACTTTCTGCTGCTCGGCTGGCAGGTAAAAAATAGCCACCTGCTTTCCCTCTACCAGGGCACATACGCCCGAATTCACAATCAGGTCACCCGTGCTGCAGATATCAACCCACTGCACACCCGACTCTTGTTTTTCAGCAACTTGCATGATGATTCCTCACATTCAGGCTGATTTGGCAATCAGCTTTTCTCTCTCGGCATCATTAGCCGGTCGTACCTGTCCTCGTTCCTGGACAAAGACAATGTTGTCGTCTTTTTCTTCCGGCGCGTTGACGAACTGACGGAAGCGTTTCAGCTTGTTCTCGTCCTCAATCGTGGTTTTCCACTCGCACTGGTAGGTGCCGACAATAGACGCCATCTGTCCCTCGAGTTCCTCACAGAGACCCAGCTTGTCGTCGATAATGACTTCTCTCAGATAGTCGAGCCCACCTTCCAGGTTATCGAGCCAAACCGATGTGCGCTGCAAGCGGTCCGCCGTTCTGACATAGAACATCAGGAAGCGATCGATATACCTGATCAGTGTTTCATCATCGAGATCGGTGGCGAACAGATCCGCGTGACGTGGCCGCATGCCGCCATTTCCGCAGACGTAGAGATTCCACCCACTCTCCGTGGCGATGACGCCGAAATCCTTTGACTGGGCCTCGGCACACTCACGGGTGCAACCTGAAACGGCGGATTTGATTTTGTGGGGTCCACGCAAACCCTTGTAGCGGTTTTCAATATAGATCGCCATACCGACACTGTCCTGCACACCATAGCGACACCAGGTGGAACCGACACAGGATTTCACCGTCCGCAGCGCCTTGCCATAGGCGTGGCCGGTCTCGAAACCGGCGGCAATCAGCTCGCCCCATATATCCGGCAACTGGTTCACCCTGGCGCCGAACATATCAATGCGCTGAGCACCGGTAATCTTGGTGTAGAGGTTGTATTTTTTCGCCACCTCGCCGATTACGACCAGCTTGTCGGGCGTGATTTCTCCGCCCGGCACACGCGGTACAACCGAGTAGGAGCCGTCTTTTTGCATGTTGGCCAGGAAAGTGTCGTTGGTATCCTGCAAGGGGACGTGCTCACTCTTGAGCACATAGTCATTCCACAGTGAGGCCAGGATGGAACCCACCGCCGGCTTGCAGATATCACAGCCGCGACCGCTGCCATGCCTGTCGAGCAATTCCCGGAATGTCTGGATTTTCTCCACCTTGCAGAGGTGAAAAATCTCCTGCCGGGTATAGGGGAAGTGCTCACAGATGCTGGTATCAATGACAACACCGCGCGACTCGAGTTCGTGGTCGACCACGGATTTCAGCAGTGCAGCGCAGCCACCACAGCCGGAACTGGCCCTGGTTTCATTTTTCACCTCCGCCAGCGAGCAGCAACCGGCATCGATGGCACCTACCACCGCGCCCTTACTGACATTGAGGCAGGAGCAGATGGTCGCGCTGGCGGGCAGCGCGGCAGGCCCCAGTTGAGGGGCACCGCCCTCGAGATTCGGCAGAATCATCGATTCGGGGTTGGCCGGCAATTCGATGCCGTTGAGGTAATACTGCAGCAGGGTATCGTAATCCGAACAATCACCGACCAGCACTGCGCCTTTCAATATTTTGCCGTCGGCACTGACCGTCAATCGCTTGTAGACTTCTTCGCGCTCATCGCAAAACTGGTAGGCGATAACCCCTTCACCGGCTCCTTTAGTATCACCGATGGAGCCTACGTCGACGCCGAGTAGCTTCAGCTTGGTGCTCATATCGGCACCCTTGAAGACAGTTTTCTCTTCCTGCAACTGGGATACGGCCACCTCTGCCATGCGATAGCCCGGTGCCACCAGGCCGTAGATAAAATTACCAAAGCTGGCGCATTCGCCAATTGCAAAAATATCGGAATCGCTGCTGCGCATGTGGTAGTCCACGACAATGCCGCCCCGCTCTCCGACGTCCAGGCCCGCCCTGCGTGCCAGTTGATCGTATGGGCGAATACCTGCGGAGAAAACGATCAGGTCTGTCTCCAGCGATTCGCCATCGGCAAACTCCATTCTCAGGGCGCACTCGTCGCCCCCGGCAATCTTTCGGGTTGCCCTGCCGGTGTGGACATGTACGCCCAACCCCTCGACTTTTCGCCGCAGCATACTGCTGCCGCCCTGGTCCAACTGGACCCCCATAAGACCGGGGGCGAACTCAACCACGTGTGTTTCCAGGCCCAGGTTCTTGAGCGCATTGGCGCACTCAAGTCCAAGCAGGCCGCCGCCGATGACGACACCGACCCTGGCGTTTTTTTCCGTCGCACTGATCGCGCCCAGATCATCAATGGTACGGTAGGTCAGGCAGCGATCATCATCACCACCGGGAATTGGCGGCACAAACGGGTAAGAGCCAGTTGCCAGCACCAGTTTGTCATAACTGAATTGGCGCCCGCCCTCGGTAATCACCCGCTTGTTTTCACGATCAATCGCGTCTACTGGATCACCGAAGTGTGCCTCTACACCTCGTTCCTGGTACCAATCCCGGGTTGCGAGCGCCAGTTCTTCCGGTTTTTTTCCTGCAAAATATTCGGAAAGGTGCACGCGATCGTAGGCCGGTCTTGTCTCACCCCCGATCACCGTCACCTTTACCGGAATATTTTTTTCTAACAACTGGTCGACATAGTGGTGACCCACCATGCCGTTTCCAACCACAACGACTCTTGTTTCTGACATGACTCTTTTCTCACTATTCCTGCTACCCGTGACAGGGCATCAAAATCCCGGACAACGTTGAGAACCAATGCTCTCATTTCATGGACTATGGCAATCAATATTCATGCCAAGTTCGAATAGACAATAATTTCAAGGGGTTAACAAAAATCTTTACTTGCTCGGCCAAGCAGCGCACCACCTTGGTGAACCCCGTGTCCAGCGGTGATGCAAAACTTTTACCTCGCGACCAAGCCACGACCTACCGGTTCAATAAATAGCGGCCATCAAGGTCGATCAACATCCCTGTCGATCTGCCGTTTATCACCAACTTTTATAAGGCAAAAATTTGCCGTTCATAGTCACGACTACACGATCCCCCACGGGGTTTTCCTCCTTGTCGATGTGCATACTGAAGTCGATCGCGCTCATAATTCCGTCGCCAAATTTTTCATGTATCAGCGCCTTAATGGTTTCGCCATAGACGCCGACGATTTCATAAAAACGATAGATAAGCGGATCGGTGGGAATGGCTTGCTCCCAGGTCTTGTGCGGGCACTGCTGGAGCGCTTTTGAAACCTCTTCCGGAAGCTGCAGAACTTCGCAAACCCCGTCGGCAAAATCGGGTTTCAGGCTGTTCATACCCAGGCAGGCAGAGGTTAAAAAGACGTCAGTCAGTCCAACCTGTTCGGCGATGGTCTCCCAGCTCAGTCCGGATCGGGTTTTTGCCGTTACAATCATTTCAGTCATTTCGATTTTATTCATCTTCAATTTCCTTGTCGGTTTAAAAGTTTTACTGGTGTTAGCCGCTTACCAGCGGCCAGTCCTGCAGTGCCGGGTGGGTCGCCAGCAGGGTGAGCACTGCCACCAAAAGCAGCAGTGACAAGCCTTTCCAGAACAACAGTGGATTGAGCTCAAGCAGCGGCAAAGGATCGCTGTCTGGAAGGGATTTGTTGGGATGGCGGAGATCGTAGACAAACTCCGACACTTCGGCGTAGCGTGCATTCGGGTTGGGCTGCAGCGCCTTTTTTATCGCACCATCAACCCAGTCAGGAATGGCTCTCCCGGCACCCTGCAGGGGGCGGTAAACCAATTTCCTCTGGGCGGCCGGGGTGGTGGCCCGGGCCACACTGGCCCCATAGGGTAGACGCCCCGAAAGCATCTGGTAGGTGATGACAGCGAGAGAAAAAAGATCGGAGCGCATTGTTCCGGCCCTGCCGAGAAAATATTCCGGCGCACTGTAGGACGCAGTGCCGAGAATCTGTTCCCTGACGCCTGAAATCTCCGCGATTCCGGCCACCTTCACCGAACCAAAATCAATGATTCTGACGGTACCGTCCTTGTCGATCATGATATTGTCTGGCCGCAGGTCCTGGTGCAGCATTTCACGGCGATGCATCGCCTGCAGCCCCCGGGCAATCTGTTCAACCAGATTGCGCACTGTCTCGATATCCGGATTCGGGTTGTCGTGGATCCACTGCGTCAGGGATTTGCCCTCGATGTATTCGGTAACGGTATAGAGGTAATTGCGCTGGCGGTTTTGTCGGCAGGGTTTCAGCAGGTGGGCATTTTCTACCCGCCGAGCAACCCAGTCCTCCATCAAGAACCTCTCCAGGTAACCGGGTTCATCGCGCATATCCACCGAAGGCGTTTTCAGCACAAACTTGTCACCGCTCTCTGCATCAACGGCGAGATAGACATGACTGCGATTGTTGCGGTGCAACTCGCGCAAGATGCGAAAACCGTCAAACTCCATCCTGGCTTTCAATTCCGGCGGATAGGGCAGCGCTTCGGCGGTAGTCGCGGTAAAGATGTAGGAGGACCCTTCCTGCTCCAGGGTCGCGTGCACGATATCCATGAAGCTGCGTTCGCAATCCCCTTGGAGGTTTCCCACGTC
>JBFFTH010000144.1:0-4947 GCA_041571855.1 Porticoccaceae bacterium
GCAAAGCATCTGCGCGGCGAGTCGATGTCCGATGTGATCTTTAACGGCTCCGGCGGGCGCAAGCCAGTGGGGCAGGCATCCATCGAGCTGGTTTTTGACAATTCGGAAAGCTCTCTCGGTGGCGAATACGCCAGTTATGCTGAAATTTCTGTCAGGCGCAAGGTAACCCGGGATGGTATGTCCAATTATTATCTCAACGGCAATAAATGCCGCCGCCGGGACATCACCGATATTTTCCTTGGTACGGGGCTGGGGCCGCGCAGCTACGCCATCATTGAACAGGGCATGATCTCCAATTTGATCGAGGCGAAGCCGGACGAATTGCGTGTCTATATCGAAGAAGCTGCGGGTATTTCCAAGTACAAAGAACGCCGCCGGGACACCGAAAATCGCATGCGTCGTACCCAGGAAAACCTGGAACGGCTGACGGATATACGTGATGAACTCGGACGCCAGCTCAACCGGCTCAAACGTCAGTCCCAGGCTGCGGAGAAATACGCCGAATACAAAAAAGAGGAACGCCGGACAAAAGCTGAATTGCAGGCGCTTCGCTGGCAATCGCTTTCCGATCAGGCCGAGCGGAAGAAAAAGCAGATTACCGAGTCTGAAGTAGTGCTGGAGTCGCTGGTCGCAGAGCGCAGCGCCTGTGATTCCTCGCTCGAAAAACTGCGCGCTAAATACACCGAGACCGGCGATGCCTTCAACGAGGCGCAGGGACACTATTACAGTGTCGGCGGAGAAGTGTCCCGCCTTGAACAGGCGATTCAGCACGTGAGGGATCGCGCACGGGAACTGCAACAGGACCTGGAGCAGACGGAAAAAAATTACGCAGAATCCGCTCAGCACCTGAGCAGTGACCGCCAGCGGGCAACTGTACTCGAAAAAGAGCTGGAAACGCTGACACCAGAACTGCAGCAGTCTGTTGATGCCCAGCAGGTATCCGGGGCAAAGCTGCAGCAGGCCGAGTCTGCCATGCAGGACTGGCAACAGGCGTGGGATGAGTTTAACCACTCCGCTATTGAGCCACGCAAGCAGGCCGAAGTGCAGCAGTCCCGCATTCAGCACCTGGAGCAGATGTTGCGCCGACTCAGCGAGCGGATTGAAAAGCTTTCGGTCGAACTGCGCTCACTGAGTGAGAGCCCGGTTGAGGATGAAATTGTCCAACTGCAGACCCAACTGCAAACCTCGAGCAATCAGCTGGAAAACCTGCAGGCCAGCATGGGTGATGTTGTCAGCGCTATTGATGTTAGTCGAAACAACACCCAGCAAGTGGTGAAACAGCTGGATGATGCCCGCACTGCCCTGCAAACCATGCTCGGTCGCAGGGCCTCTCTGGAGGCGCTGCAGCAGGCGGCGCTGGGCGGCGAGGGCGAGCAACAGCAGTGGCTGGTCAGCAAACAGCTGCAAGACAAGCCTCGGCTTGCAGAAACCCTGAAAGTCAACGAGGGCTGGGAGACGGCAGTAGAAACCGTACTGGGCAACTACCTGCAAGCTGTCTGTGTGCCCGACCTGACAGCCTTTACCGGCTCGGTTTCCGATTTTCACAAAGGCGAACTGCTTTTGGTTGATCGAGCCGCTGTCGCAGGCGAAGAGGCCAGGCACGGCAACCTGTTAAGCCAGCAGCTTGAGGGCGATTACAGCGCAGAGCTGCTGGTCGGAGTCTACGCGGCAGAGGACCTCGCCGAGGCACTCGCGATGCGAGCTGAGTTGAAAGCGGGTGAATCGGTTGTCACTCGCGAGGGCGTCTGGCTGGGCTCGAACTGGCTGCGTGTTGTGCGGGATAAAGACGCCAGTGCCGGCGTGCTCAAACGCAAGCAGGAACTCGAGCAACTCGCAGCTGAGATTTCCGAAAAAGAGTCCCTGGTGGAACAGCTCTCGGCTAAAAAGCAGCAGTATGACGATCAGTTGCGGGCTGCAGAAAACCAGCGCGAGTCACTGGCCCGAGAAGTCTCCCAACAGCAGCGGACCAATGCCGATATCCGCTCTCGGCTCAGCGCAGGCAAGGTACAGATGGAACAGTATGCCCAGCGTCGCGAGCGCGCCGAGAATGAGTCGCTGGAAGCCCGGCATCAACTGCAGCAGGAGCAGGAAAATCTCGCCCAGGCAAGAGAATTGTTGCAGCAGGCAATCGATGCCATGGATTGTGATACCAGGCGTCGCGAGGAGCTGTTGCTTCAGCGCGATGAAATACGGGTGCAGCTTGACGCGGCGCGGCAGAGGGCGCGGCAGGACCGTGATCATTGTCATGAACTGGCTATGCGCGAGCGCTCTATCTCAACGCAACTGCAATCCCTGCGTGACAGCATTGAAAGGCTGGTTGTGCAGGTAAAGCGGCTGGAAGAGCGTCGGCGCCAGCTTCAGGACAGCGCCCATCAGGATGATGACCCGGTGAAAGACCTGAATGAGCAGCTTGCGCAGCAGCTTGAAATCCGCCTGCAGGCAGAACAGAAGCTGGCAACCCTGCGCCGCGAGGTTGAATCCATTGAACAGAACATGCGTGAGACGGAAAAACAGCGCAGTGCACTGGAGCTGAAAATACAGGACCAACGCGGTGACCTGGAGCAGCAGAGATTACAGGCGCAGGAAGTGGCCACCCGCTGCAAGACTATTCTTGAACAGATTCTGGAACACAATTTCGAGCTGCAAACGCTGCTGGATGAACTGCCTGCTGAAGCGGACCAGGGCGAGTGGGAGCTTAAGCTTGAGCGCATCGGCAAGCGCATCGAGCGCCTGGGCCCGATCAACCTGGCGGCAATTGAGGAATACAAAATCGAACAGGAGCGCAAAATATACCTGGATGCGCAAAACGATGAACTGTTGGATGCACTCAAGACCCTTGAAGAAGCAATTCGCAAGATCGACCGGGAAACGCGAACCCGCTTCAAGGAAACATTCGACAAAATCAACACTTCACTGCAGGAGCTGTTTCCAAGACTCTTTGGCGGCGGTCACGCCTATCTGGAAATGACCGGTGATGATCTGCTGAACACCGGTGTCGCTATCATGGCGCGTCCACCCGGTAAGAAAAACACCACCATTCACCTGCTGTCCGGGGGCGAGACGGCGCTGACCGCGATTGCGCTGGTATTTTCGATTTTCCGTCTCAACCCGGCGCCTTTCTGTATGCTGGACGAGGTGGATGCGCCCTTGGACGATGCCAATGTGGGTCGCTACGCACGAATGGTGGAGGCAATGTCCGCGACAGTGCAATTTATCTACATCACACACAACAAGATAGCCATGGAAATGGCACACCAGTTGATAGGGGTCACCATGCATGAACCGGGAGTTTCGCGCCTGGTGACGGTGGATGTCGACCAGGCCGCTGAATTGGCAGAAGCCTAATCTCGGCTGGAGCCCTGGCCGGTTTAATGCGGGTTAAATGAGCGCTATTATTGCGAACTGAAAACAGAGGATTTTATGGAATTTGGCGGTCGCGAAATAATGATTCTTGTGGGCATTCTGGTTCTTATTGCCATCGTGCTCGACGTGATTCGGCGTGTCCGGCGAGCGCGGTATGAGAAAATACGCATGCCCCGACGCAAGCAACCCATCTTTGACGATGATATGGGTGATAACGATTATGGTAGTGAATTGCCCAGTGGCGGCGCCAGGATTGTCGCCCGGCGGGATGACTCGGATGTTGAGGAGCTGAGTCGCTCCCTGAAACAAATAGCTGAGGCCAGCAAACCCAGGCTGAGTATTTTTCAGCAACAGGAACCAACGCCGGAAAAACTGGAGTCAGCAGAGGATCCGGGGCACGAGCAACCGGAGCCCGCTGCCGATCCCGAACCGGAAAAGGCTGAAGTCAAGGGCGGTGTCGTTGTATTGCATTTAATGGCAGAAAAGGGATCGTTATTTCCCGGAACTTTGCTTTTGCAGGCCCTGCATGAGGGCGGTATGCGCTACGGTGAAATGAACATTTTCCATTGTCATGACAGTGGCGGGGAGGTGCTTTTCAGCCTTGCCAATTCCGTTAATCCGGGTACTTTTGAACTCGGCTCGATGAGCCAGTTTGAAACCCCCGGTGTCAGTCTCTTTTTTGCCATGGAGAACCTCGACGATCCGGTCAAGGCCTTTGAGGCGATGCTCAGTACGGCTCACAAGCTCGTTCAGCGCCTCGGTGGCGATCTGTGTGATGAGACGCGCACTAAACTTTCCAGCCAAACCCTTGAGCAACTACGAGACCGAATCGACAGCTTTGTCGCCAGACGATCCGCCGGGGTCCATTAATCAATGGCCGGCCGGGCACCTGCTGATAATGCTGAATTGCCGCCTGCGCCTTCTTCCGAGCTCGCCAGCGAGGCCGCACAGCTGAGGGAACAGCTGAACCAGCACAATTACCGCTATTATGTTCTGGATCAACCCAGTATCCCGGATGCTGAATACGACCGCCTGATGCGGCGCTTGCAGTCGCTTGAGGAGTCTTTTCCAGCGCTGCGGACGCCGGATTCACCGACACAGCGAGTGGGGGCAACACCGCTATCTTCTTTCGAATCGGTGACTCATGAAGTCCCCATGCTGTCGCTTGATAATGCCTTCAGTGATGAAGAGCTGGAAGCATTCCAGCAACGTATATGCGATCGCCTGAAACATCATGAGCCACTGAGCTATGTCTGCGAACCAAAACTGGACGGCGTCGCTGTCAGCCTGATCTATGAAGATGGTGTGCTGGTCAGGGGTGCCACCCGAGGTGATGGCGCCAGTGGCGAAAATATCACCGAAAATGTCCGCACCATCGGCTCTATCCCGCTGCGATTGCAGGGGGATGATTTCCCCGCCCGGCTGGAAGTGCGGGGCGAAATCTACATGCCAAGGGCGGGCTTTGAAAGGCTCAACCAGGCCGCCCGTGAAGCGGGTGAAAAAATCTTCGTCAACCCCCGCAATGCGGCAGCAGGTAGCCTCCGCCAACTGGACTCTCGCATCACTGCCAGCAGGCCCCTTGAA
>JBFFTH010000145.1:0-4893 GCA_041571855.1 Porticoccaceae bacterium
AATTTTTCATAGCCATGTGTGAATTCTCTGAGTGATGAGTGGACATAGTTCCTGTCAATATCGTACCTAAATAGGTGTTCAAAATTCCTTAGTCTTAAATCCTCTGTTAAGGATTTCCCATAAATCCTCATATCCGAAACATCAATCAGCCCCAACCGGTTTTCTGGAGTAAGAACAATATTGCCTAAATGCAGTGAACGGAAGTAGACGCCATCGTCGTGCAGAGCGCGGATAAATTTCCCCAGCCTTTCCGCAAGGAATTTATCGATTCCATTTGGCAGTTTGCGAAGGGTGGTGCCCTGCAGCGGGGCATAATGAACGGCAGTACGCTGAATCGACGGGATTTTGTACAGTTCGATCGGTGTGACGGTGGGGATTCCCATCTGGCTCAGCTTGCGCGCATTTTTGACAAAGCGTTTTGAGTAAGGCAAGAGCCGTGCAGAAGATATCAGGCGCTTGACGCGAAACAGCTTCAGGTAAGTGCCATCTTTTAACAGCAACACCTTGTCACCGTGAGTGTCTTTCTCGATCACGGTGGCGCCATCGCGCATTGTCAAATAGCCTTCTTTCGAGAGTTTTTTCATAACCAGTTTCGCACCGTTTGGGATTCATTATACGAAGTTGTCCTGTGCTAACATAGTCGCAATGTACGGTGAATTCTGAATAAGGAAAATAACAATGCAGATTTCCATCCCCCGTTTTGACAGGGCCCAGGTGCTGGTGGTGGGTGACCTGATGCTGGATCGATACTGGCATGGGCCGACATCCCGGATTTCACCCGAGGCGCCGGTACCGGTGGTCAAGGTGGAAGGTGTAGAGGACCGCATTGGTGGTGCCGGCAACGTCGCACTGAATATTGCCGCGTTGGGAGCGGGCGCTTCGGTGGTCGGCATTGTCGGCCGGGATGAAGCGGCCGATGCCCTGAAGACACGACTCGATTCCGCCGGCATCTATGCCGATTTCCACGTTGCCGAGAATAAACCGACCATTACCAAGCTGAGAGTTATCAGCCGTCAACAGCAGCTGTTAAGGCTGGACTTTGAAGAGTTTTTTGATGCCTCTGACGCGGATAGCCTGGCCGACAGGGTGGCTGCGCTGTTGCCGAACGTGGGCGTACTGATTCTTTCAGATTATGCCAAGGGTGCGCTGCAGAATCCGCAACCGTTGATTCAGGCAGCAAGGGCGGCAGCTGTACCGGTGTTGATAGACCCCAAGGGGACAGATTTTCAGCCTTACCGGGGCGCCACCCTGCTGACGCCCAACCTCACTGAATTCGAGGCAGTTGTTGGCAAGTGTGAAAATGAACAGACGCTGGTCGAAAAAGGCGTGGCACTGGTTAAGGAGCTGGACATGGAGGCCTTGCTGGTAACCAGGAGCGAACATGGCATGACCCTGATTCGCCCCAATATGCCGGAACTCCATCTTCCGGCGCGGGCGCGGGAGGTGTTTGATGTTACCGGTGCCGGCGATACAGTTATTTCTGTACTGGGTGCCGCGCTGGCGGCTAAAGCTCCGCTGCCGGAGGCGGTTGCTATGGCCAATATCGCGGCCAGCGTGGTGGTCGGCAAGCTGGGTACGGCGACGATCAGTATGCCGGAACTGCGCCGGGCGATGCAGCAGGAGCAGGGTTCGGAGCGCGGCGTGGTCAACGACGAGCAGTTGCAGATCGATGTGGCTGATGCTCGGGCCCACGGCGAGAAAGTTGTTTTCACCAACGGTTGTTTCGATATTTTGCACGCGGGTCACGTGGGCTACCTGGAGCAGGCACGCAAACTGGGCGACAGGTTGATAGTGGCGATCAATTCCGATGCCTCGGTGAAACGCCTGAAGGGTGCCGGGCGTCCCATCAATCCCGTCGAACGTCGCATGGCGGTGCTGGCCGGGTTGGAGGCAGTGGACTGGGTGGTGTCCTATGACGATGACACGCCGGAGCGTCTGCTGGAACTGATCAAGCCGGATATCCTGGTCAAGGGCGGCGACTATTCAAAAGAGCAGGTAGTCGGCTGGGAGATTGTCGAGGGTTATGGCGGCAAGGTGGCGGCACTGGATTTCCTCGATGACTGCTCAACCACTGCAATCGTCAATCAAATTCAGGGCAAATAAATCTAGGTAACAGATTCATACTCTGATTTGTTTTCACCGTCTCTGGCGAAGGCCTTATTTTTGCTTGCCCCAAAATAACCAACCAGCAAAAAGATTGTTCGACTTATTCGCACGTCCTTACTCCGCATTGCTTTTGAGAAAACTGGCGGCCGCTAAGAAACGCGTGATTTTTGATCTTTAAGCAAAAATTCCTCATACAGCCCTGACTGTGAATGCCGTTATTTTCTTCCGTTGCCCGCCGATTTCAACGGGCTGAAGTTCACCCCTTGCACAGATGCGCATTGCAGCAAATATCCATTTACAGCGCTGCTGAATCGTCGCAGTTGACCGTGGCGGTCCGCCAGCGATCGGACATTGAGGAGAAGCAGAGGGAAGTCCATAGGGCCAAGCGTTCGTAGCGTTTTTTTTCAGAGATGAAGAAAGCATCAGTAAAACAACTTGAGCGATCGAATTATCGGCTGGCTTCTGATGGCCACATTGTGGTTCCAGGGTAGCAGGCTATTTGCAAGCTGCTACAGCTTTCTCGACATTCTCTTTGAGATGTTTCGGGTTGATAGTGCCGACAATGGCGCTGCTGACGCCGGGGTGCGCAAAGATCATCTGAAAACTTTTGTGCACCGGGTCCTCGACTGTCGGTACTGCGGCATGGCCACTGGCCAGGGCTTTTTTAATCAGCACGCCTTTGTTGTTTTGCTGACAGTAGTCGATAACCGGCACTTCTTCATCGTGTTGCAGGTTCCAGGTCACCATCACGCCATCGGAGTGTTCTGCCGCCAGCAAACCGCCGGCAACAGTTTTGGTGGACATGCCAAAGGCGAGAATCTTGCCCTCTGATTTAAGGGCAGAAAGCGTTTCCAGGGTGCCGCAATTTTCGATGATATGTAGATCGTTGCCATCAGAGTGAACCAGCACCATATCGATTATGTCAGTGTTTAAGCGCGCCAGGCTGCGCTCGACACTGGTGCGGGTGTGCTCAGGCGAAAAATCAAAACGGGAGGCACCGTTTTCAAACTCCTCGCCGACCTTTGAGCAGATAATCCAGCGGTCACGCTGCCCTTGCAGAAGCTTGCCAAGACGCTGCTCACTGTTGCCATAGGCCGGAGCGGTGTCGATCAGGTTGATCCCGAGATCCCTGGCCTGCGCCAGCAGGTTTGCTGCCTGGCGGTCATCGGGAATGGTGAAGCCGCTGGGGTATTTGACCCCCTGGTCGCGCCCCAGTTTCACCGTGCCCAGCCCGATTATGCTTACCTCAAGGCCGGTATCGCCGAAGTGTCGTTTGGGGAGAGCGTCAGGCATCTCCATTCCAGGTCGGGAAGGCGTCATCCCAGGGGGTGGCAGAAACGGGAGGCGGCGGCAAAAAGTTGAGGCTGGAAATATCTCCACTCTGTGGCTGGATATCGGACTTCTTCAGCAGCGTTATCACCTCGTCGGCAAGGTTCGGTGACAACGTAAGCTTGGTCGGCCAGGCCGCAATTACATTCGCACAATTGCCTGCCTTTTCAGCAAACGCCTGATCGGGCCGGGCAAGATTTTTCTGCTGGGGTTCGGCGCGGTCAACATTAAGTGTGGCCCATTGGGCATCTTTGAGGTCGACCCAGGGCATCAGCTCCGAGAGTTCTTTCTTTGCATTTTCGATGACTTCTTCGCTGGTCTGTTTCACACCGTCCTCGGCCAGGGAGCCGCCCAGATACCAAACCTGGCTGCCGTCTTTGCAGGGGTGGCTGGAGATTGTGAGCCGCGGTGTTTTCTCGGCGCCGAGGCAATGTCCGTAAAATGTGTGTGGGTAATTGTGTTTGACCATTGCCTGCTGCAGTGGGCGGCGCTGCATTTTTGGGGAATCTGCCTCCAGATCGGCGAGCATTTTTTCATTGCCCTGGCCGGCGGTAAGGACAAACTGTCTGGCATTGAGGCGAACAGTCCTGCCATCATGATCAAAATCCAGTGCGGCAGTGCCATCTTTGTCTTTGTGCCAGCTGGCCTTGTTCCAGTCAATCTGAAAAGTCCTGCCCGGACAGTTTTCGGCCAACTTCTGCACGACTTTTGGTACATCAAGCACAATATCAACCAGTTTGTAGACTGTGCCCCTGAAGCCAGGTTGCTGGAAAATGGCCGGCAAGGCTTTTTTCTTCACCTTTTCCACCCGGCCACGGGTGGCCTTGCTGGCGAGAAACGTGGTCATTTTCGACAGGGTGGTATTGCTGGACCAGAGATAAAAGTGGTCGCTGAGAATATCCACTCCCCGCAAATCCACATCGCCTTCACCTCGCAGGCACGCTTGCCAGTGATCAGGCATATCAGCAATCGCTTCCGAGGCGCCGGTCAGGGATCCGCTCAGGGTGTACTTGATGCCGCCATGGATCATGCCCTGGCTGGCTACGGTCTGACTGCTGCCCAGCGCTCTCTGCTCAAAAAGAACGGCGTTGTAGCCGATTCCAATCAGGCGGTTGAGAAGCCACAGGCCGGCGACGCCTCCCCCTATAATGGCGACATCGACTTTGACGTTTTGGTAAGGTTGTTCAGTCACTGGCTTAAACGATCCTCATTCAAAATGTGCTAACTAGTATAGCGTGACTTGGAGCATGCCGTTATGCTTTTAGCAACAGGGGGAAATATTTTGGCGAGATTTTTATACACTGTATTTTTTTATCTGCTGTTACCGGTGATTGTGCTGCGATTGTTGTTGCGCAGCCTCAAGGCCCCGGATTACAGACGTCGCTGGGGTGAGCGGTTTGGTTTTATTCGGTCACTGCAGGCGGAGGGCCCGGTAATATGGGTGCACTCGGTATCTGT
>JBFFTH010000146.1:0-4824 GCA_041571855.1 Porticoccaceae bacterium
GGCTGTTGGATCAACTCTGATCCAGCCCTCGCCTTCGATCCATACTTCCGCCCAGGCGTGGGCATCGTACTGACGAATAAGCCAGTAGTCGCTATCAGGGTGACGTTCGCCACCCTGATACCCGACCACGACGCGAGCGGGAACGCCGGCCGCGCGCATGAGTACCACAAAACTGCTGGCAAAATGCTCACAAAAACCGCGCTGGCTCTTGAACAGGAACTCATCGACACTGTTTTTACCCAAACGGGGCGCTTTCAGGGTATAGACAAACTGGCGGTTGTAGAGTTTTAGGGCGCGGCGAATCAGCTCATATTCGTTACGGGTTTCCCGCTGCCAGCGCTGGGCAAGGGAAACCGTTCTCGGGTTGTATCCCTGCGGCAGGGAAAGCTCGATGGCGCGACGCCTGTGGGTTAATTGGGTCGGGTTGTGTTTGTAGTCCAGCCAGCTTTTCAGCTGATAGCGTGTTTTGGCAGTGACCGGGTTTGGGGAAACCAGGGTAAAGTCGC
Source organism: Porticoccaceae bacterium (assembly GCA_041571855.1). Taxonomy (GTDB): domain Bacteria; phylum Pseudomonadota; class Gammaproteobacteria; order Pseudomonadales; family Porticoccaceae; genus JACKOF01. The sequence goes on from JBFFTH010000146.1 coordinate 507, forward strand.
GCTGGAAAGCAACCCCGGGGCTGTCCGGTATGGGGGTTGAAAGACCGTATAACCAGGTCTGGTGACTGGGTTCGATGATAATGTTGTATTGAACCGGATCGCCACTGCGCTCAATCAGTTGGTCCCAGTCCGCAGGTGGTTTGCCAAACCACTGCTGCTCTGCACGGTGACCAAACCCGTCTGTCCCGACAGTGCTCCAGCTGCGACCATCGAATCGTGAGAGCACCAGTCCGCGCCAATAGAGCTGATGTCGCGGTGGCGGGTCGCTCTCAAATGTGACTCGAAACGCCACGTCGGCCAGGCGACCAAGCTTGCTGAATTCGCCTGGCTGCATGATGTCGCTGACGCCTGTTCTGGCACTGTGGCTTTGGATCGGGATTGCCCACAGTGAGCCCATGCGCGGCATTACCATGAAGAGGACGATCATCAGCGGGAGGGCCTGCAGCAACAGCGCAGCTCCGGTTTTCAGGGGTCGGAAGTGCGCCGGGTTATCGCTGCTCTGGTGCAGTGCGACCAGTGCCGCCGCGATAAGGACGAAACTGCCTGAAATATAGATAGCGCCAATAATACTCTGGTCGAACAGCGCCTGCAGTGAGGCCAAAAAAAACGCCAGGTAGATCACAATTCTGGCATCACGCTGTTGTTGCATTTCCAGCAACTTCAGGGTGAATGCCGAGGTCAGCAGCGCAACCATGGGTTCAAGGCCTATCAGCCGCCCGTAAACAGCATAGAGGCCGACCACGCAAAGCACTGCCAGGGCAACCTTGACGGGTCTGCCGGGGCTGGACCAGGCCCCGCGAAAGAGCTGGATCCGCCAGAGAATGGCTACAGCGGCAGCCAGGGAAATCCACATGGGTAAATGGGAAAAATGAAGTGCAATCACTGACAGGTAGGCCAGAATCATCCACAGCAAGGCGAGACGTGGTATTTGCCAGTGCTGTGTCACTGTTCAGCCTGCCCTGCTGGCGCAATCTCGAACAACGCCAGCGCCCGCAAAATGGACTGCTGGTGAGCGCTACCCCGACCCGGTGCTATTTCAACGCCGGGTAGGCGCAGACCATAGCTGTTGGGTGTGCGCGCAAGCTCAACTGACCAGCCGCAGAGTCGGCTCAGCCTTGCCTCGCGATCGAAACCTGGAAACGCCTCCCAGTCCAGCCAGAGCTCTTCGGCCGCCGGGTCGGCATAGTGTTTGGCCATCAGGCCCTGCTCCCTGGCGTATTGCTTCCAGGCGATGCGCTTCAGTGAGTCCCCCTCCCGGTAATCCTTCAGGCCGACAAAATCATCCGAGCCTTCGGCAGCTTGCAACGGACCCTCCCCTTTACCTGATGACAGGCTCGCAAAGGGTATATCGTTTAGCGGTCGTGGATAGACCAGGCATTCAACGTCCAGGTCGAGCTTGCTCCATGCCCTTAGTAATCCCAGCGGATAGGTGGTTTCTATGGTCAGACGCCCCGGCTTGAGCCAACCCCTCTGATCAGCCGGCACCGATAAGCGTATGCGTTGTTCCTCTGTGCCATCAAGACTGGTGACGACGGTTGCAGAATGATTAAAAAAACAGCGGATATTTTCACGAATTTTATGCTGAGTCTGGGACAGCACGATTTCGATAATGGCCTCTTCACCGGCAAAGGCCGCAGTTGAACGCACATACTTGATGGTAATTCCGGACAGGTTGGCGAAGGTGGCAAGAATAGCGACCACAAACAGGGAGGTCAGCAAACAGGCAAAAGCGAAAAGCAGGTTGTTTTCATAGTTGGTGGCCGCGAGCCAGGTCAGGAACATCAATAGCAGCCAGCCAGCACCAGCAGCAGAGGGAAAAATAAACAGTTTTTTATTGTCGAGCCGGATAGCGCGTGTGGGCGGGATGCGGCGGCCCAGCCACAGACCAAGATAACGATCGACGTTTTGCCTTATGCCCGCAAAAAACATGATGCCGGGGCTGTGGAAAGGTCTTCAGACAATATCGACATTGTTCAGCACCTGCTTTATCAGTGCTTCACTGGCATATTCGGCATATTCGCTGGCTCCGCGCAGGCGGTGGGCGGCCACCGCCGGAAATACTGCCTGGATATCCTCGGGGATAACATGCCTGCGTCCGTGAACCAGCGCCCAGGCCCTGGCGCTCTGCAGTACCGCTATCGCCCCCCTCGGCGACAGGCCATGGTGAAAAAGGGGCTCGTCGCGAGTGTACTGGATTAACCTCTGCAGATAGCTGATCAGTGAATCCGTGGCCTGTATTCCATCGACCTTTTGTTGCATCAGCAACAGCTGCTCTGTCTGCAGCAGCGGCTTGAGTTCGCCCAGCAGCAGGCGTGGGTCTCCTCCGGAAAGAATTTGTCTTTCCGCTGACGGATCCGGGTAACCGAGCTCAATCCGCATCAGGAACCTGTCCAGCTGGGATTCCGGCAGGGGGAAAGTGCCTGCCTGGTTGAGGGGATTCTGGGTGGCAATGACAAAAAATGGCGAGGGAAGCGATCGTGTTTTTCCGTCCACGGTCACCTGCCCTTCAGCCATCGCTTCCAGCAGTGCGCTCTGGGTTTTTGGCGTGGTGCGATTGATTTCATCGGCGAGAAGCAATTGATTGAACACCGGGCCGGGATGAAATTCGAACTGCCCCCGATTGCGATCATAGACCGAAATGCCCAGCACATCCGCGGGCAGAAGATCACTGGTGAACTGGATGCGGTTAAAGGAAAGGCCCAGTACATTGGCGAGACCGTGGGCCAGGGTGGTCTTCCCCATCCCGGGCAAATCTTCTATCAGCAAGTGGCCACGGGCGAACAGACAGGAAAGCGCCAGCTTGATTTGCCGCTCCTTGCCAATCAATACACGACCGACATCGCTGACAATTTGTTCTACCGCCTTTTGCACGTTCGCTAACCGCCCTGCTGCTTGTTTCGTGGAGGAAACTACTAGATAGCCGCCAGTGCTTGCTCGAGATCGTCCCGAAGGTCGGAGAAGTCCTCAAGCCCTGCGGAAATTCGAATCAGGTTTTCGGTAATCCCGGCCTCGGCACGCTGTTCATCGGTCAGGCGGCCATGGGTGGTCGTCGCAGGATGAACGATCGTGCTCTTGGTGTCACCCAGATTTGCCGTCAGCGACAACAATCTGACACCATCGATAACCTTCCAGGCCTGCTCGCGCCCCCCCTTGACACGGAAGGCCAGAACTCCGCCAAAGTGACGCTGCTGTTTTTTTGCCAGTTCATGTCCTGGATGATCTTCCAGACCGGCATAGAACACCTTTTCAACTTTCGGGTGTCGCTGTAACCAGGCTGCAAGTGCCATCGCATTGGCGGAGTGTGCCTCCATGCGCAGGCGCAAGGTTTCCAGGCCCTTGAGGAAAACCCAGGCATTAAACGGGCTCAAACTGGGTCCCGCGCTGCGGACAAAGCCCAGTATTTCTGCCATCTGCTCTTCACGACCGGCAACGACACCGCCAAGACAGCGCCCCTGCCCGTCGATATATTTGGTGGCAGAGTGAATCACAAGATCCGCCCCCAGTTCCAGGGGCTTCTGCAAGGCAGGTGTACAGAAACAATTATCGACCGCCAACCATGCATTGTTGTCCCTCGCAAGCCGTCCCAGGGCTGAAATATCCAGAATTTCAGCCAGCGGATTCGATGGGGTTTCAATAAACAACAGCCGCGTTTGCGGGCGGATGGAATCCCGCCACATGTCCATATCGCATGCTGTGACAAAAGTAGTTTCCAGGCCAAACTTGCTGAGGTACTTTTCCAGCAATATATTGGTGGAACCGAAAACACTCTTCGAGCAAAGGATATGATCCCCGGCTTTCAATAGTCCCAGACAGGTGACCAGGATGGCGGCCATACCGGATGAGGTCGCCACCGCCTGCTCCGCCCCTTCCAGTGCGGCAATGCGCTCCTCGAATGATGCAACTGTCGGGTTGGTATAGCGGGAGTAGACATTGCCGGGGCTGTCACCGCTGAAACGGGATGCCGCCTCTGCCGCGGAGTCGAAGACATAGCTCGAGGTCAGAAAAAGCGGCTCACTGTGTTCTCCTTCCGGGGTACGGACATGCCCGGTGCGTATCGCCAGCGTGTCTATTTTTAAATCTTGCTTGTCATGCTTCACAACAAAATCTCTTTGCGATCAAAACGATGTATGTGATCAATTACGATTCGGCATCTGCATTGTGGATACCTAACACGTCGCCGTTGCCGTCATCGTCACCGGAAGAACTTTCCATTTTGGCGCCATCATTTCGCTTTTGCTGGAGCGCTGTGAGATAAAGTTCGTCAACATCCTGGGTGATGTACTCGCCTGTAAACACCGAACATTCAAAGTGTTCAATA
>JBFFTH010000147.1:0-4738 GCA_041571855.1 Porticoccaceae bacterium
AAAAGGCCAATGCTGATGGTCAGCGTGGGGCTTACAGGGGAGTTTTTGTTGGGGATTTTCAGTGCCCTGATTTCCCGCATTGCTTTTTCGGCCAGGTTCCCGGCAGTGAGCAAGTCGGTATTTCCTAAGATCAGGGCAAACTCGTCCCCACCGTAGCGTGCGCAGAGGTCCCCCGGGCGCTGCGAGATGGCCTTTAGTACGCTGGCCACTTTCTTCAGGCAGTCATCACCTCGCTGGTGTCCATAGGTGTCGTTCAGTAGCTTGAAATGGTCAATATCGATCAGTGCCATTGACAGGGGCTGGCGGTAACGCGCGCAACGGTTCCACTCCCTGGCAAGAAACTCATCGAGATACCGGCGGTTGGCGGCATTGGTAAGACCGTCGACGCGCAACAGATTCTGGACTTCTTGCTCGGCGATTTTCAGATCGGTGATGTTCAGATGAGAAATGACAAAAAAACGCTCGCCCCGGGTTTCGAACTGAGTGACGGTTAGCTTGAACCAGCGTTGTTCAAATTCACTGTGGCAGGGGTATTCAAAATAAAACCGGTTGTTTTCACCGCTGATAACCTTCTCCAACCCTGCAGCGGCAATGTTGCCGTTTTCCTCGCCCATCAGGGCAGCTTTTCGGCACTCTTCCAGGTAGTTGACACCAAGCCAGTTTTTCCTGACCTGGCGATTATTGTCTGCGGCAAAACATAGCCAGGCCTGGTTGAAAAAAACAATGGCTCCGCTGTTATCGATGACAACGATATGTTCGGTAATGGCATCCAGTATGTGTTCTAAAAAGCTGCAGGATTTCTCCATCACACATCCGGGCTGAGGTTTTCCATTATTGCTTGCTATCTGTAAAGGCAGGCAATGTCGAATGTTGCAAACAATCGCCGATGCTTAACGCCAGATCAGAGTTCAGCAGATCATCCCCGGCGTTGTCAGGCGACTTTTTTGGTCTGTGCTTTTTTCTTGTTTTTCCCGGCGCTTTCCTCTTTTTTCAACAGCCTGTGAAGTTCGATGAATTGTTGCGTCAGGTTGTGTTTGGGCGCAAAGAAAATCAGTGGCGTGCTGGCCTGGTGGGACTCGCGCATCTTGACTGACTGATTCAGGTACACGGGCAGGACTGGCTGTCCCTCTTGTTTCAATTCGTCGATGATCTGGGTCGGCAGGTTAGCCCGCGGCTGGAACTGGTTGGCGATAATTCCGGAAACCGACAGTTCCTGGTTATGGTCTGCGCGGGTTTCATCGATGGTCTCGAGGATGTTGTAGAGTGCCTGACGGGAAAAGGCATCACAGTCAAAGGGGATCAGCACTCTTTCTGCAGCGATCAGTGCCGAGGTGGTATAAAAGTTTGTGGCAGGTGCCGTGTCAATATAGATTTCATCGAACTCACCTTCCAGTTTGTCGAGCATGTCGCGCAGCTTGAATATTTTGTGCTTTGCGGCCAGTTTCTGCTCCAGTTCCTCCAGCTCAGGACTGGCTGCCATGACACAGAGGTTCTCGAAGGGCGTATCGTAGATGTACTCCATCGGGTCCTTGGCGATCAGGGAAAATGACAGGGTCTGTGAAAAGTAGTCGGCGGAGGAAACAATCACCTTGTTATCGCCCAGCAGGTAATGACTCGAGTTGCACTGGGGGTCAAGGTCAACGACGAGGGTGCGCTTGCCCTGTTGTGCATTGATCGCGGCCAGGTTGCAAGTAATACTGGATTTTCCGACGCCACCTTTCTGGTTGAAAACAACTCGACGCATTTTCGACTCCTGCCTTTTTCAGGCTGTTTATATTATGAACATTTGCTGGAAGGGTTTGAAAACAAAGCCGGTATTCTAAAGTAACTTTTTTCTGATGACGAGGGACGTTACAGCAAATTCGCTCAAAAAATAGCCAATTTTTTACCGTTCATCGCCTTTATGCTTTGCTTTCTGGCGGATGACTTTGGCAGGCCATTCCGTTATTCTTGGCGCCCCCTGAAATCGCCGTCCCTGAGTGCCGTTTTGATCTACTCCCTGATTCGCAACCTGTTGTTTTTGTTGCCCCCTGAAATCGCCCATGACTTTTCCATGTTCTCAATCAGAAACGGGGGCAGACTGAAGTTTACCAACCTGGTCGGCGGCCGTGTGAAATCCTGTCCCACAGAGGTAATGGGCCTGAAATTTGACAATCCCGTCGGGCTTGCGGCCGGTCTGGACAAGAACGGCGATTACTTTGATGGCTTGGGCAGTCTTGGCTTTGGCTTCGTGGAAATCGGCACAATTACGCCGCGACCACAACCGGGCAATCCCAAACCGCGTTTGTTCCGCCTGCCGCAACAGCAGGCCATTATCAATCGCATGGGTTTCAATAACTCGGGTGTTGACCACCTGGTCGAGCAGGTAAAAAAGCGTAAGTACAAGGGTGTACTGGGGATCAATATCGGCAAAAACTTTGATACACCGGTTGAAAATGCAGTCGATGATTATCTGATTTGCATGGCCAAGGTCTATGAATATGCCGATTACATTACGGTAAACCTGTCTTCACCCAACACGCCAGGATTACGGGACCTGCAGTTCGGCGAAACCCTGAAAGCTCTGTTGAGCCGTCTCAAGCAGGAGCAGGCCGACCTCGCTCATAGGCACGGCAGGTACGTACCGCTGGCCGTCAAGATTGCACCGGACCTGACGACAAAAGAAATCAACGAAATCGCCGCCATCCTGGTCGAACAGAAAATTGATGCCGTCATCGCCACCAACACCACTCTCTCGAGAGAGGGTGTGGAAGGGCACCCCCATGCCGGTGAAGCCGGCGGTCTCAGCGGAGCGCCTCTTGCCGGAAGATCGACCGAGGTGATCCGTATTATCAGCAAGGCCCTCGATGGGGCACTGCCAATCATAGGCGTTGGCGGTATCTGCAGCGGTAGCGATGCTGCCGATAAAATTGCCGCCGGAGCCAGCCTGGTGCAGGTCTATTCCGGATTTATCTATCGTGGTCCCGGACTGATAGCCCAGTCCGTGAATGCAATTTCGGGGCTGTCCCGGGATACTGGCTGACTTCCCGGCGATTGAAGCGTGCAGTTTCTGAGTCAGCCCCGAAAGTGATACCAGTGATCAGGTGAACAGCGATCTGCTAGAGGTTGGCAACTTTCTGCTGTTCTGTATGAAGCTTGTAACCGTTCCAGTTGTCCTCGCGGCCTTCACGCCAGCCTTCGTACCACTGGTGAGCTGATTCTGTATTGTATTGATGGGGGCAGGCATCCTTGTTTCTTCCGTTGAATCCGGCCTGGTAGCCTTTGAGAAAGGCGCGGTGGGAGAGGTCTCTTTTATGTCTCTTCATAAATACTCCTGTTATCCAGTGACAATAGAGTGTGTGTCTTACACGAGGGTCAGTTGAACAAAGTGCCATCATTCTGTCGAAGATTTTCTTTTTCTATGAGAGGGATGTTTTAATTCCAATGAGTAATCACCACCCCGTTAACACCAAAGAGATCTGGCCCCGTGTCTGAAACCTGGTTTGTGAGCTGCCCCAAGGGGCTGGAAGCGCTGTTGCTGGATGAACTCCGTACCCTGGGGGCTGAAAATCCGCGCCAGACAGCGGCGGGTGTCTACATGACCGGCCCCCTGGAACTGGCCTACAGGGCTTGTCTCTGGTCGCGTTTGGCCAATCGGGTGTTGTTGCCTCTTGCTCGTTTTGAGGTCAATTCTGCGGATCAACTCTACGAGGGTGCCCGTGCGATCAGCTGGCATCAGCACCTGTCTCCCAGGAGCAGTTTTGCCGTCGACTTTATCGGCACCAACGAATCCATACGCCATACCCAGTTTGGCGCCCAGCGGGTAAAAGACGCGGTGGTGGATGTCATCCAGGCGCGCTATGGTGATCGACCGGACGTGGACCTGCGCAGGCCGGATGTCAGGATCAATGTGCATCTCGGGAAAAACCTGGCCAAGGTCAGTATCGATCTCTCTGGGGAGAGCCTGCATAAAAGAGGTTATCGCCAGGCGATGGTTCCTGCGCCGCTGAAAGAAAACCTGGCGGCGGCACTGCTGCTCCGGGCGGGCTGGCCAGAGATGGCAGAGGAGGGAGCCGCGCTGATTGATCCCCTCTGCGGTAGCGGAACCCTGTTAATTGAAGGCGCCATGATTGCGGCAGGTCTTGCGCCTGGTTTGTGGCGCCGGAAATTCGGTTTTCACGGTTGGCTGCAACATGACAGTGATCAGTGGCAGGCGATTCGCGAAGAGGCCTCGGAAACTGCGGAACGTGCTCGAGAGCGGGGCAGGCAGGGTGAATTGCCGGAAATACGCGGTTACGACAAGGATACCCGGGCGATCAAGGCCGCGGAGGAGACTATTGAGGCCGCCGGCCTGGATGGCATCGTCCGTGTTATGGCGAAACCTCTCGAGGCGTTCAAAAAACCCACCCACCGCAGGATTGACAGCGGCCTTATCATTACCAACCCACCCTACGGCGAGCGCTGGGGGGAGTTCGAAGCACTCAAGCCCCTTTACCAGACGCTCGGCGAGGTAGCCAAGCGGGAGTGCCCCGGTTGGCGCCTGGCCGTATTTACCGGCAATCCTGATCTGGCACAGGAGCTTCGGTTGCGGGCCGAGAAAAAATACAGGCTTTTTAACGGTACTATTGCCAGCCAGTTGCTGTTGTTTCAGCTGCGCAGCGAAGCCGAACAGCGGGCGGATGCCAGCAAACCGGCAAAAAAGGTCGAGCTTAGCGAGGGTGCCACCCAGCTTGCCAACCGGCTCAGAAAAAATGCCCGC
>JBFFTH010000148.1:0-4689 GCA_041571855.1 Porticoccaceae bacterium
CCGCTGGTACCCTACCAGACTGTCGGCGTTTTCATTGCTTCCATTATTCTCAGCGCAGGTGCGGCAACACTGCTTATTCTGCCCGCATTGATTACACTGTTGCAGCGGGTAGTGTTTAAACGCGTGGACTTAAAAAAAGAGGCCTGACATGAACCTGAAAATCACCGGACTAATCAAAAACTGGCTGTTGGCAATGATGGTATTAGCAGGGACCACTGTTTTTGCTGTGGCTGCCGACATCACCGTCAACGAGATCGTCCACGAGGTTAATAAAACTGCCTACTACCAGGGCAAATCCGGTCGCGCCCAGGTGGAAATGGTAATTACCGACAAGCAGGGCCGGGTTCGCCAGCGTCGCTTTACCATTCTCCGCAAAGACGATGCCGACAGCGATGAAAGCCGAGGCGAGGCCTATCACAGCGACCAGAAGTTCTACGTCTATTTCCAGCGCCCGGCCGATGTCAACAAGATGGTATTTCTGGTCTTGAAGCATCTGGAGCAGGACGACGACCGCTGGCTCTACCTGCCGGCGCTCGACCTGGTAAAGCGCATTGCCGCATCCGACCAGCGCACCAGCTTTGCCGGTTCCGATTATTTCTATGAAGATGTCAGCGGCCGCAGCCTCTATGCGGACACACATGAACTGATTGACACCACGGATAACTATTATGTTCTCAAGCATACGCCCAAGGACCCGTCCAACGTCGAGTTCGCGCATTACATTATGTATGTCCACAAAGAGTCGTTTATCCCGGTGCAGACGGTTTATTTTGACGAGAAAGGAGAAAAGTACCGGGTGGCGACTGCCATCAACGTGGAGACTATTGACGGCTACCAGACGGTGACAAAATCCAGCATGGAAGACCTGCGCAGCGGCAGCAAAACGGTCATGACCTACAGCGGGGTTACCTACAACGTGGAAATGCCGGATGATATTTTTAGCGAGCGTTACCTGCGCAGCGCCCCAGTTTCCTACTTGCGTTAATACGGTGTTGGAGGACGCCACTGCATGAATCTACACCGCCTGCTGATACTGTTATTGCTTTCACCCATGCTGGCCCTGGCCGAACCACCGCTGCCAGGCGGCCTTCAGACCGAGAAACCGGAGCCACCGGCACTCCCCGGCGGGCTGGGTGAACCACCACTGCCGACTATCTCGGCTTCGACAAAACTTGAAAAAGAAGATGAAGTAAACGCGCTAAGCGCTTTTTCTACATACGGTTTTGCTGAAACAAGGGCCGGCTCACGGCTACATGACGACCCCCGCCAGCGGGACACCTCGATCATGGAAGGCCGCCTGCAGCTCTCCCTCGATTACACCACCGAAGCACTCACCGCCAACCTGACCACGGACATACTGCTGGACGATATCGATGACAGCGACTCCATCTCGCTCAATCGCGGCCGCGGTGAAATCGACTTGCGCGAGGCGTGGCTACAGAAAATGCTGGGGGAAAATATCGACATCAAACTGGGCCGCCAGATTATGACCTGGGGCACGGGGGATATGCTGTTTATCAATGACCTGTTTCCGAAAGACTGGAACAGTTTTTTTATTGGCCGCGACAGTGAGTACCTGAAAGCGCCATCGGATGCGGTAAAGGCCTCCGTTTTCTTCGAGGCCTTCAACCTGGACCTGGTCTGGACACCGCAATTTGACCCCGACCGCTTTATCGACGGTCGACGAATTTCCTACTTCGATCCGCTCACCGGTTCTTTGAGTGGTCGCGAATTGCCCCTGGAGCCGGACATACCCCAGGGGGATGAATATGCCCTGCGACTCTATAAAACCTTTCAGGGGGTCGAATACGCCCTCTACGGCTATTGCGGTTACTGGAAAAGCCCGGGCGGTTTTGATCCCGACACCGTTAAACCTGCCTTCCCGCGCTTGAACGCCACCGGGGCCTCCATGCGCGGTAACATCGCCGGCGGCATCGGCAATATCGAGCTTGGCTACTATGATTCGAAAGATGACAGCAAGGGCGACAATCCGTTTGTCAACAACAGTGAACTGCGCCTGCTGCTGGGCTACGAGCGGGAGTTGATACCCGACCTCACCGGCGCCATCCAGTTCTACATCGAGCGCATCCAGGACTACGGCGCCTACCGGGATACCCTTCCCGCCGGCCAGCCCAGCAGAGACAGAACCCGGCAGGTGATCACAACCCGCCTCACCTGGCTGACGCTGAACCAGAACCTTACCTGGTCTCTCTTTGCCTACATGTCACCCACGGACCAGGACATTTATGCGCGGCCAAAAGTCAGCTGGAAAGCCTCCGACCAACTGCTGATCGAAGGGGGTATGAACCTGTTTGGTGGCGCCGACCAGCGCACCTTTTTCGGGCAATTTGAAGACACCAGCAATGCCTATATCGCAGTCAGGTATGATTTTATTTAACTGGGTGACTTAACCGCCAGATCCATTTTGATTATCATGCCCGCTCCTGTAGGTTTTGAGCACTACGCATACCCGACCGTTAGTGCATGGATATCAACCGTAAAACCATTTGCCGGTTGACTTCTAGACGATTTATATAACAATCACAAGTAAATACAGACACTAATAAGTACTTACCAAGTACCCATAAAAGCACTTGAATAAGAGAGTTAAGCCATGACCAGAGAACGCCGCAACGGCAAGCCAGCCATCCCACGGAAAAGCGAGTTATTCGGACTGCTTAACGAAGATCAGAAGATATCGCTTAAAACTCTTGAGAAATTCAGCTGGGAACTGTTTTGTGTGCGCAGACCCCTATTCCAGGAACCCGTCTTCATCATGCATAACCTGCGCATCGACAAATATGCGTTGCTTGATTTCAGGGGCCTTCTGGATCACGAATCATCCCTGGTGTTGAGATAAATCCCCGGTTGATTGAAGCGCTTCATAAGCGGCCAGTATTTTCAGCTGGTTATTCTTCAATTAAGAAGTCAATTCTAAAGCGTTCGAAGCCTAACAACCCCGGCGGATGGTACCGTTTTATGCCCGGACCAGGACACAGGGAAAATTCACCCGAGACCCGCTGAAAAATAGCTTAGGCTTAGCCAAAAGACGAATCCTGTCATTCCCAGGAACTCCCGTTCGTTGCAAATGGGGTGGCAATCTAATAGCCAATCTAATAGCTGAGTGCTGCAGAATTGTCGCCATCGCTTGGTGATGACGCCCAAGCTGGCGAACGAGTTTTCTTGAACGGGGCTGTTACTCCCCCTTTCCCTAAGGGAGACATAAAAAACCCGGCGCAGGGCCGGGGTTCTATTTTTGGCGGTGAGGGAGGGATTCGAACCCTCGATACGTTGCCGTATACACACTTTCCAGGCGTGCTCCTTCGACCACTCGGACACCTCACCGAAAACGGGAGGGCGAACTCTACACAACAAGGCGGTTGAAATCAATCAGCAGGCCAGCGTTGAAAGAATTTATCGACCTCATGTTTTGGCACAGCGCTCTGGCGGTCAGGCTCCGGGGAACCAAGATACAAAAACCCGACGATACTCTCGCTGTCGGATAGCCCCAAGCCCTGGTGAACGATTGGGTCATAGGCAAGTCCGCCAGTCCGCCACATTGCACCGACCCCCTGGGCAAAAGCCGCATTGAGCATATTTTGTACAGCTGCGCCTGTTGATATCACCTGCTCGATAACCGGTATTTTTGGCAAGTCTACTGGGCTCGCAATGGCCACTATAATCATCGGTGCCCGGTGGGGTTTTCTTGCAACTTTTTCAATCTCAGCTTCACTCGCCCCATCCGCTTTCGCCTCGACGAAAAGTGCTGCCAATCTATCCAGCCCTGGACCCTCAATAACCAGAAATCGCCAGGGCTGCAGGCGTCCATGATCGGCAGCCCGCAATGCTGCTCTCATAATATTTTCAAGCACAGCGCCCGAGGGAGCGGGGGCGATCAGGCGGTTGATGGAAATCCGATTGTGGAGATTCTCAAGTGCATCCATAAAGATATACCGAGCGAGTTTCGAAAGATTGTAACAAACTGGCGACCCGGGTCATGGACAATTGTGCAATATCATCGTGTAATTGACCCCCATTTTGACATTGGGCTGAACATGGCCGAGATAAAAACAAATTCTGCCCCAAAGGCACCAAGCTACCAGTTTCTGTTCAGACTGCTCGCGGGATTTGCAGCCATCGCCACCGTGCTGAGCACGGCCTATGACGACAATCCTGAAAAAACACTGTTTGTCTGCTTGCCGGTAATACTGGCCTATCTTCTCTGTGGCCAGATTTTCATCCGTTTCACCCGACTGAAAAGATCAACTAAATATTTAATTCTCTCACGAATGGACTCGGTCGCCCTGGGTGGCCTGATCGCCTGGATCAACTTTGATCCGCTGCCTTCACTACTGTTCATTATCTTGCTGGAGTTCAATGCGATTATATCCGGCGGCCTGAAGCGAGTCGTTTCCGACAGCCTGCTGATGGTTGCCGGCGCTGTCGGCCTGGCTTTTATTCAACAGCCCACCTTCAGCCTGCAGAGCAACTGGGAGACAAGCCTCGCTGTTCTGGTGGCGCTGGGTATCTATTTCTGCATCTATGCTCTTTACAGCTACTCGCAGGCAGAGGGCCTCAAGTCGCGGGTTGATGAACTGGAGAAGATGCAGGTGCAGTTCAAACTGCGTAATTACCGTCTCTCGAAATACCTTTCGCCGACGCTTGGCAAGGCTATTCAGTCGGGCAAGG